>CAVFQN010000142.1:0-11721 GCA_963624615.1 Treponemataceae bacterium | reverse complement strand
TTGAAAGAGACTGCCTTTGAAGTTGGAAAACTTTGGAAAGGGCAGTTTTTTTTTGTCCTTAATATTTTTCTTAAAAATGCCGAAAATAAAATGTTAGGAAAGGGAATTTTTAAGGAATTTTTGGGGAATGTCTAAAACAAGTTTAAATACAAAAGAATATAAATACGGATTAACTGGGGCAAAAAAGAAGCTGGGAATAAATTACTGGCGTTTCTTTTTTCATGGGGTGGAAGCCATTTCTGGGGCGGAGCAGATGTTTTTTATCGAACTCGAAATGCTCAATCCTTGGACTTCACCTTCCGATGTGCAATTGGGTTTTAAGCCAAGAATTAATCTTACCGCCGATGATTTGCAATACGCCCTGGCCGGCACCCAATCCGCAGCAAATTTAAATACCGAAACAATTGTTCAGCCGTCGTATTGTTCTCTCAGAGTTGGAATGTTGGGGCTTTCTGCAAAACAACTTTGTCATTATTTTCCAGTAAAAGATATAAAATTCAATGCAAGACCTTTTGAAGTTCAGATTGGAAATAAACTTTTTTCTGATTCAAAATTGACCGGATTTTTGAGTGTTTCCCAGGAAGACAAAACTGCCCATCCCGAATATTTTTGTGACAGTGGTTATGCCAGTTGGAATTTAAGTTACATTATCGATACACAATCTACAGATGGCTATGATGGATCTGCCTGCCGCTGGTTCCCGGAAGGGCTGCATGCGTCGTTTACAGGAAAAATTTCTTTTGATGGAAATGATTATCTGGTTGATGCAAGACGCTGTAATGGCTACATAGAACGTCTGTGGGGAGATAAAACTCCTGAACCTTGGTTCCATCTTTCTACATCTAATTTAACGAGCGTAATTACAGGAAAAACTCTTTTTAATTCTTCTTTTGCGGTTCAAGGTTCTTTTGAAGACCGTCTTTCATTTATCGGGAATTTTGAAGATATTGAGATTAAACTTTGTGCTGATGGAGGAAAACGTCACTACACTGCAATTTGGGATTGTAGCCAGATGCCGGAATGTGATGAGCCTGAAAACAATCAGCTTCACTGGTCTGTAAGCCTTGCAAATAAGACCTGGGTTATAGATATTGATGTTTATTGCAAAATCAAGGAACTTTACAATCGTCAGCTGGAACTGCCGGAAGGGGAGCGAAAAGTTTTGAACCTTTTGGAAGGGGCAACTGGCTCTGGCGAAATCAAACTTTACAAAAAAATCGGGTCTACCCTGGAACAAATTGAACACGCCAAACTTGCAAAAGTTGTCTGTGAATTTGGTCACAACGAGGATGGGGAAGTGTAAGGGGATTTTCCTACCACCCAGATATTTCTTTAGGTTTCAGGCATTTCCCTAGTTCTCAGACATTTCCCCACCAAAAGAGGCTTTTTCTACTCCTAGTCATACCATCATCTTTCCGAAATCTCACAAAAAAAATTTGCCGAAATCACTATTCATTATTAGTTTAAAAATGAAGGTGATGCTTATGAATTACGAAAATTTTACAATCAAAACACAGGAAGCCCTACAGGAGGCTTCTTCTATTGCGAACAAAAACGATAATTCTGAAATTGGTGCAGAACATGTCCTTCAAGCTTTACTTGAACAGCAGGATGGACTGATTGCTCCAATTGTTGAAAGAATCGGCGTTCAAGTTCCTGATTTACTTGGCAAAGTCAAAGATTTGATAAAAGAAAATCCGAAAGTTTCGGGCGGAGCTCAGGTTTATTTTTCATCAGAAATGCAGAAAATTCTTGCAAAATCTGAAAACGAAATGAAAGCCCTGCATGATCAGTATCTTTCTACGGAACATTTGCTTTTGGCTATGTCTGAATCTGATGGCAGAACCGGCGAATTGCTGCGTAAAAACGGAATTGACCATAAAGCCATAATCGAAGCTTTGAAATCGGTGCGGGGTAATCAGACTGTTGATAGCCAGGATCCGGAAGCAAAAACCCGATCCCTGGAAAAATATTGCCGCGATTTGACAGCCGCTGCCCGACAGGACAAAATTGATCCTGTTATTGGTCGTGATGAAGAAATCAGGCGGGTTATGCAGGTTCTTTGTCGTCGTACAAAAAATAATCCGGTAATTATTGGTGAGCCTGGCGTTGGTAAAACTGCCATTGTCGAAGGTCTTGCAAGGCGAATTGCAGCCGGAGATGTTCCTGAAAGTCTGAAAAATAAAAGGCTTTTGGCTTTGGATTTGGGAAGTCTTGTTGCCGGTGCAAAATTTCGCGGTGAATTTGAGGAAAGGCTCAAGGCTCTCATCACAGAAGTTCAAAAATCCGAGGGGCAAATCATCCTCTTTATTGATGAATTGCATACTCTGGTTGGGGCTGGGGCTAGCGAAGGCAGTATGGACGCTTCCAACCTTTTGAAGCCGGCCCTTGCGCGTGGTGAACTCAGGGCAATTGGTGCAACGACTTTGGATGAATATAGAAAATACATAGAGAAAGATGCCGCCCTGGAGCGTCGTTTCCAGCAGGTTTACTGTAAAGAGCCTAGTGTGGAAGATACAATTGCTATTTTGCGTGGGCTTCGTGAAAAATATGAAATCCATCATGGGGTTCGTATTGAAGATGAAGCTCTGGTTGCAGCCGCAACTTTGTCAAACCGCTATATCACAAACAGATTTTTGCCAGATAAAGCCATTGACCTTGTTGATGAAGCTGCCAGCCGCCTTAAAATGGAAATTGAAAGCCAGCCGGTTGAACTTGACCAGGTTGAACGAAAAATTTTGCAGCTGCAGATTGAAAAACAGTCTTTGAGCAAGGAAGATGATGATGCTTCCAAAGAGCGATTGGCTAAGCTGGAAAAAGAATTGTCCGAACTTACCAGCAAACGCGATGCAATGAAAATGCAGTGGCAAAATGAAAAAGCCAGCATTGGAAAAAGTCGGGAACTCAAAGAAAAACTGGAGCAGGCACGTTTTGAGGAAGAAAAATATACCCGCGAAGGTAATCTTGCAAAAGCGGCTGAACTGAAATATTCGACAATTCCTGCAATGCAAAAGGAATTGAATGACGCCCTGGCTGCCGAAAAACAAAAAGAAGACTCCGGTCGCGAAAGTTTACTTCGCCAGGCTGTTACCGAAGAAGATATTGCAAAAGTTGTTTCTTCCTGGTCTGGAATTCCTGTTGTCAAAATGATGAAAGGCGAAAAACAGAAATATCTGGAACTGGAATCGGTTTTGCACAAGAGGGTTGTTGGTCAGAACGAAGCCGTTCAAGTTGTTTCAGATGCTATCAGACGAAACCGCAGCGGTTTGAATGATCCGAACAGACCTTTGGGAAGTTTTATGTTCATAGGTCCAACTGGGGTTGGTAAAACTGAACTTGCAAAAACTCTTGCCGATTTTCTTTTCAACGATGAAAAAGCCTTGACCCGTTTGGATATGAGCGAGTATATGGAAAAATTTTCTGTGACCCGTCTTATCGGAGCTCCTCCAGGATATGTTGGCTACGATGAAGGAGGTCAGCTTACTGAGGCGGTACGCAGACGACCTTACAGCGTTATTCTTTTTGATGAAGTTGAAAAAGCCCATCCTGATGTTTTCAACGTGCTTTTGCAGGTTTTGGATGATGGTCGTCTTACAGATGGTCAAGGCAGAGTTGTCGATTTCAAAAATACAATCATTATTATGACAAGTAACTTGGGAAGTGATTTGATTTTGGAAGCCGCAAACAATCCTGAACTGCAGGCAAAGTTGAAAGACCAGATAAATGACCTTTTGCACAAAACTTTCCGTCCGGAGTTTTTGAACCGTATTGATGAAACAGTAATGTTCCAGCAGCTGGATAAATCCTGCATCGACTCTATTATCAAATTGCAGTTGGAGCGGGTTCAGGCACGTCTTAGCGATCGAAAAATTACTCTGGATTTTGACCAGTCCGCTCTGGATTTCCTTGGAAATGTTGGCTATGATCCTGCAATGGGAGCCCGTCCTGTAAAGCGAGCAATTCAAACTTATGTCGAAAATCCTCTTGCAAAGGAATTGCTGGCTGGAAACATTCTGGAAGATTCCAATGTGAAAGTTTCCTGCAAGGATGGAAAACTGGACTTTGCAAAAGCTTAGGGCAAAGATAAAGTTTTAGTGGACTAGGATGTGGTTGAATAGAGGGGAGGAAAAATCTTTCCCCTCCTTCCAGCCACGACATTTTTGGGTAGTTTTCCAAAAAATCTCTATTTCTGGAATCTAATATCCTGCTGACATTCAAAAACTTGCCCTGCTTTTACCGTATTCATACCAAGTTTATTTTCCCACTCGTGGTCGGTATTGATTGCGTCTGGAATGCCATGCCAAGGTTCAATACAAACAAATTGAGGTGCCCCTGCCGTATTCTGCCAAATCATACAATATGGAAAACCTTTCGTTGAAATGGACAGTAATGCCCCTGTTTTTTTATTTCTAAGCCCCACCCAGTTAGATTTAAAATCTCCAAAAAGATGGCCGTTTCCAAATCCATCCTTTGTCAAAGGGATAATGCCTGCTTCTTTTTCGCCGTAAGGTCTTGTATAAGGAGCTTTTCCATCAGCATTCACATCAATATAGCCTTCTGGCGTGCAAACAACGCTGGTAAGTGGTTCTTTTTCCTCAAATTCCACCTGGTAGTCAGAAATTTCCATTCCAGCCGGATCTGTATTTCGCGGGCAGGCAAAAGCTGCATGAGTTCCTACCGCAAATTTAAAATCTTTTTGGTCCTTATTTTTTATAGAAATCTTCCAGTTTAATCCCTGGTCTGTCACTTCATATTCTGTAATCAGTGAAAATTTATATGGAAAGCGGTTCAAAGTTTCAGAGCTTTCAGTCAGCTCAAAAACCGCCTTAGTTTTTTTCTGGCAGATAATTTTTGTTTCAAGGTCGCGGGCAAAACCATGATTTCGCGAATATTCGCATTTTTTGCCCCCAATCATAAAGTAACCACCTAGACAGCGGGCTACAAATGGAAAGAGGATAGGAGCATGATTTTTCCAGATAGCCGAATCTCCGTTCCAAATAAGTTCCGTTCCATCATCCTTTTTAATAAAATGCTGAATTTCAGCCCCAAAACTATTGATTTCAGCCTTAAACAAATCATTTTCGATTATAACCTTCATAAAAAACTCCTGTGCAATAGTGATTTTTCAGATTTTTTAGGTTTCTATTATAGCAAATTTTATGATAAAATGTGGCTATGTTAAGTTATCAGCACGCCTTCCACGCCGGCAATCACGCCGACATTTTAAAACATTTTGTTTTGGCTTTTGTTTTAAATAATTTGAACAAAAAAGATAAGCCTTACACTTTTTTTGATACCCATTCCGCTTCCGGTCTTTATGATTTTTTTGATAACAGGATTTTGAAAACTGGCGAAGCCGAAAGGGGAGTTCAAAAACTTTTGAAAGCTGATAATCCGCCAAAAGAGTTGTCATCTTATCTTAATCTTATAAAACAATATGCCGACAAAAATCTTTACCCTGGTTCTCCGGAAATTGAGCGGCGTTTGATGCGAAATGGTGATTTTTTAGTTTTGTCGGAACTTCATCCCCAGGAAATAGAAAATCTTCGCCGAAATATGAATGACCCTTTATTCAAAACTGATAATTCCCCTGCAATTCAAATTCATAATCGTAATGGCTGGGAAATGATAAAAGCCCTGACTCCGCCTGCAACAAAACGGGGGGCGGTTCTCATTGATCCTAGTTATGAAGAAAATCAGGATTATCTTGATGCGACCAAAACAATTTGTCAGATAAACAAAAAATGGTCCAACGGAATTATTTTGCTTTGGTATCCTTTGCTTGTCCATCGGCAGAGCGAAATTGAAGCCATGATTTCTACAATCACAGATTCTGTAAAATCGGTTAATGAAAATACTGAAATTTCTAATTTGCAGTTGATCGCCTATCCCAAAGAAAAAACTGATTTACCGCGTTTGTACGGCAGCGGAATGTTGGTTATAAATTCCCCCTGGCAGTTGGAAGAAAGTGCCGACCAAGTGATTGATTATGTTGGGGGAGTTTTGGCGGAAAAAAACTAAAAATGCAGGCGGATGCCGGTTTCTAAAGGCAGGCAAAGTCTGAATTTTCCGGATTTGTCTGCAAAATCTGTCAACCTGGTAACATAAGTTGGAACGATATTCATTTGGGCATAATATTCAACATAATTATCAATAAAAAGCCAGTTCGTTCCTACAAAAAAACGAGAGCCAAGACTTGCCGTAAAGTTTTTGTCAAAATCCATCATCACTTTGCCGTAAAAACCAAAGCCGGTGTAAAGGTTCCAGATATTATCAAGCTGGATTTCTGAAATCCAATAGTCAAAAAATCCTGCAAGTCCAAGCACAAAATCGGAATCGACCTTATCTTTGTCAAAAGAATCTTTTCCGACATTCATCCCGAACCCAAAAACCGCAGGAATTCTAAACAAATGAACCGTACCAGTTAAATTTCCTTCAAAATCCTCGAAGTCTACGCCATTTTCGTCAATATCAATCGAAGGAATTGCACCAATCTGGGCTCCAGCCCCAATAGAAAAAATATTTTCAGTAAAAATAAACGCAAAAAACAGGGTGATAAGGACGATTTTTTTTGTATGATTCATAGATGCCTCAGTTTTGGAGGATTTTCCTGCCATTTTTTATTTTTTATTTTTGAAAAAATCCGCGATTTTCTGGAAAAGGCGTTTGAAAAAGAGGAAAATCCGATAAAAAAATCCTGGATTTTTGAGTTTATTGAGCCTTTTGTAGCCTTCCATCAGTTCTGCGTCGGTAAATTCTTTTCGCTGGTTATTTTCTTCAATTTCCATTTCAAGCTGGTCAATTTCGGAAATGTTGTCTATGATGTTGGCATTTATACTGGTCCAGCCAAGTTGAATTGCAGCTTGAAGCCGGCGTTCGCCTGCAATTAATTCGTGGCGGCTGTTGAGAGTGATAGGATTCAAAAGTCCATAAGTTTGGAGACTATCTTTTAAATCTTCAAGATTTCCTAGATCCTTACGAACGCGTTTTTTAATTTTTATGTCTTTGATTGGTACTAACATTCTCAGCCTCCGTGCAGGGTATCCCTAAAAATCTTTTTTTTCTATTCCATCAGATAGTTATAATCATAATCCTGATTTTCGCTGATGTCAGAAAAATCTTCTTCATCATTTTCGTCACTATCTTCATAATTATAATCTGAATCTGAAGAATCTGTATAATTTTCTGAGAGTAAATCCCAATTTATGGTCAAAGGACTTGTGTCAATTTGCTGAGCCCATCTTTGTCCTGATTTTATCATTTCTTTTTGCAGACGGCTGATTGCCAGGGTAGAATTTGATGATGATGAATGAATTGGACACATTTCTGTCGGTTGGGTTCCTTCCAGATACCATTGGGTAGTTGTATTATCACCACAAGCATCTGTGAGCAGCTGGCCGCTTTCTGCACAAACAGTTACCTGAATTACACCTTCAAGAGGCTTATTCCAGTCTTTGTAAGGGAGATTTGCGTGAATTTTATCAAAATATTCACCCCAGGCAAAACCTGCCAGGGTAGCACCTGTAATATTCAAGCCAAGTGACTGGCCCGGTTTATCGAATCCGAACCAGAAGGCTGCCGCATAGTAAGGGGTAATACCGCAAGTCCAGGCATCCGCCCAGTTCTGTGTTGTACCAGTTTTACCACCTGCAGGCATTGTGTACTTTTTGCCGCTTGCATCTCTGTAATCAAAATGCCATTTTTGAGCAGAAAGCGTACCACCGTTATTTACTGTCTGTTCCAAAAGTTTTGTCATTACAAAAGCGGTTTGTGGCGAAATAACCTGGTTATTATCTTTTGCTGCCTGTTCACGTCTTATATCAAGTTCAGGATTTAAAATCACGTTGCCGTTTTTATCTTCAACCGTACGGATTGCCATTGGAGTAATTTCTTTACCACCATTTGCAAAAATTGCGTAAGCCCTGGCCATTTCGATAGGCCTAACAGAACAAACTCCAAGTCCAATCGGGTAGCCGGGAACAAATCCTCTGGAATTAACTTCTTCCTTTGGAATTCCCAGAAGGGCAACCGCTCTGTTGATTGCTGCTTCAAATCCGATACCGTCCAGAACTTTGAGAGATGGAACGTTCATTGAGCGGGTGAGAGCCCGGTAAAGTGAAACATTTCCTTCCCATTCACCCTTAAAATTGAGCGGAATGTAAGGTTTTCCGTCAGAAGTATAGAAAACAACCGGTGTATCAGAAATTTGAGTTGTCGGACTGTATTTTTTTGAATCAATTGCTGCAGAATAATATAAAGGCTTGAATGTAGACCCCGGCTGAACTTTTGCCTGAGTCGCACGAATAAACTGGTTATCAGAATCAAACTTACTGCCACCAACCAAAGCGTCTATGTAGCCGTTTTCGTGATTTAAGGCAACCATGGTTCCTTCGATTGTAGTCTTTTCATCTTCCTGTTTAGAAATTGCGGTAGCTCTGTTGATAATGTTGACCTTGAGCTTATCGGTTCCTGTCATAAGAGAAACAACATCCAGAACCGGGTTAATTTCACTGATGTAAGCGGAATTTGCTACCGTTTCCGCCCTTTGTTCAGAAACTTTTAGCGATGGAATATCAAACAAAAGCGAAAGCATTTCTGTGAGAGGAACGTAAGTATTAAATGCAAGGTTAGATTTAGTTGAATGTTCCCTTTTGTAGCGGTTATTTGCCGTTTCAATCCATTTTTCCATTACATTTTGGGCAATAATCTGGTGTTCCAGGTTCAAAGTGGTATTTACGGTAAAGCCTGATGTGTAAATATCATCAGAACCATAAATCATATTTCCCAATTCTCGGCGAACATATTCACTAAACCAAGGAGCTTTATCATCACGCATCATATATGCTGATGAAGATGTTCGGGTATAATCAAAATTTGCCCAATAATTTTCAAAAGACTCGTTGGCTTCTTCCTGGGTGATAAATCCCTGGGCAACCATAGAATCCAAAACTCCTTTTTGCCTGTCCATTGCCCGGTTAGGATGGTCAAAAGGATTATAAAATGCAGGATTTGAAAGCTGGATTACGAGGATGGCGGCCTCTGCCGGGGTAATTTCCGTTGCATCGTGACCAAAATAATATTTTGAGGCTGCATTTACCCCGTAAGTTCCGCCACCAAAATAAATTTTATTCAGATAAAGTTCCAGAATTTCGTTTTTAGAATAACGGCGTTCCATCTGAATGGCCCACCACAACTCCTTGATTTTTCGGGTGATAGACATATCCGTTCGGTCTGCGTAAAGAGTTCCGGCAATCTGCTGGGTCAGGGTAGAACCACCTCCCAGTGAAGAACCTGTCAATTTTCCTACTACGGCACGCAAAACAGCCTTAAAAGAAAATCCCTTGTGAGAGAAAAAAATGCGGTCTTCGCGGGTAATTAAAGCATCAATCAAATGCTGGGGGAGCTTCTGATAGGAAATGATTTCGCGTTTTTCGTCCGAAGCGAATTCTGTGATAATTTCGCCGTTTATATCAAGCAGTTTTGTCGGAAGTGCAGTGTCAAATTCTGTGATGTATTCAGAATTTTTTATATTTTTAGTCTCTGAAAGTGCCCAGCCAAGAAAAGCTCCAAGTAAAATGGCACTGAGGAAAAGCAAAGTTAAAAAAACAATTCCAGATTTTTTAATCTTAGTCATAGCAATACATTATAGTTGATTTGGGACTTAGTTACAAGAAAGCCTCTAAAAATTGCGATTTTTAGAGATGCCTTTTTTGGCAAAAAAAAAAGGCTCGGTAGAAACCGAGCCATGCCCATCAGGCAATCGGGAACATGGGTGGGAGGGGAAAATGTTCCCGATATATTTATTATCGTCTCCAGGTCGGGAAATCTTTAATTTAAAATAAAATTTTTTTAGGATTTTTTTGCTGATAGGGAAACTCTAAAATGGAAGTCTCTAAAAATTATTCTTCGCTGATTTGCAAATCCAAAGAAAAATTTGCCTTGTAGGTCTTTCCCTTGATGGCAGAAATGTTTCTTACAATTTCATAATCACCAATCGAAAATTTGATTTTGTGTTCGCCTTCAGAAATCTGGAATTCTTTTCCAATTGTTGTGCAAGGCTGGTCATCAAAAATAATAGTGGTGCCTTCTGGGGCGGTAATCAGCAGGGTAGGTTCAATGCTTTTCATCTGTACGGTAAGGTCGGTGATTTTTGCCTGGTCAATTCTTACAGTGCGGATTTCGTTTCGGTAGGCTTCAGAAATAATCGAAATATTATGAACCCCAGTTTCCAGCAGAGGATTTGGGGAAGTTGAAAAATCCACAGGAATGTCGTCAATATAAACGGTGCAAGGCTGAATTTCTTCTTCCGGAGACGTTAAAGTCAAATTGAGCATTCCTTTGTTGGTCAAAATAGGTTTTACAGTGATTGGGATAATTGCATTCATGGTTTCTTCCGGCACACCCTTCATCACTGGCTGCAAACGCATAAAAATCACATTATCTTTTGCTTCTATTACTGTGTCGACCTTTGTTGTGTATCTATTTGATTTAATCGAATTTTCTTTTTTGATTGGAATTTGCAAAACCCAGGAAAGTTTACCCGGTAGAGTGCTGACGTAAGCCCTCGTTCCCTGGTAATCAATTTGAGAAGGGCTTGGTTTTGGCTTTATTGTCTGATAAACGGAGCAGGCTACCGAATCAATCCAGCTGGCAACAGCTTCGGGAATATCCATTTTTAGCTCCAGACCTTCAATAAAAGTTTTGTCTTCAGGAAGGGTGATGGCAAGCGAATCGTTTATTCCAAGTTTTGCAAGGGATTCGGAATTTGCGTCCTGGGTGATTGAAACAGCATGAACTTTGCTTACCCGGAAAGATTCTGAAAACAAAAAATTCCCACCAGCAAGCAAAATTGCAATAGAGAAAATAAACTGTAATCTAGTAAATTTTTTCATTAATTTAATTTTCCAGTCTCAATTTTAATCTTGGATCTTCCGCTTTTCCACCCTGTCTTATTTCAAAGTGGAGATGAGGCCCTGTAGCCATTCCAGTTTGCCCTACAGTTCCAATTATGTCACCTTTTTTTATATTTTGATATTGGCTAACCAAAATTTCCGAAAGATGGGCATAAACGCTGGTCATTTTTCCTGTGTCGTGCTGGAGAATTACATAATTACCGAATTCCGGATTGTTTTCTACAGCAATAAAAACAGCCCCATCTTTAATAGCGTAAACCGGAGTCCCTTCAGGGGCTGCCAGGTCAATTCCATTATGATCTTTCATTTTTCCAGAAAAAGGATTTTTACGTTTTCCGAATTCTGAGGAAATCTGGAAAGAATCTTTGTCTAGGGGGAGTCGTAAGGCAGAATCTAAGAAATAAGCACGTTCTGTTGGTGTAAAACGTTTGTTTTGCAAAAACAGATAATCCCTGCCATCAATTTTATAGCATATATTTTTTTTTGTTAAGTTTTCGTTTAGACTTTCTGTTTTATAATTTTCCTGGAGTAAAATTTCTACGGAATTCAGGCCTCTTTGTCTTGCAATAAAAATCCCGTTTACGGTTGGCAAAATAAAAGTTTTGCCTTTTATATTATCCTGGGCGTTTTCAATATGATTTAATGTGGCAAGTGTTTCCTGACTTATGCAGCAACGGGCTGCCAAAGCCTGGAATGTAAAATTTTCGCTGTTTCTATATAGAAAAAACATATATTCAGGTTGGCGGCCAGCGGATATAGCCTTATTGTTCGATTCTATTACAGACTGATAATCTGCAAAAATTTCGTT
>CAVFQN010000141.1:0-7419 GCA_963624615.1 Treponemataceae bacterium | reverse complement strand
TAACTTTAAAAACACGAATAATTCAAGAAAAAGACTTTATGCAGGAAACAAACAATCAGATTCAAAATTTAACCGATACAAAACAGAAAATGGCAGACGCCCTCCGAATTTTTATTAAAGATAAACCCTTTTCAAAAATAACAGTGGGTGATATTGTGACCGCCTGCAGTATGAACCGGAACTCTTTTTACTATCACTTTGGAAATATGTATGATTTACTCTACTGGACTTATGACCAGTCAATTCAAAAAATTTTAAGCCAGTACTTAAATTCAAGCCAGGACATTACCCATGCTTTTGACTGTGTTCTGGACTATATAGACAGCGAAAAAGAACTTTGCAAAACCGCATATGAATCAATTGGTGAAAGTGATTTTAAAAATATGCTGGAAAATGATATACATAGACTTTTAAATGCAGCCATTGACTACAGCTGCCAGAATACAAAAAAGAAAATCACTGCCGATTTTAAAGACTTTTTGATCTACAATTTTACGCAAATGCTTGAAGGTCAGATTATCTGGTACATAAAATACTCTGACAATCTGGATAAGCCGAAATTTCTGGAATATATCCGGGCAACCCTTTTTAATTCCCTTTCAGCTACAATTTCGGCGGTTGGGGAGTAAAAAGTCCCCCACCCTCACCAAAAAAAACATTTCAACTACATCTCAATTTCCAGTAAAATCGGAGTGTGATCTTGCCTTGCCCCGGAATCCATCATTTCTGATTTTTTTACCAGATTTTTTATGCGGTCAGAAACAAGAAAATAGTCAATCCGCCAGCCAGAATTATTGATTTTGCTTGTCTTAATTCTCTGAGCCCACCAGGAATAAATGTTTTTTACATCCCCATGCAAATAGCGGAAAGTGTCAACAAAACCTTTTTGCAGCAAAGCCGTAAACCCAGCCCGTTCCTGGTCTGTGAATCCTGCAGAAAAGTGATTGCCTTCTGGGTTTGCAAGGTCAATTTCCTTATGAGCAACATTAAAATCACCACAGGCAATTACCGGTTTGGTTTTGTCCAGATCTGCAAGGTATCTGGCATAAAGTTCATCCCACTTCTGGCGGTCCTCAAGGCGTTTAAGTCCGTCACCTGCATTGGGAGTATAAACGTTCACAAAATAAAAATTTTCAAATTCCAAAGTCAAAAGACGACCTTCGCAGTCCATTGTATCAGGAGAGCCAAGTCGTGGCACAGAAGATTTAGGATTATAAGCCTTTTTGTAAAAAACCATTGTACCTGCGTAACCTTTTTTGGCAGGTGGAACCGAAGAAACCCAGGTAAAATCATAATCTGGAAAATACTGACCCAAAATCTCCTTGTGAGCAGCATTTGGTCCCTCCGCCGGCAGTTTTGTCTCCTGAATTGCAATTACATCCGCATCATAATCAGAAATAGTTTTTAAAACCACCTTTGAAAGCATGGCTCTTTCAGAAGAAGAAGTAAGAGCTGCATTTAACGAATCAATATTCCAGGAAATGAATTTCATAGATTTTTCTCCTTTTTCATTTGGGCGTTCCGGCAACGGCCTGCCTGTCGGCAGTCAGTTGCCGTCGCTACGTTACAGGTTCCGCTTCGCTCCAGCCTCCGCACTCAGCCAGCCTGGCGGCTGTCTTCGCTTGCGGTGGCCGGCTTCGCCGCCTTCCACATCGCTAACGCATTTCCAAAATTACCACTTCTCCAAATCCCACTCCGGGCCTTCAAAACCGCACAGTTCCCTAAAGTATGGCAATTTGTAACAGGCTTCCACAAAGCCCCGCCAATCTTCAATATTTTTATGGTGAAAACGCTGAATTACGATAGTTTTTAGCTGCAGGTAATTTGTCGTAACCGTAGCCCAAAGTTCCAGCCCCCTCGGAAGATTATGAACCATCACTTCGAAAGCCTGATAAATTTTCTGCTTGTCGCCAGTTTTTTTTGCTTCCAAATATTTTGCATAATTTTCGCGGGCTTCCTTTTTGGTGTTCTGGGAAACATATTTTGTGAAAGGGTCGTAATCAGAAGTCATAAACTTGTCCATGGAATGCATGGTCGACTGACTCATCACAATATCGGCAAAATGATAACGCTGAAATTCCGGCATAAAAACGCCGTTGCCCTTAATATCAAAAATCACAAGAATGCCCTTTATAAAGGCGTCGTGCGACTGGTGAGGAAACATATTTCCACCCAAAGATTTTGCAACTTTCCACTGCTTATTATCATCAGATTTTTCAAAAGGAAGAGTCGTATCAATTTCTCCAACATTAAAAGAATTTCCCTTAGCATTCAAAGCCCGATCCAGGCCGAAAACTTCCATATTTTTTACTTCTACCATTCTTTTTGACTCCTAAGGGCACTTCTAAGTCTTGGAAATAGCAAGACTTAGAAGTGCGCCTTTTCAAAGTTGCCTCTAAAAATTGCAATTTTTAGAGGCTCCCCTAACAAATACGTTTTTAGAGATGCCCTATTATACCAAATCCCCCTTCTTTATCCCACCAAAAAAAACTGATAAAATCAAATCTCCCAAGACCGCAAAATCCGCAGCCTTGCAAAAAAAATCAAAAACTGCAAAAAAGGATTTCCAAAAATGACCTGGATGCTTCTTGTTTTACTTTACGCCCTTTTAAAAGGCTCCCGCGAAATTGCCAAAAAACTTGCCATGAACAAAAACTCGGTAATGGAAGTTCTGGTCGTTTACACACTTTTGTCCTTTATTTTCGTAATTCCCCAAGCCCCCCAGGCAGGTGGCCTCCAACCTAAATATTACGCCTTCATCGCAATAAAATCATTTTGTATTTTTATCGCCTGGATTTGCTCTTTTCGCTCGCTAAAAAAATTGCCGGTCAGCCTTTATGGGATTTTGGATTTGTCGCGGGTTTTATTTGCGACACTTTTGGGCGTTTTTGTTTTGGGTGAAGTTCTCAAAATCAATCAGATTTTTGGCCTGATAATTGTTTGTAGCGGGCTCCTTCTTTTGAAGTTCAAACCGCCTTTTATCAAAAAAATCAGTCAAATAATCAGCAAAAAAGACTCCAGCCAGCACACAGGGCCAAACGCCCCCTTAAACGACAAGTCCAGCCTCGCCCAAAATCCTGCCCCTTCTTACAATCCTCCTTCCACAAAATCCCACAGCCCCAACTTTTACATTTTTCTAGCCTTTATTTCCTGCATTTTGAACGCCATTTCCGGACTTTTTGACAAAATTCTGATGAAAGACATCACATCGTCCCAGCTGCAATTCTGGTACATGCTTTTTCTGATTATTTTTTACCTGCTTTTTGTGATTATCACCAAGGAAAAAATCTCTTTTAGCGTTTTCAAAAATCCCTGGGTCTGGCTACTGGCCCTTATGTTTGTGATTGGTGATAAGGCACTTTTTATCGCCAACGGTATTTCCGAAAGCCGCATCACAATCATGACGCTGATAAAACAAAGTGGCTGCCTTGTTACGATTTTGGGCGGACGTTTTATTTTCAAAGAAAAAAACACCGGTTACAGGTTTTTCTGTGCTATGGTCATTATCGGGGGAATAATTTTAGGGGTGATTTAAAAATTTCCCCCACCCTTCCCAAATGGTGTTATACTTTAAGAATACATGAAATATTTTATCTGTTCCGATATACACGGCTCTCAAACTGCCTGTCAAAAGGTGGTTGAATTTTTTAATCAATTTAAATGCGACAAAATGCTGCTTCTTGGTGATATTTTGTACCATGGACCACGAAACGATCTGCCCCAAGGCCACAATCCCAAAGGTGTTATTTCTTTGCTGAATCCTATGGCAGACAAAATTCTTGCCTGTCGGGGAAATTGTGATGCCGAAGTTGACCAGATGGTTCTGAATTTTCCCTGCCAGGCAGATTATGTCCTTCTCGTCGATAACGATGTCACCATTTTCTGTACACACGGTCACGTTTACGCCCCCCTCCTTGCCGATGGAAAAATCCCTGCCGGCTGCGAAACTGCCAGTAAACGCCCGCTCGTGCAAGGCCAGGTTCAGCCCCCAGCGACCGATGAAACGACTTTTCCCGCTGATGTGCAATCCTCCCTCATTCTTTACGGTCACACCCACGTTTCACTTTTGCAAAAAACTGACGACAAGACTGTAATTTGTAATCCGGGATCAACTTCACTCCCAAAAGGTGGCACAGAAGCCGGATTTGCAATTTACGAAAATCATAAAATCAGCCTTTTTAATATGGCCGGAAAAGAAATTCAGACTTTGGAATTTTAAAAATTAAGGGAATATTAGGAAAAATAAATGGAAGAAGAAAATAAATATGATGTCATTGTTGTTGGGGCTGGAAATGGTGGACTTGCCGCTGCCGATTTTGCCAGTCAAAGAGGATTAAAAACTCTGCTTTTTGAAAAACACAATTTGCCGGGCGGGGCGGTTTCCTCCTTTCGTCGAGGGCGTTTTGAATTTGAACCTTCCCTCCACGAAATGTGCGAAGTCGGTTCAGAAGAAAAGCCGGGCCCTTCCAGACAACTTTTCAAAGATATGGATGCTGATGTCAAACTTTACTATGAAGATTCCTGTTACAGGGTAATTTCTACAGATCCAGATGAGCCTTTTGACGTAAAACTTCCCACCGGAATTGATGAATTTTGTAATGCTGTAGAAAATGCCGTTCCTGGCAGTGGTGATAAAGTTAAACACTTTCTTAAATACCAGGAAAAAGCCATGAAAGAAGCAGGTCGCCTTGATAGTAAAAAATTTAGCCTGAAAGATTTACCAGAAATCTTAAACCTTTTTAAAATGCTGTCCTTTTCGACCGATTTTATTTTCGACCTTTTCAAAATCCCCAAAAAAGCCCAGCACATTATCGAACCTTATTGGACTTATGTTGGTGAGCCAACTTCCACAATGTGTCCTTTTATGATGGGGATGATGGATTATTGCTATATTGTTGATGGAGCCGGCCTGCCATCTATGTTTTCCCACGAATTTTCACTTGCCATTGATAAAGCAATCAGAAAGCATGGCGGAAAAATTTTTTACAACACGCCAGTCACAAAAATCCTCATAAAAAACAAGCGGGCTTACGGAGTTATTGCAGGCGGTAAGGAATATCATGCTGATAATATCATCTGCAACTGCTTTCCAAACGACGTTTTTGGCCACATGGTCGACAAAAAAGACGTCCCGGTTATCGAAAATATGAGGATAAATTCCCGAAAACTTGGACTTTCATTTTTTAACATTTACCTGGGACTGAACAAAAGTGTTCAGGAACTGGGAATTAATGATTATTCGACATTTATCTTAAAGCACGCAGACACGACTAAACAGTGGAAAGACTGTCACAACCTGGGAGGAGGAGGATTTATCATCGCAAATGCCCTCAACACTGTTATCCCAGATTGCAGCCCGGAAGGAACAAGTCACATAAATATCACAACTGCGGTCTATGGTGATGATTGGGCAAAGGTAAAACCCCAGGACTACAAAAAGACAAAATACCGCCTTGCCGAAGAAATTATCGACTACTACGAAAAATCTACCGGCATCAAAATCAAACCTTACATCGAAGAAATTGAAGTTGCTACGCCGGTTACTTACAGCCGTTACCTTAGCACTCCAAATGGAACCCCTTACGGTTACCAGGCTTCCAATTGGGACGGAATTTTCCTGCGAACAATGAATTTGCTCAAAGAGCGTTCAATAAAAGGTCTGATTTTTGTTGGAGCCCACTCACAGCATGCCGACGGCTACAATCAGACTTATAAATCAGGAAAAACCGCTGTGGAGGAAATAAAATGAGCAAAAAAACAGAAGAAATGCAGCAATCAGAACAATCATCAAAATCAACACAATCAAAAGACTCAAAACAATCCTTTAACCCGATAAAATCACTAAAAACTTCCGAATTTTTTAAACTTTTAAAAGAAAGAACTGCCCGCTTTAATTCCGGCTCAAAAGCAGCCATTCCAAGCGAATACCCGATAAACGCACTGGCCCGAAAACTCCACCCAGCCCTTCAATTTGTAAAAATCAGCAGAGTCGAAGAACACAGCCCAGACTGCAAAACTTTCACCTTGAGCCCAGACGCCAGCCGGGGAACTTCAGAATTGGCTTATTTTGCTTCTGGTCAGTATGTCACAGTTTTTATTACGATTGACGGATTAAAATTTGCCAGACCATATTCTTTGTCATCAAGTCCAAGGGAGGCTTTGGGAGAAAATGACAGTAGTAATGAAAAAATGACCGCCCCCGGAGGACAAAATAATATCCTCGGAGAACAAAACAATCCCCTCGGAGGACAAAATAATACCCTCGGTGAGCAAAATCCACCAACTTCAGGCTTTTACCAAATCACCGTAAAATCTGCAAAAAATGGACTGGTCTCAAACTACATTCTGGAGAACTGGGCGGTCGGCACGCAACTGACAATTTCCGCCCCGGAAGGCCATTTTGATTATGTTTCACTCCGAGACGCCCCAACTGTAATTGGAATTGCAGGCGGTTCAGGCATCACGCCATTTTTGAGTTATGCAAAATCCATTGTCAATGGTGATGAAGATTTCAACCTGATTTTGCTCTACGGCAACCGCAATAAAAATTCTATTTTGTTCAAAGATGAATTTGACCAGCTGCAAAAACAGTCATCAAAAATCAAAGTGATTCACGTTTTGAGCGATGAAAAGGCCCTTTGTAGTGAAAGTGACGGGAAGCAGGAAAATTGTGAGAACCAGGAAAATTACGAAAAAGGCTTTATCACCGCTTCTCTCATCAAAAAATACGCCCCTTCCACCCCATATTCCATTTTTCTTTGCGGCCCACAAGCCATGTACAATTTTGCAGACAAAGAAATTGCCACCCTTGGGCTCGAAAAAAAATACATCCGCCACGAAATGTTTGGCGAAATTCACAGTGGCAAAGCCCAGGAAGGATATCCGGGCAGGGACACAGAAGAGGTCACAATCACAGTTACAATTTGCGACCAGATAAAAACCGTCAAAGGCAATGCTGATGATACAATTTTGCAGATTTTGGAAAAAAATGGGATTACAGTTCCAAACCGTTGCCGCAGCGGAGAATGCGGCTGGTGTCATAGCCTGGTAAAAAGCGGCAAAGTCTGGATTCCTGCAAAAATGGATTTCCGCCGCAAAGCCGACGAAAAATTCAATTTTATTCACCCATGCTGCACATTCGCACTCAGTGATTTAGAGTTGGATATTCCGCCAACCAAGTAAAAGTTTCGCAATTAGTCATTCCAGACTTGTTTCGGAATCTCATGAAATGCTGCCCCCCAAACTCGATTCAGGACTAGCATGCCCCTTTAGGGCATCTCTAAAAAATCATCTTCGATGCTTTTTCAGAGATGCCTACGCATTTTCAAAGTTGCCTCTAAAAATTGCAATTTTTAGAGGCTCCCTTTACTCTACCGTAACACTCTTGGCCAGATTTCTTGGTTTATCAGGATCAAAGCC
>CAVFQN010000140.1:0-6107 GCA_963624615.1 Treponemataceae bacterium | reverse complement strand
AGGTTCCGCTTCGCTCCAGCCTCCTCACTCAGCCCGCCAAAGGCGTGCTTCGTTGTGGTGGCCAACCTTCGGTGCCTTTCACAGCGCTACCGCAAATTCTACATCTTATTAAAATCCCAGTTCTTTGCGGGCTTTTCTATAACTTATGTAACAAAGCATCATACTTGCCGTCCATCCAATAGGGTTCGAAATCCAAATTGCCTGCATTCCAATTATAGGAGACATGATTTTTGCAAAAGAAACCCGAATTACAATATTGACCACATTCCCGACCGTAAACATAGTCATTCGCCCCAGCCCGCGGAGAATTCCGTCTGCGGTGTGTTTAAATCCCAAAATCACCATCACCTTACTCATGTAAAGCAAAACCTGGCTGGCCGTATCAAAAGCCACCTCAGAACAATTCTTTCCTATAAAAAGATAGATGATTTGGTTTTTCAAAAATGCAATGATGACAAAAAATACAAAAGCAAAAGCCGCAACTATGATGTTTGCAGAAAAATAGCCCTGGCGAATTCGTTTCATTTTTTTTGCCCCAAGATTTTGAGCTACAAAAGTTGACAATGAAGCCCCGCAGGCAATCACTGCAGCAGATCCCAGACTTTCAATCCTGATTCCAACGGAATATCCGGCCAGAGCCTGAGAACCAAATGAATTAACCGTAGACTGAATCAGCATAAGGCCAATAGAAATTGTCGCCTGCTGAAAAATTGAAGGCAGAGCAATTTTTGTGATTTTTCCAAGTTCCCTGGAGTTAAAATATGCAGTTTTCCCAATTTTAAGTTTTGCCAGTTTTTTGAAAAAAATCACCATGGAAAGGATGCAGGCACAAGCCTGGGCAATCAAGGTTGCATAAGCGACCCCTGCCACTCCAAATTTATAACGAGTGACAAAAAGCAAATCTAACCCAATATTCAAAAACGTAGAAAAAATCAAAAATGCAAGGGGATATTTTGACTTACCCAGGGCGTTGAACATAGCCGAAATAACATTGTAAAGAATTACAAAAGGCATACCAAAAAAATAAATTTTTAGGTAAAGAGCAGCCATTTCGATTGTGTCCGCAGGGGTTTTGAGCCAGGTCAAAATCAGACGTCCGGTCGTTAATCCCAAAAATCCCAGGACAAGGCTCATGACCAGGCTGGTTGTAAGGGCCGTCATGATTACAACCTTCATATTTTTATAATCACCAGCCCCAAAATAATGACCTACAATTACCCCTGCCCCAACTCCGTACCCATTACCAATAAACAAAAAAACATTGATGAGCGAAGTACAGGCCGCCACCGCCGCCAAAGCCTGTTCACTTACAAATTGCCCAACAATCGAAGAATCTACCAGGTTATAAAACTGCTGGAGGATATTTCCTAGAGCAATCGGTAGAAAAAATACAAAAAGAGCTAAAAGAGGATTTTTTGTGATGAGATAGGTGTCTTTTTGGGTGACGTCAGCATCTCCAGAAGTTGCTTTCATTTAGATGCCCGGTCACACTTTTTTCAGACTTTTTGCGTCTTCCGCCTGGCGTAAAACTTCGCACAAAGGCATTCCCACAGAAGCTATAACAGCCGCTGCCAATGCCCCCTCAATCATAGGACAATCAGCTAAAATAATATTTTCCTGTTGATAAGGAGAATAAGATTTTATAACTTCTTTAATTGCGTTAATTGAACTTCCAATATCGCCAATTACAATCACGCCATCTTCAGAATAAACTTCGTCAATCGCATTTTTAATTTTACTAAAACTAGAACCATAGTCGCCGTCATCGTTTCCGCCGACTGCTTTAATAGTTGTTGTTTTTGCCATCAAAAGAGCCAGGTCGGCAACCGAATCCGCAAGTTTTTGACTGTGCGAAACTAAAACAAGTGATACCATAGTTCGTATACTAACATTTTCCGCGGATTTTGTCATAAGGGCCTCTAAAAATTGCAATTTTTAGAGGCTCCCATAAATGAGTTGAAAATAATTATTGCCCATTTCATCACCATTTCATCAAACTCTCGTCAAAATCGTCCGCCTTCCCCTGCCAAAAAATCTTCCCGCTTTTAATCAAAATAATTTTACCACTGACATCTTTTGCCTCGCGAATATCGTGGGTAACCATAATCCCGGTAAAGCCCAGATTTTTCTGCAGGTCTTTTATAAGACTTGCCAATTTTTTACGCAAAGGGGCATCCAGGGCCGACAGGGGTTCATCAAAAAGAACAAGTTTTGGATTCATGATTAGGGTACGAGCCAAGGCAACCCGCTGAGCTTCTCCGCCAGAAAGATTTGCAGGATAGCGGTTTTCAAAACCTTCCAGGTCAAAATTTTTCAAAAAAGAAATGGCTTTTTCGCGAGCAGGCTTTTTTTTCATTCCGCCAGAAATAAGTCCGTAAGCAACGTTATCGCAAACTTTGAGATGGTCAAAAAGCGTATGATTTTGAAAAACCATCCCCACACCACGTTTTGCTGGCGAAAGTCTGTTTATATCCACCCCATCAAGCATAAGTTCCTGGTCAGGGCAAGCCTTATTCAAGCCGGCAATTAATCTGAGAACGGTAGATTTTCCACTGCCACTCGGCCCTACAATCGAAGTCATAGTGCCTTTTTCGCATTCAAATGAAACATCAATTTTTACTGTATCAAATTCTTCCCGCAAATTTTTTGCAACAAAATACATTTTTTATGTTTTCTCCTGCCTCAGTGGCAATTTTTTTCAGAAAGTCCAAATTTTTCGGTCAATCCAAAAACCAGGCCGCAAATCAGAGCCAAAATCAAACCTGAAGCACAGGCTTCGTTAAATCTGTAGGCCCCTGCAAGTCTGTATGTAAAAAGTGACAGTGTATCAAATTTAGGGATTGCGAGAACCAAAGGAAGTGTCGTATCGCCGGCACTGACCGCAAAGCAAAATCCAAAAGCAGACAAAAGGCTGCGACTGGAAAGTGGTAGCAAAACCCGGAAAATAATATCCACCTTATTTTTTGAAAGAACCAGGGCGGAATCCATCGTGTCCCGGTTTATTTTTGAAAGTTGGGGATAAATCACCCTGTAAGCAAGTGGCCAATTTAAAAATGTCTGAGCCAAAATAAGACAAAAAGCATTTCCCCGGCGAACTACCAGGGTAATCAAAACTCCCACTACGACGCTGGAAATAGCCATAGGCAGCATCGGTAAAACTTTCATGATGATTTTCAGGCTGCAACCGTTTTTTCCGTCCAAAAATTGCAGCAAAACTGAATACAAAAATCCCAAAATCATACAAAAAAAGCCTGTACAAGTAGCAATTTTGATTGTATTGATGACAGATGGCCAAAAAGACCTCATTTTTATGATTCGGCGGAAGGTGCCTTTTGTAAAAGCATTAAAGGCAATTCCCAAAAGTGGAGCTATAAAAAAAATCATAATTAATAGAAGAAATACAATAAAAATTGAGATTTCTCCACCACCCTTCAGTGGCTTTTTTTCGTTCCAGCCGACAGCAAGCCCCTTTGCCCTTGAATTTTTTTGTTCAAGGATTGCATAAAAAACTGTCACCAGAATCAAAATACCAGTTTCGACTGTGGCAAGAATCCCCACCTGGCCAAAATCCAAAGTTGCCCTGGCTGCCTTGTAAATTTCAACTTCCAGGGTAGAATTCCCAATCCCACCAAAAAGCAAAACCAAAATAAAGCTCAAAAAACAGTAAATAAAAACCAGCAGGCTCGAAGACGCCAGCGTCGGCAGCATTTGGGGCAAAGTCACCGTCCCGAAAATTCTGGCTTCTCCCGCCCCCAAAAGCCTGGCAGATTCAGCAGGTTCTGAGGGCAAATTTTCCCAAGTCTGGGCCAGATTTTTCATTATCAAGGGGAAATTGTAAAAGCCCTGGGCCAAAATCAGCCCGAAAAAGGAATATAGAATGCGGATTGGAGGATTTTTCAAGCCAAAAACGAACATTAAAAAGCGGTTTAATCCCCCATTCATCCCCAGAAAAGAAACATAGCCCAAGGCTATAATCAGAGAAGGTATGCAAAAAGGTACGGAAGAAAGAGACAGGAGGATTTTTCGACCGGGAAATTTTCTTCTTCCACAAAAAAATGCAGTCGGAAGCCCGATGAGAATTGCAATTAGCGTAGAAATAGCCGCCTGAAAAAATGTAAACCAGGCAACTTTCATAATATGCAAAACTGTATACGAAAAATCCAAACCAAGCCTCGATTTTATCAACTAATTAATCAGCTAATTAGTCAGCCAAAACTTTCATAATTTCTTCAACCGCCTTGCTTGTAACATCAGGATCGGCAGAAAGTGTTTTTGCAGGAATTGGGGCGGCAACTTTGTAGCTCTCTGGAAGTTCCACATTTTTATTTGCCGGATTCATCCACTGGGTCAAAGGAATTACAGACTGGGCATCATCAGAAATCAAGAAATCCAAGAAAGCCTGGGCTCCTTTTTTATTTGGAGCATTTTTGAGCAAACCTGCCCCTTCCACCTGCATAGTGTGGCCCTGATCAAAAATTGCCGCAATATAGCGGTCGGTATTATCGTATTCAACATGACTTGCAGGACTTGTCGTATAACTGATAACCAAAGGTGCTTCCCCTTGCTTAAAAAGTCCGTAGCCAGAACTCCAGCCAGGAGCCATTGTCAAAATATTCGGTTTAAGTGCCTTCCAGTAGTCCAAAACTTTGTCACCATAAACCGCAACTGTCCAGGCCACAAAACCAAGACCAGGCGTAGAAGTTCTAGGATCCATGAGGATGATTTTTTTCTCATAAAGAGGATTTGTTAAATCTTCAAGGCTAGCAGGACAAGGCACATCAGATTCTGTATCATAAATCATTGCAAAATGGCTGTAATCGTAAGGAGTAAGAAGCCAATCCCCTCCCAACTGCGAAATTACATCAGAAGGAATAAGATTTTCTGCCTCAGCAGGTTTGTAGGCTTCCAGGATTTTTGCATCTCTGGCTTTTCCCGAAATATTGTTATCCAAGCCCAAAATTACATCAGCCTGAACATCATCTTTTTCCAAAATAGCCCGGCTCAAAACCTGGACCCCATCGCCACAATCAACCCAAGTTAAATCATAACCACTTGTAGCCTCGAATTTTTCTTCAATTTCGGGACCAGGCCCCCATTCAGAAACAAAACTGTCATAAGTGTAAACTATGACTTCTTTGAGACGAGGGGCATCAATTTGTGATGATTTTGAAAATTTTTTTGAACAGCCCAAAAGAACTGTCAAAACCAAAGAAACAATAATTGAACATGAAAGGAATTTAAAAAGTGAAGATTTGTTCATATCTTCCTCCGCCGGCATTATCCGGATCAGGTTGGGTCTTCATACGAAGACCTGCGGGTATAATCTCAGCCTGGAAAATCCAAGCACCCCGGTTACTTTCAGCATTGCACCGAAATTGGCAATACTCTATCACAATCCAAAAAGCCAGTCAATTCTGGGCATCTTTGAAAATTGCAATTTTTAGAGGCTCCCTTCTACTGTCAATTCGGCAATTTTTTTTCCAAATCCAAAATTTCCTTCTTTTTGCTGATGATTTTTTCTTCCAAATTTTGCCTTTCGTCTAAAAAATCAGACATCTTCAAATTATGTTCTAAGTCCGAGATTTCCATTTCCAGGGCAGAAATGCGTTTTTTAGCCTCTGTAACGGCTTTTGGTGGACGACCACCCTTTTTCCCATTTTCTTTGCTGGCGGATTTTTTTGCCAGACTTTTTGATTTTCCGTTGTAAGAATACAGAGAATCTATCCAAAATTTCAGATTTTTTAGTTCCTGGGAAAAGCCAAATTCTATATCGTCTAATTTTCGATCTCTAATTGCAGCGTTATAATCAGCAAGTTGCTTTTGTAGATTATTTAGATTTTCGATTGCCGCATAAATATTCTGGGTTTTCTTGCTCATGATTTTTATAATAACCTAAAACTTTGGGTTTTTCAAGATTTAGAAGATCTAGTAAAGGGTACGGGTCTAGCAACTCGGTGTCGGAAGTTGAACTTCATAGAAAAGAAAACTTTCCCTTTTTAAAGATAACAAAAGTTTTTTTAAAAATCTTAAAAAAAATCTTGCTTTTTTTTTCAAACGGTTCTATAATGAAAATGGCTTAGAAATAAGCTGATAAACTCTCTCCGATG
>CAVFQN010000139.1:1670-6642 GCA_963624615.1 Treponemataceae bacterium | reverse complement strand
CCGGAACGTAGCCCACTAGATATTTATAGAAAGATTCTTTTTTCAGAATTCCAGGAAAACAACTGCTTTTATTGTGGCAAACGCCTTTCTTCAAAAATCCATGTTGACCATTTTATTCCATGGTCTTTCATAAAAAAAGATAAACTTTGGAATTTTGTTCTTTCCTGCCCTGAATGCAACCTTAAAAAAAGTAACATCCTGCCTCCCAAAAATGACATCCAGAAAATACAAAAAAGAAATTCTCTTATGCGCACTTCTAAGTCTTGGAAATAGCAAGACTTAGAAGTGCGCATTTTCAAAGTTGCTAAAAATTGCAATTTTTAGAGGCTCCCTTATCTTAAATTCCAAAGAAATTATAGATTCAGATTTTATCAAATCACAATTCAAAAATTATCGCGTATCTTTAATTCCAGATTTATATGATTACGCAAAATGTTCTGGTTTTAAAACCATTTCTACGAAATATCACATTCAGGAAGATTTCAGAATAATAAAAGTTGCAGATTCCCAATAAATTTACCACTAAGCCCTCTCCTCTTTGCCATCCATAGATTTCAAAACTACCACTAAAAATCCTAAAAATCTCATTTTCTAAGCCCTCCCCCTAATACAAATTTATTTTTTTTATTGATAACTTCCAAAGGCTTTATTAACTTTATCATAAGGGCATCTCTAAAAATCATCTTTGATGCTTTTTTAAAGGTTTCCATAAGCAAAAAATTTTGCTTAATTTTTATGATTTTACATCTTTACATCACACAGGAAAATGGAGGAAAACAATGTTATTGGATAGTGTAAACTTGCCAGCAGATTTAAAAAAATTCAACGAAAACCAACTTAAACAGGTCGCAGGAGAAGTTCGGGAAGGTCTTTTTAATCGCCTTACAAAAATTGGTGGGCATTTTGGGCCGAATTTTGGTTTTGTTGAAGCTACGATAGCCCTGCACTACGTATTCGATTCTCCAAAAGATAAATTTGTTTTTGATGTTTCCCATCAGTCTTATACTCATAAAATTTTGACTGGGCGAAAAGCCGGATATTTTGATGACAAGCGATTTTCCGAAGATTCTGGATATTCAAATCCTGAAGAAAGTGAACACGACTTTTTTAATATTGGTCATACTTCTACTTCCATCGCCCTGGCATTGGGCCTGGCTAAAGGTCGGGATTTAAAAGGCGAAAATGAAAACGTAATTGCAATAATTGGTGATGGTTCTCTTTCTGGCGGAGAAGCAATGGAAGCTTTAAATGCCGCTGGTTCTGAATTAAATTCAAATTTTATCATCATAGTAAATGATAACGAAATTGCTATTGCCGAAAATCACGGCGGGCTTTACAAAAATTTAAAAGAACTCCGCGAATCTAAAGGTTCTGCTACAAATAACTGGTTCAAAGCCTTTGGCCTGGATTATATTTATGAAGAAAATGGCAACGACATTCCATCTTTAATCAAAGTTTTTCAAAAAGTAAAAGATATTGATCACCCGATTGTTGTCCACATCCACACTCAAAAAGGAAAGGGTTACTCTCTCGCCGAAGAGAATAAAGAAGCATGGCATTGGTGTATGCCTTTTGACAAGGCAACAGGGAAGCCTACAGTTTCCTGGTCGGCAGGTGAAAGTTATTTGGGCTTCACCCAGGACTATATCATGCAAAAAGCAAAAGCTGATAAAGATTTTGTGGTTATAACCCCTTCCATGCCGGGTTCTATGGGGCTTTCTTTAGACCAAAGACAGGAATTGGGAAAGCAGTATATGGACGTAGGAATTGCAGAAGAAGCTGCCGTTGCTATTGCCTCTGGAATTGCAAAACGCGGTGGCAAGCCTTTGGTTGTCACGAATATGACTTTTTTGCAGCGTTCTTATGATCAAATTTCCCAGGATGTTTGTATTAACAAAAGTCCTATTACAATGTTAATGAATTATTGTTCTTTTGATGGTCTTACCGATGTAACTCACTTAGGAATTTTTGGTCTACCGGCCTTTACAAATATCCCAAATCTTGTAGTTCTTGCACCTTCATCAGCCGAAGAATATAAAAATATGCTTTCCTGGTCTGTTGATCAAAAAGACCACCCGGTTTTGATTTTAATTCCAGGAAATGCCGTAAGTCATCGCCCTGCAGATTCTTCTTATGATAAGATTGACACTTACAAGGTGGAAGTTCAAGGAGAAAAAGTTGCAATTATTGCTCTTGGTGATTTTTTCCAGCGTGGACAAGAACTGGCAGAAAAAATCAAAAAAGAACTGGGCTTCAATCCAACGCTGATAAATCCTCGTTTTGCATCTGGAATCGATAAATCTTTGCTTGATGAATTAAAAAATACTCACAAATTGTTTATCACGCTGGAAGACGGCGTTTTGTCTGGTGGTTTTGGCGAAAAAATTGCTTCTTATCTTGGAACTTCTGACGTCAAAGTAAAAAATTACGGTTTGAATAAAGAATTTTATGACCGCTACAATCCGGAAGAACTTCTAAAATCCCTGGGTATGACTACCGATCAGATTTTAGAAGACATAAGGACCTCTAAAAATTGCAATTTTTAGAGGCTCCCATAAAAAAAATCTAACTTCTCAGAACCGTCATTGATGGGCTGGGGTTTCTATGATAAAGCCACCCCAGCCTACTCAATCACCTTGATACAAAAATAAACAAATTTGTCGTCACTGGTCGCATAATCTACCGTCGGAATAGCCTCAAACATCACCTTTTTGTACTGGTCACCATACCTGCGGCGGTAAACGGTTTTTATGATTGACAGGTCTACTTCAAAGTGTTGGCGCATTTTTTCAATATTTACAACGGCTTTAAAATTTTCCACGTCATCAGGATGAACATAACCTTCCGCTACAAAATGCTCCAGCCAGGCAGACATTGCATTTCCAAAACTGTAGCCCAAATCTTTTTCGTCGTATTCCAACTGCAAAATTTCGTGAGTCTCGTTTTCCAGATTTACCTTTATAATTTTGATATAAGATTTACTGATTGAATAAAAAGCCGAACGCTGGCTGCGACGGTCAAATCCTTTGTTGGAATAAAATTGAGATTTGTCGCTGTACATTCTTTGGTCAGCCATTTTTATCAAATCTTTCATCGACAAATCAGGATGATGAAGTTTTGTGATATATCCGGTAGAAATTGTCAGCTGCTTTTTGTGCCTTGTAGACCAAGCCTCGCAGGCATCCTTAAAATTTTCTTTTACTTCTTCCAGTTCATCAAAATTTAATCTGATAATGGCAACAAATTCATCACCACCAGTTCTGTAAACATTTCCATACCTTCCGATTGTACGTTTTATACAGTCTGCCGCACCTTTTAAAAATTTGTCACCTTCGCCGTGACCAAATTTATCATTCATATCTTTGAGACCGTTCACGTCCATAGAAACAAAAACTGTATTTTCGGATACGTTATCATCAGATAAAGAACGGATTGCATCTTCGTAGGCGTTACGATTAAGCAGATCGGTAAGTTCATCAATATTCGACTTTTGGATAAGCCTTTCTTCACGACGTTTTTCTTTTTCGATAATTCTGGAATATAAAATTACGGAAGTTACAAATCCGTTAGAATCAAAAT
The DNA here is from genome assembly GCA_963624615.1 of Treponemataceae bacterium. GTDB lineage: Bacteria > Spirochaetota > Spirochaetia > Treponematales > Treponemataceae > Treponema_D. Next base: position 3,063 of record CAVFQN010000139.1, on the reverse strand, counting down.
TCATTGGAACAAAAGTTGCACGAATCCAGCCACTAAATAATCCCACAAATTCTATCGAAAGTGATTTTTTACCCTTCAATCTTCGTGGCAGGGTTTTCAAATTCATAAAAGCTAAAACTCTAGGTCTTTCTGATTCTGGAAGGACATTTTTCAAAACCTGTTTAATCTGGTCTTGAACAAACAGTGAGGGATTTTGAAATCGGCGAACATCCAGGGTGGAATTAATTTCGACAACAGTGTCCAATTTTATGTCGATAAGGTGCATTGTATGATAAGAATTTGCCAAGGCACTCAAAATATTTAAGGGAATAAAACACTGCTCAAGAGCCGTTGCTTCTGGATTATGGATATCCAACTCTGTCAAATTAATGAGTTCTTCTATCTGATTGTGATTTTTTGGTGAGATTTCCCTCTCCATACCTTTTTGTTCCTATGTTTAGTAACATAATTATAGTGTAACTTTACAATAAAGTTAACCAGCGAATGTAAAATTTGTAAAAAAATCCAAAAAAGGTCTAAAAAATGTCAAAACTACAAAATATAAAAAAATCCTCTGAAAATTGCAATTTTTAAACATGCCCTAACCAGTCCATTCTTAACCTAGATTTTACAAAAGCACAATTGCATTTCCCCCTGATGAGATATAAATTAGAATTATGATTTATATTTTGGAAGATGATGCGTCAATTAGAAAATTAATTGATTACTCCTTAAAAAGTCAAAATTACAAAACCAAAAGCTTTGGGTTTCCATCAAAATTCTGGGAAGCGATGAAAGACGAAAAACCTCAGCTAGTTCTCCTCGACATCATGCTGCCGGAAGAAGATGGAATTTCTATTTTGAAAAATCTGAGGACGAATCCAGAAACCGTCAAAATTCCAGTCATCATGCTGACTGCAAAAGACACAGAATTTGACGTTGTAACAGGCCTGGATGCCGGTGCCGATGATTATGTCACCAAACCTTTTGGAATGATGACCCTGCTTTCAAGAATCAAGGCAGTTCTCCGCCGTTACGAAAAAATTTCAAAAGACAAAAAGCCAAAAATCCTGGAGGTAGGAAAAGTTCAGGTAGATTTGAACAGCCATACGGTAATTTCAGATGGAAAACAGGTTTTCCTCACCGTGAAAGAATTTGACCTGCTTGCTCTGCTGATTGAAAACCGGGGAAATGTTTTGACTAGGGAACAACTTTTAGATTCCATCTGGAAGATTGATGCCGACATAGAAAGCCGAACCGTCGATGTTCACGTCAGAACTTTGCGACAAAAGCTAGGCGATGACGATTTAATAGAAACTGTCCGAGGAGTGGGATACAAAATATCATGAAACAAAAATCATTAACTTTTAGAATTTTTATTAACACATTTTTAGTTGGAGCACTGGTTTATTTT
>CAVFQN010000139.1:0-1660 GCA_963624615.1 Treponemataceae bacterium | reverse complement strand
TTTATCTGTGCATTTTTGTTTATTTCAAATATGTACGGATATTTTGAAAAACAGATTTTCAGAGAGCTGGAAGTAGAAGCTTCTTTTATTCAGGATTATGCAGAAAATTATCAGTATGATAAACTCGCAAATCTTAAAACTCAAAATCGTATCACAATCATAAAGTCTAACGGTAAGGTTTTGTATGATAACAAGGTTGACGCTTCCACCATGGAAAACCACTTTACAAGGCAGGAGGTGATGGGTGCTCTGCAAAACGGCACAGAAAGCGTTTCCCGCTACTCTTCCACCACCCTGGAAAAAACTCTCTATTTTGCGAAGGTTATCGAAAGTGGTGACGTTCTCCGAATTGCCTGCAACCAACATTCAGTTGGTCTGCTGGTTTTGGGGATGAGCCAGATTCTTCTATTAATATTGGTAATTGCCATCATCATTTCTGCAATTTCGGCAAAATACATTTCCCAAAAAGTTGTTGAACCTCTGAACAAAATTGACCTGGAAAATCCTAATCCTGATGCAGTTTACGAAGAATTAAAACCTTTCACAAAACGCATTTCCGAAGAAAATTTTGAAAAAACTCAGCGGGAAGAATTACGCCAGCAGTTTTCGGCAAATGTCAGTCACGAACTCAAAACTCCACTCACCAGCATAAGCGGATTTGCGGAAATTTTGAAACAAGGCGAAACAGACAAAAAAACTACAATCGACTTTGCCAACACCATTTACGAAGAAAGCCAGCGGATGATTGACCTGGTGAACGACATCATCAAACTGTCAAAACTCGACGAGAACGCCATTTATCAGGAAAAAGAAGAAATCAGCCTGCGCGAAATCACGAAAGAAGTTTTTGATGTTTTGAACGTGCCTGCCAAGAAAAAGAATGTTGTTTTAAATCTGACTGGGGACAGTGGAATTATCACTGGGGTACGGTCGGTTATTTACGAAATGATTTACAATCTGATTGATAACGGCATTAAATACAACAAAAATGATGGCACCGTTGACGTTTCCATCAAAACAGGTCCAAAGGTTGAAGGTGACGAAAAACATCCTGGCCGCTACAGTGTAACTTTCGTAGTAAAAGACACAGGAATTGGCATTCCAAAAGCCGAACAAGGCCGCATTTTTGAGCGCTTCTACCGGGTAGACAAAAACCGATCAAAACAACTTGGCGGAACAGGCTTGGGACTGAGCATCGTAAAACATGGAGCCAAATATCACAACGCAACCGTCCTCCTGGACTCAGAAGAAGGCCAGGGCTCTACTTTCTCCATCGTTTTTAACTGTTAGGAGCATTTCTAATAGAGGCATTTTTAAAAAGTCTGCCTTTCCACCTTACGTCTCGCTCCTGAACTAAGTTCAGGGACGAAGTGTTTCCCCCAGTGGTATATACATTTTTAGACTGCATCCTACGTAAAAAAATCCCCTGGAATTTTACAGTTTTTACCGCCCGCCCCTTCCGACCTTTATTTTTTTTTATTTTTTTCCGATCAGAGCAAAGACACCCCATTCCGCAATATTCACAGCGTGGTCGCCAATTCTTTCCATATATTTTGCAATCAGCAAATAATCCAGAATTGCCTCGCCTTCATCAGTGTGCTTAATCTTGTTATAATCCTTTTCGATGTAAGATTGAATTGACTCGTGCAGCATTTTGATA
>CAVFQN010000138.1:0-13181 GCA_963624615.1 Treponemataceae bacterium | reverse complement strand
TTCTTGCATATTTTACACATCTTACTGATTACAGAGTAAAAAATGATAATGTTGGTGTTGGTTCTTTCTCTATTTCTATGTTGCTTGCAACAATTGAAAGCGGTCTTTTTGCCTTAACCCTTATTTTACAGCAATTCTGGTTTGATTCTTTGACGACCGGTGCAATGAAAATTCTTTTTAGTTTGGAAAGTATTTTCCTTACTATGCTCAGTTTTGCCTTGCTCAATCTTGCTATCCCTAAAAAGCATACTGTCATAACACTTTTAAAATATGCTTTTTATATTTTTGGCATTTACATTGTATTTTTCCGATTTGTAGATATTCAAGTTTCATTGAACAATGGAATTGTAATTATTTCTGAATATCTTTTTGAAGGGAATGCTAGAAATTATTTTCCTTGGACTTGGGTTACAGTTTATGATGCTTTTTTCAGATACATTCTCCCTACTGTTTGTTTTATATTCCTTTTGGTTTTACAGGAAGATAAGGCGACTCAACTTGAAAAATATCAATCAGCAGTAATTGCAGAAGCCTTTGGTCTTATGTGGGTAATAAATCTTGCAATTAAGTTTATTTCTCTATCAGATCCTGCGTTTTCTTTATTGTTCATGTATTCTTACATCTTCCTTTTTATTGTAATTTACATGGCATTAACAAAGACTTCAGTTCCGTCTGGCAAGGCTACTTTTGTATCTTTCTTTAAAACTCTGATTTCTTATGTACTTCCAGCCCTGCTCCTTGGTGTGATTTGTATTGTGTTTCAACCTCAAGGTGGCAATTTTACTTTTTCTTTTGTGACAATTTTTGGACTGGCTTCTATTGCCTTTATTTTGTTTTCTCTGTGGATTTCATCTCTGTTGTCATCATCAACAAAACTTTACACTGCAGATTATGAAAACACCCTTGAAAAAGAACTTGCCAGCATTGAATATCAGAATGCTGAAATGGACCAGATTACAACGAGAATGTACGAAATTTTCCGTAAAAACGTGGAATCTTCGTCTGTAAATGTTTACATTTTGACAGGTCAGAATGAACTGGAAGTTGCATATTCTTCCAATAATATGCAGAACAAAATTCCGGTAAACAATCCTGTTTTTGAAAATCTGTTGAATATTGGCCGAAGTATTGTAGTTCAGAGCCAGCTTGAAAAAGAACATGATCTGGCAGTAGTTGCTGATGATTTGAATAAATTCTTTACGGAAACAAAATCCGATGCCCTCTTCCTTTTGAACGAAGGTCACAATATTTTTGGGTTAATCACACTGGGCAAAAAGATTTCCGGCGACCATTACAAAGAGTATGACTATAACGTATTTGTAAAATTGTATTCATACTTCTTTGTATTTGGATATTATATGCGTAATATTTCCAACAAAGATATTATGGGTATCGTAAACCGCGAAATCCGAATGTCTTCTCAGATTATTACTTCTATTCAGGAAAACCTTGACCACGTTAAAAATCCTAAAATTGATATTGGTTACCTCATGGTGCCTGCCCACAACATTGGTGGTGAATTTATTGATATGATTCGTCTTACCGCAACCCGTCACCTCTTTGTGGTTGGTGATTTGTCTGGAAAGGGTATTGCCGCTTCTATGAACATGGTCATCTTAAAATCCATCATCAGAACATACCTTGCCGAAGTTCATGATTTTAAGCAACTGGTTATAAGATTGAATACCTTCGTCCGTGACTCTTTGCCTAAAGGAACAATTTTTTCAGGTCTTTTTGCCCTTGTTGATTTTGAAACCGATACAATGTATTACATCAACTGTGGAGTGCCAACATTGATGATGTACACCCAGGTTTATAACAACGTAATTGAAATTCAGGGTTCTGGTCATATTTTGGGATTCGTAAAAGATATTGCTCCTTATATTTCTGTTAAGAGTACAAAGTTGAATCCTGGTGATATTATCCTTGCTTGTACTGATGGCTTGATTCGTTCACATTCCCTTCGCGGTGAACAATTTGGAAAAGAAAGAGTACAGCAGGCTCTGCTCGATAACTCAACTTACCTGGCTCAGCGAATGGCCCAGTTTACTTTTGATAACCTTACAAAGTTTATGTCAAAGGAAATGGAAGATGATGTTTCAATCCTCGTTTTGAAATACGAAAGTCTTGATGCTGCAAAACCTGAGACTGCTGTAAAAGAAAACAAGGCTGATGATAGCACTACGGTTGAAAATTCTAGTCAGGTAGAAAGTGATACAAATCTTGAACCTGCAGAAAATGCCGATTCTTCTGTCACTGGGGAAGTGGCAACCTCTCAGATTGCCACCGAGAATACTGAAGCGGGGGGCTCTGAGGAGTCTATGGCAATCGACGAACCTGTAGATTCTCCTATGGAAGCGGTTGCAGATTCTGTTTTGGAAGATGAACTTTCTAGTGGTGATAATCCTACAGAAGAAAAAACTGCAAATGACGATATGCCTTTGCCAGACGGTTTTGAAATGCCTGATTTGAGTGACTTAGATGCAATGATGAAGGAGGCTGGTTTATAATGGAACAGTTAGCGATTGTTGAAAAAGAAGGTGCAAACTACCACTTGTACGAATTGGAAGGGGCTTTGAATGCCTACACTCTTGGTGAATTTGAACAGACTTTGTATGATGCCGTTCAGAAATACAATATCGTTTTGGATATGTCCAGACTGATTGAACTGGATCCAGCAGGAATTGGTGTTTTGATGGCAGCTTTTAATGATAGCGAAGAAGTTGGACATAAACTCTACTTCATGTCTCTGTCAAACGAGGCTGAAAGAGCTATTTCGGCTACGGGCTTCAAATATTTATTTAATCTGATAAACTCCGTAACGGAAGTTCAATAAAACTGAAATTGGGACAAAAAAAACTGCCACTTTGTGGCAGTTTTTTTTTGTCCCTGAACCATCCTACAGCCCTGCCAGGTGGTTCAACTGTTCAACTGTTCAACTTCTTCTTATTTTATTACGATATTTACCAGTTTATCTTTTACGACAATGCACTTTACAATTTCGTGGCCGTCGGTGAATTTTTTTACTCCGTCGCGGGCAAAAGCGGTCGCCTTGAGGTCATCATCAGATGTGCCTGGGGCGGCTTCAAATGTGTCGCGTTTTTTGCCGTTTACCATTACAACGATTGTTTTTACATCATCTTTTGCAAAATCATCGCTGATTGTTGGCCAGGATTCGTAGGCGATTGTATTGTCGTGGCCGAGTTTCTGCCAGAGTTCTTCACCAAGGTGAGGAGCGTAAGGTGAAAGAACTTTTACAAAATCAGACCACATTGCCTTTGGAACCTCTGGCAATTTGGAAATTTCGTTGATAAAAATCATCATCTGGGAAATTGCTGTGTTGAAATTCAATGTTGCAGTATCAGAAGTAACCTTTTTGATTGTCTGGGCAAATGTTTTGCGGGCAGAAACAAGAGACTGGTCTTCAAGTTTGCCTGTAATATCAATGTCTGACATAGTTTTTTCTGAAACGGCCCAAACTTTTTCCAGGAAGCGGTGAATACCAACAATTCCCTGGGTAGACCAAGGTTTAGACATGGTGAGAGGACCCATGAACATTTCGTACATTCGCACAGAGTCTGCACCGTAGGCTTTAATTTCATCATCAGGATTTACTACGTTTTTCAGAGATTTTGACATTTTGGCAACAATCTGTTCGAGTTCTTCGTCTGTGGATTTTTCGTAGTATTTGCCATCTTCTTTTTGTTCAACTTCGTCTGTTGGAACAAGAGTTTTGTTTTTACGCTGGAAGGCAAATGATGTAATCATACCCTGGTTAATCAGACGCTGGAATGGTTCTTTTGTTGAAACAACTCCGCAATCATAAAGAACTTTGTGCCAGAAACGGGCATACAAAAGGTGAAGAACGGCGTGTTCTGCCCCACCAATGTAAAGATCAACTGGCATCCAGTATTTTTCGGCTTCTGGTGAACAGAATGCTTTGTTGTTGTGAGGATCAAGATAGCGGAGATAATACCAGCAGGATCCGCCCCACTGAGGCATGGTGTTTGTTTCGCGCTTTGCAGATCCGCCACACTGAGGACAAGTGCAGTTTACCCAGGAATCAATTGCGGCAAGAGGTGATTCACCTGTTCCTGTAGGCTGGTAAGATTTTACATCTGGGAGTTTTACCGGCAGCTGGTCTTCTGGAATAGCCACAGTTCCACATTTCTGGCAGTGAACCAGAGGAATTGGTTCGCCCCAGTAACGCTGGCGACTGAAAACCCAGTCACGAAGTTTATAATTGATGGCTTTGCGGCCGATTTTCTTTTCTTCCAGGAATTCCAGCATTTTGGTGATAGCGTCCTGTTTGTTTAAACCGTCCAGAAATTCAGAATTAACGTGGATTCCGTCTTCTGTCCAGGCCTGTTTTTGAACATCAACTTCGGACTTTAAAACTTCGATGATAGGAAGATTGAATTTTTTTGCAAATTCCCAGTCGCGGGTATCGTGGGCTGGAACTGCCATAATTGCACCAGTTCCGTAGGAAATCAAAACATAGTCCGCAATCCAGATTGGAATTAATTTGCCATTTACAGGGTTGATTGCGTAACTGCCTGAGAAAACGCCGGTTTTGTCTTTTGCCAGGTCGGTACGTTCCAGATCAGATTTTTTTGCAGCTTCTTCCTGGTAGGCTTTTACGGCTTGTGCCTGGTCTGGGCTTGTGATTTCAGGAATGATTTTGTGTTCTGGAGAAACAACCATGTAAGTCGCCCCAAAAAGTGTGTCGCAACGGGTTGTGTAAACTGTGAGAGAATTTTTTGTAGGTTTTCCGTCTTTGTCTGCAACAGTGAAAGTTACTTCTGCACCTGTAGATTTTCCAATCCAGTTGTGCTGCATGGCTTTTACAGATTCCGGCCAGTCCAAGCCTTCCAAATCTTTGTCCAGGCGGTCAGCATAGTCTGTGATTTTTAAAATCCACTGGCGGATTGTTTTGTGGGTAACCTGAGCTCCACAACGTTCACAACGACCTTCCTTTACTTCCTCGTTTGCAAGTCCTGTTAAACAAGAAGGACACCAGTTGATAGGAGTCTGAGCTTCGTAAGCCAGTCCTTTTTTGTAAAGCTGGAGAAAAATCCACTGAGTCCATTTATAATAGTCTGATTCACAAGTAGAAAGGCAACGGTCCCAATCATAAGAAAATCCTAGAGACTTAATCTGCTGGGTAAATTTTTCTATATTTGCCTGAGTTGTGATTTTTGGGTGAGTTCCGGTTTTGATGGCGTAGTTTTCTGCAGGAAGCCCGAAAGAGTCAAATCCCATAGGATGAAGAACATTGTAGCCATTCATCCTCAAGTAACGGCAGTAAATATCTGTTGCGGTGTAGCCTTCTGGATGGCCTACATGCAAACCTGCTGCAGAAGGATAAGGAAACATATCCAGAACATACTGGCGTTTTTCTTTTGGAAATTTTGGATCTTCTGTTGCTTTAAAAGTTTTGTGTTCGTCCCAATATTTTTGCCATTTAGGCTCAATATTTTCAAATGGATATTTGCTCATTTATGTGCCTGCCTATAAAATTAATTAGTTTTTCTATTATAATGCAATGCTCGGGGAGTGGAAAGGCTATTTACAGCAGGCTATTCACTGCAAGATATGTGTAAGTAATACCTTCTTCGTTTTCCAGGATTTTGTAACGGCCGATAATTTCTATTTCCTGGCCGATTTCTGGATAATCTTTTGGGTAGGAATGGTCGCCCAGCCAGGTGAATTCAATTCCCTGCTGGCAGCAGGCGGTTGCGTCTGGAATGAGGATGGCAAAATATCTGTTTCCTGTGTTTTCGTTTACAAATACGTTAAAATTTCCTTTTACTTTTATGTTTTTATCCTGATATTCTTCTGGCATGATTAACATGTCAAAAACTGTAGAATAGATCATAGTGGCAGACATTTTTGTGAGGTCTAAGTCTATTTTTGTGTTATCTTGTTTTTGGGATTGGGAAGATTGATTTGAAGCGTTTAATTCTTCTGGGCTTGGAATGGAAACGGCTTCTGACTCCTGCATTTTTATTTCTTTGCCAGGCTTTTTGCAGGAGAGCAAAGAGTTAGGGATTGTAGCCACGCCAAAGGCGGCCACCGCAAGCAGGCGGCACCGGAGGTGACGGCCGCTGAGGAGGCTGGAGTGCGTAAGCACGGAATGGCGAAAAGCCCGACGGTCACGAAGTGACCGGAACTCCCAAAAAAATTTAAAAAAATTCTTTATTTTTGATTTTGATTTCTGGCTTTTCATATTTTTATTTTAAAAGTTTTCCTGTAATTGTACAAATTAAAAATGCGGCTAAATCGGCAGCGACGATGGTTGAACCTACCGGGGTGCCAGCCAAAAGTGAAATTAAAAGTCCCAAAGTTGAGCAGACAACCGAAATGACGGCGGAAGAAATGGTGACAGAGCGGAAACTTTTGAAAATCCGCATGGAAGCAAGGGCGGGGAAGATGACTAGGGCGGAAATGAGGAGGGAGCCGACTAAATTCATGGCCAAAACTATGATGATGGCTATGATGATGGCGATGACCAGGTTGTAAACGGAAGCGTGGGTGCCGATGGCCTGGGCGAAAGTTTCGTCAAATGTGACGGCGAAAATTTTGTTGTAAAAAATTACAAAGGCCAGAATAACGACCACCGAGAGAATGGCACAAAGCCAGACTTCGGATTTTTTGAGGGTTAGAATTGATGTTGAACCGAAAAGGGTGGAACAGACGTCGCCGGAAAGGTTTGTGGAAGTAGAAAAAATATTCATTAAAAGGTAACCGATCGCGAGGGAGGCGACGGAAATCATGGCCAGGGCTGCATCTCCCTGGATTTTTTGATTTTTGCCAGTTCTCAAAAGTAAAATTGCAGCGATGATTGTGACTGGCAAAACCAGGAACATATTGTTTGAAAGGTTTAAAACTGCGGCTATGCAGATGGCTCCAAAAGCGACGTGGGAAAGTCCGTCCCCGATGAAGGAAAATCTTTTGAGAACCAGGGTGACTCCCAAAAGGGACGAGCAAAGGGAAATCAAGATTCCGACGATAAAAGCGTATCTTACGAATGAAAAACTAAAGTACTGTATTAATGTGTTTATCATAATCTGTGACCTTTCCAAAAAAGATTTCTTTGCCAATGTGTAAAACGTGGCTTGCGTATTTGAGGGCGGCTTCTACATCGTGGGAAATCATGATGATGGTAACGCCGTTATTATTCAGTTCTTTTATGAGACTGTACATTTCTTCGGTGGCTTGTGGGTCTAGCCCGGTGACTGGTTCGTCCAGAAGCAGCATTTTTTGAGTTGCACAAAATGCGCGGGCAAGCAAAACTCTCTGCTGCTGGCCGCCTGAAAGTTCGCGGTAGCATTTTTTTGCAAGATTTTCTATGCCCATTTTTTGCATGGCCTGGCTGGCTAATGTTTTTTCTGCCTTGTTGTAAAAAGGACGGCGTCCGCAGCGGGACTGGCAGCCAGAAAAAACGATTTCCCTTACACTGGCAGGAAAATCCCGCTGGACTTCTGTTTGCTGGGGCAGGTAGCCGATTTCGTCCGGCAAAAGTCCGTCGCCATTTTCGATTGTACCACAAATGGGTTTGACCAGGTGGAGGAGGGTTTTCATGAGGGTTGTTTTACCAGAGCCGTTTTCGCCCAAAATGCAAAGGTAGTCGCCTTTGTTGACCTGGAAAGAAATATTTTGTGCCAGGATTTTTGAATTGTAGCCTAGCGTCAGATTTTCGCATTTTAATTGTGCCATTTTGTTTCCTTATTTTTTTGGAGTATTTTCAGAGATGCCCTTATTTTCTCTGCTTCACTGCAAGCCTTTTTGCAAATTTTCCAGGTTTTCCTGCATGGTTTTGATGTAGGTTTTGCCATTGAAAGATTGTCTGAGCGATGTAGACTGCATGGAATCTAACTGTAAAATATCTGTGTGGGGAAGTTTTGCATTTAGAATGACGGTTTTTGCGATTTTTTGATTGCTTTGGTCTAAAACAAAAACTGCCGGCAAGTTTTCTTCCTCTAATTTATTTGCAAGAAAGGCGACTGTTTCAAAAGATGCTTCGGTTTCTGCCGAACAGCCTGAAAAAGCGGCATAATATTTTAAATTGTAGTCGTCGGCCAGATAGCGGAAGGGGAAACGGTCGCAAACGATGATTGTTTTGTTTGGAGCTCCTGCAATTACCGAGGCAAAAGATAAATCCAGGCTGTCTAATTGTTCCAGGTAGACTTCCAGATTTGCCTGATATTTTTCGGCATTTTGTGGGAGAAGCTGGCAGAGGATTTTTGTGAATTCCTGGCAGATGATTTTTGCGTTTTTCAAAGAGAGCCAGACGTGTTCGTCGTATTCGGGAGTTTCTTCGTCGGGATTTGCGCCGTGGGAATGTGCACCGAGGGGGTGAGAATTTTCCTCGTGGGGGAGAGAATTTTCGTTGTGGGCGTGGGCGTCCTCCATCTGCATACCTTCTACAATTTCTTCTTCCTTAATATTTTCCTGCAAAATTTCCATAAGATTTAAAATCTTCATATCTTTGTTGCGGGCGTTTTCCAGAGCGTCCTTTACCCAGGCGTCACTTTCGCCCCCAACGTAAACAAAAAAATCGCAGGTTGAAATCTGCACTATGTCGGTGGCCGATGGCTGATAACTGTGGAGGTCTACTCCGTTTTTTACCAAAAGTGTGAGAGTGGTGTCTGGATCCGCATCCCCGATAATTGATTTGGACCAATCATATTCCGGGAAAATTGTGCAGATTATGTTTACTTTTTCTGATGTGCTGATTGTTTTTGCCTTGCATGATAAAAGGCTGGCAAGTGCTAAAAATCCTCCCATCAAAAATATGCAAATTGATGATTTTTTCATTATTAATCCTCGCTTTGACATTCTTTACAAATGCCGTAAAGGGTCGTTTTTCCTTTGTTGATTTCAAAACCTTCAGTATTTTCCAGGGCAGTCATCAGCTGGTTGGCAACGTCATTTTCCATATGGAAGATTTTGCCACACTGAGTGCAGGACAAATGGATATGGTTTTTGCAGCTTTGTAAATCGTAATACTGATAAAACGTTTCCCTGCTGCCTTCTTTCGTGGCTCGTTTGATTTTGCCTTCAGCTTCTAGGTCGGCAAGATTTCTGTAAACTGCAGATCTGCTGATTTTTTCGTGGTTCAGGGAATCGGCAATTTGCCTGGCAGAAAACATGGTGTCTGGCTTGGATTTGAGAAAATTCAGTAAAAAATTTCTTTGTTCGGTATTGTATGTCATGATTTTTATAATTTGCGACTCAGTCGCAAATTGTTAGGTAAATATAAGGGGAAATTGAAAAAGAGTCAATGTAGGGTGGGGACCTGAAACAAATTCGGGGTGGCAAAATAAAGGGTATCTCTAAAAATTGCAATTTTTAGAGATACCCTTGAATAATTACCTTTATAAGACTATTTCCTCAGCTCTTTTTAGGGCATCATCGATGTTGTCAAAAATATTTTTCCTGCCAATTTTATCTGCAAGACCGGTTTTTTCCAGCAAAATGTAGGGCTGCGAATGGATTCCCGAAATTACAATCGTGATGTTGCGGCGGTCACAAGCGGCTTTTGCCTGTTCCAGGGCCCGAATCCCCCCTGCATCCAGATAAATAGTGTTGCGCATGCGGAGAACCAAAACTTTACAGTTGGTTCTAGCCCGTTCTGTGGCAAGTTCAAATTTTCGGACTGTACCAAAAAACATTGGGCCTTCGATTTCGTAAATCATGGTGTCGTGGGGGATATTCAGATTTTCTGCCGGCTGGTCGGTTTTAATTCCGGCGGTGACAGTTTCGCGGGGATTTTGAACTTCGGACAAATCTATCATCTTTTTGATAAAGAAAAATGCTGCAAAAGCTAAGCCAACTTCGATTGCAACTGTTAAATCTACAAAAACTGTGATGAGGAATGTGATTAAAAATACGCAGGTGTCGGATTTTTGGCCTTTTACCAGGGCTCTGATTGCCGGAAATCCTGCCATGTTCCAGGCTACGTTTACGAGGATGGCGGCCAGGGCGGGCATTGGAATGTAGGCGGCGTATTTTCCAAAAAACAGCAAAATCAAAAGCAGGGTCAGGGCGTGGATAATGCCGGCAACCGGAGTTTTCCCACCATTTTTTATATTTGTGGCAGTTCTCGCGATCGCCCCGGTGGCTGGAATTCCCCCGAAAATTGGGGATGCGATGTTGGCTATTCCCTGGGCTATGAGTTCTGTATTGGAATCGTGCTTTGTTCCTATCATACCGTCGGCTACGACTGCCGAAAGCAGAGATTCTATTGCAGCCAGAACGGCTATGGAAACGGCTTTCGGGAAAAGTGTCGAAATTGTTTTGATGCTAAAATCTGGCAGGGTTGGCTTTAATTCCCTGATTGAAGGAATGGCGTAGTGGGGACTTCCGTCGGCAAAAGTCCCGATCGTATCACAGCGTAAATTTGTTGTTTTTGCAAGGATGATTGAAGCGGCTGTGGCAAAAATTATGACCACAATTGAGCCTGGGATTTTTTTGATAAATTTTGACCAGACAAAAATAAAAGTCAGGCAGATTGCTGCCATGGCGAATGAATACCAGTTTATGCTGGCTGCCGATTTTGCAAAGGCTATCATTTTTGGCAAAAAATCCCCTGGCAGTTTTGAATATTCCTGGCCAAGAATAAGCATGGGCTGGGAAAAATCCGGACGGAGACCGAAAAAATCTCCCAGCTGGCCGGATGCGATTGTGACCGCGATTCCTGCAGTAAATCCTGTAACGATTGTGTATGGGATAAACTTTACAAGTCCCCCCATCTTGAATACGCCTAAAAGAATTAAAATAATGCCTGCCATAACTGTGGCTGTAGCAAGTCCCGAAAGACCGTATTGGGCTACAACTCCATAAACGATTACTGCAAAAGCCCCGGTAGGGCCGCCTATCTGAACCCGGCTTCCACCAAATGCGGAAATGCAAAATCCTGCGATAATTGCGGTAAAAATTCCGGCAGCAGGGCCAACTCCGGAGGCGATGGCAAAGGCTATGGCCAGGGGAAGGGCAACAATTCCCACAATCACTCCGGCAATTAAATCTGAAAGAAAAGTTTTTCCATTGTAAGTTTTGATTGTATTTAATAATTCTGGTTTGAACATAATAGAAAATTATGCTCTTTTTTGCGGTTTTGTGCAATATTTTACAAAAAAAAGTCCACGACGGGAGTTCGCCTGTTTTACAGTGGGTCAGAGCAAGATCACTACGAGAGATTTTTTTTTAGGATTTTTAGGGGGCATTTTTTGCTGTCGCAAAAAACCGGGCTTTTCGGTGTTCCGCTATCGCTTCAGCCTCCTCACTACGCCTTCGGCTCCGTTGCGGTGGCCGGCTTCGCCGCACCTACAATCCCTTGCCCGCTCACCACCGCCCCTTTTACACAGTTTTTTTTCAATCAACCTGTTAAAAATCCTATTTTTTCAAAAAATTCACTTTTTTTGCATTTTTTTGCATTTTGACTTCCTGTTTTAGCATTTTGCGTCAATTACTATAGTATGAAGATAAAATGCTTACGTTTAGTGATTACCTTTGTTCTTGTTCAAAAATTTGGCCTTTTTTTGCTACCAGCTGATGGCTTTTTTACAAAAAATACCAGTCTCAGCTTTTACGCAAATAATGCAAAAACTTTTGCAACAGATTTAAAGCTGCCCCTTGGTCAGGTGAAATTTTCATTGACACCAGAAAATTACAATTTGGGTATTTCTGCATTTTCGGACAAAATTGCAAAATCTTATCCTTTTTGCTTTAAGTTTGGAAATTTGAGTGCCGGTGGTTCTCTTTCAAAAATGAACAATCCACTTTTGTCTACGAGTACATCTCCTTTTTCCTCCGGAATTTCGAGTGTAAATTGCATTACAAGTTCTTTGCCTGGTTATTCTTCGTTTTCAAACCCGGTAAGTTTTTTCTGCCAGTTTTCCAATTCCAATAAAAAATCTCCTTTATTTCAATGGAAAACTAATTGTTTTTATTCCCCTGAGGACGAAAATTTGGCTTTTTCCCTACATATGTCAAAAAATCTTCTTCAAAAAAAACTAAAATTAAATGGTCAGATTACTTCCGGATTTTTCCATTACGAAGAAAATTCTCTTTCAGCCTGGTTTATCGACCAGCCTTACTACCACCAGGGAAAACATTTCTGCTCTTTTTACCAGTTTTCTGCGGACTTATCAAAATTTTATTCAGCTTTTTCGCTTGGCATTTATGAAAATCCTTTTGGAAGGCTTTTAACCATCTACCGCTGGGATAACAAAATCACGACTAAGCATTTTATCTTCACTTTGTCGGGATTTTACAATCCTCATTACAAAAAAGAGGCATTTCTTACCTCATCAGAAAAAAAACTGGAAAATGTCCTGCAGTTGCGAGGCGGTTTGCAATATAAATTCCTGGCAGGCAGAAAAATCCCCTTGTTCATAAAAACCGGGCTGGTAACTTACGCAAATTTCAATTTGCAGGAAAATCAGGGAGAGTTGAAAATCGGAATCGGAAGCCAGCTTACATCTGCCATAACAGCGGTAACCCTATCGGGAGCCTTGGACGCCGACTTATCAGCAGAAAATCCCAACAAACCTCAATTTATTTTTGATTCAGCGACTTTCAAATTGAAAAACACCTGGTACATTCAGAATTTTACCCCATCACTTTCCGCCTCGTTATCGGTCAATCCTACATCAGAATTCGACTCTGTTACCCTGTCATCAAAATTCGCTTTAGGACTAAATTATTCAAAAATCCCGAGGCTTTCATCATCACTAAGCATAGCCCTTACAAACAAGGACGGAAGTTACACCAGCAAAAAACTATCTGGAGGAATAACGGCAAAATTCACCTGGAAAAAAATCAACGTTACATTTAAGTTTTCCGCAAATACCAACATCTGAAAGAAAGTTTTAAAGTCACTTTAAAAAACTCAGAATGCGCAGGCAGGCCTGAAAAAGCATTGAAAATGATTTTTCGGTACTGCCCTTGAATATAACCCTTGTTTTCATTATTATGGATTGCATTCTAATATTATAATTCTGCGAATATTTTATTTTAAAGAGGTAACAATATGGATATTTCAAAAATGAGAAATATCGGTATCAGTGCTCACATTGACTCAGGAAAGACAACAACTTCTGAACGAATTTTGTTCTACTGTAACAAGATTCACGCAATTCACGAAGTTCGTGGTAAAGACGGTGTTGGTGCTG
>CAVFQN010000137.1:2199-2592 GCA_963624615.1 Treponemataceae bacterium | reverse complement strand
ACCATGCACTGTGTAAATGAATGCGACCCGGACGTAAAAGTCAAAAAAATTAACATAAAAACCGATTCCCGGGGCTACAAACTGATTGTTTTGATAGATGTTCCTTTTGGCACCCAGTTAACAGGAAAAATCCACCGCCTGCAGCAGTACATAATAGACAAAATTGAATCTTACACAGGAATTTTGATAGAAGACGTAAATATCGTTATTGATAAAATTTCAAAACCAGAAAGTGCTAAGGAATAGAGAACTAGAGATTCCGAAACAAGTTCAGAATGACGAAATCGTCGAGCTTCCCCAAAATAGCCTGCGAAGCCCTTTTGTAAAGGGATTTTTTGTCAAGACTGAACATTCGTGGATTCTACCACTTCTGCCACTTCTGTATTTTCAGCC
>CAVFQN010000137.1:0-2189 GCA_963624615.1 Treponemataceae bacterium | reverse complement strand
ATCCAAAAGAGTTTGCCTTACAGCAAATTCCAGTTCCCGGCGAACAGGATTCATCGGTAAAACAAAATTACGGCATTCTGCCCAGGTTTTAGCATAAAGTTCCGTAAAGGAAGTTTTTTCTTCTACTTCTTTTTTCCAATCCGTCAGCTGATAAATAAAATCCCTGATAAGGAAAATCATTTTTTTACCAAGTCTGGATTCCGGGGCAGTTTTGTTTAATTCCCCCAGTTCTTTTATGCTTTCCATAAAGGCTTTTTCGTAATTTTTATTCTCATACATGAGGCCGGTTGCGGAAGGCTGCAGGTACATGAACAAATCCGTATCCATGGCTTCTTCAATAATTTCCCAGGCAAAAGGACTATTTATGATCTTAAGCAATTCTTCTGTCAGACGAGATGGAGAAATTTGTGATAAAAGATTTGCCGACACCCTGATTTTATGTCGCAAAGAGATGGACATTTTTGCGTGGGTAGTTGCGGAATATTTTATAGCCCGCAACATTCGGACTGGATCTTCTACGAAAATTCTGTCCATTTCAATTACAGGGCGTAAAACGTGTTTTTTTATATCACGCATACCGCCAACGTAATCAATCACCTGTTCTTGTACAGGGTCATAATACAAAGCGTTGAGGGTAAAATCCCGGCGCAGAACATCTTCTTCGATAGTTCCAAAATCATTACCCACAGAACCTTCTGCGTTTGACCGGAAAGTCGAAACTTCAAAAATCTTCTTTCCAAAAACTACATGGACAAGGCGGAATCTTCTTCCAATAATGCGTGAATTTCTAAATATTTTTTTAATTTTTGATGGCGTAGCGTCAGTAACAATATCAAAATCTTTTGGCTTATTTCCAACAATTAAATCCCTGACAGCACCGCCAACAATATAGGCGGTAAAACCTGCATCTCTGAGCCTGTTTATAATCTGTAAAGCGTCAGGGTCAATATTTTTGTTTGATATTAAATGTTCTGTTTGTGTATAGACAACAGCTTTTTTTACCAGCTTTCCGTTACCATCAGTACCATATCTATATAACACAGTGCCAACTATTATACAAAAAAACTAAATTTTTGCTAGCCAGTTCAAAACATCCTTTTCGACAATTTCTTTATCATCTTCACCAAGAAGTTCGTGTCTGTCGTTTGGATATTCTTTTATGTCCAGATTTTTAATTCCGTTTTTCTTGTAAATATCAAAAAGATTTTTGACGGTTTTGCCGTAATCCCCGACTGGATCCTGGCCACCATAAATAAAGAAGATTGGCAGATCCAGAGGAATTTTTTTCATATTTTTGCCGGTATGAATCTGTTTAAGTCCGCTCGTCATATCACAATAAAAAGCAACTTTTAATGGAAAACCACACCAATTGTCCATTTCGTAGGTTTTTCTGGTATAAGCACTGGCAGCAATCCAATCGTCAGGCGTTTCTGGATTTTCTATCCTCTTGCAATAACTTCCAAAAGAAAGTTTTTTCAAAAATGGTGATGTTGCATCAGCCCCCTTGAAAGCCTTGATTATACAGGCAAGAAGATGTCCTGCAATCATAAGTGGCTGGCGAGGACCTGCTGTTCCACAAAGAATACAACCGTCAATTTCGCTGCCATATTTTTCAATAAATCCCTGTGAAATAAAAGAACCAAAAGAATGGCCAAAAAGGAAAGATTTTTTTCCAGGATAGGCTTTTTTCAAATCATCAAAAATTTCGTGCAGGTCTTCAATTGCTACATTAAAGCCGTCTTTATCAGCAATCTTTCCAAAAACGCCGGTTCCTTTTTGTTCTGCATTTTCACCAGTTTTTCCATGTCCCCTCATATCATAAGCATTTAAAACATAACCGTTTTCTGCCAGAACAGAACCAAATCTGTCATAACGCATTGAATGTTCAGCCAAACCATGATGTAACTGAATTATCCCTTTTACTTCCTCCTCAGAATCTGGAGTCCAGCGGTTTACAAAAATTTCAGTTCCGTCTTTCATAGTCAATGTAAAATTCTTTGTCTGCATTTAATAAAACCTCTTCTTTGATATTTTTTGATTTTAAAGGGAGCCTCTAAAATTTGCGATTTTAAAAACTTACCTTTTCTTGTTAATTTAATTTACTTTCGTTAAAGTTTATAATATGAAGATTATAACAGACAAATTGGTTTTTGGGGGAAAATCCTTAGGAAAAATTGATGGAAAAAACG
>CAVFQN010000136.1:0-3488 GCA_963624615.1 Treponemataceae bacterium | reverse complement strand
GCCCCAAAAGTCCCGGTGCGAATTTCCGCGAAACAAAAATAGCGGTCGGACCATCTGCCGCACCAATTGTTCCAATGCTCAAAGCGTTGGCCCAGTCAAAACCGAAGCAGTAGTGGGCCAGAAGTGCCGCAATAAAAATACCAAAGTGAGCAACCACACCAAAAATCAGCATCCAGGGCCGTTGCAAAAGCGGGCGGAAATCAATCATAGCACCCACGCCAATAAAAATGAGCAGTGGGAAAAGTTCCGTCATAATTCCTGCATTGTACAAAATCTGCAGGGCACCGGACTGGCCGTCGTGATTCCACAAAATCTCCAGCGGCAGGTTGACCAGAATGGCCCCAAAACCAATTGGCAAAAGCAGCGCCGGCTCGTAATCCTTCGCAATCGCCAGATAAATCAGCAGACCACCAATCGCGTACATGGCAAACTGCTGCCAGCCCAGACTGCTCATTCCTTCCATAAAATAAGCGCCAAGTGCATTAAAAAAATCCATAAATTCCTCCTGTTTCCGCATGGGAATCTTTTTATTTTGGGCGGTCCGGCAAACTCCATTCGCTGCGCTCATTCCGTTTGCCGTCGCTATGTCCAGGGTTCGCTAACGCTCATTCCTCCGCTCGTTTCACTCGCTCCGGAACGCCTGCGGCGCCCTTCCCAGCGCTACCGCAAATTTTACACTCCCTAAAATTACCCACCAAAGGGGCTGTTTTTCTCCATAAATTTTTACAATCACAAAAAAAAAGACCTCTTGTCCACAGAAGCTGGAAAATCCAACTTTTATGAACAAAAGGTCTTGTTTCTTCAAATTAAAAATAATTCAGAAGCCGCAAAACCAGACCTCAAAAAAAGGCCGGCTGTTGATTTTGCGAGGGTAACTACTCCCCTTTTGGTTTGTAATGTAACTTAATTCTAAGGGCAAAAACAGAAGCCGTCAAGGGACAATCACATCAAACTCTTGGTGTATTTTTTTATCATAAGGGCAGCGTAAATGGCTACAATCAATTCGGTCACAGGCATAGCAAACCAGATTGATTGTGGGGCAAAAATTAATGGAAGAAGGAAAATTAAAAGGCCACTGACAACAAGACCTCGTGAAAGGGAAACAATAAAGGCGGCTTTTGCTTCCATGATGGCCTGAAAATAATATGTGGAAAAAATATTAAAAGGTAAAAGCAAAAACGAAAGAGAATATGTGCGGATTATGGCTGGCGCTATTTGAAAAATTTGAGGCGTTGCTTTCATAAAGATTTTAATGTAAAGATTTGGACCGGTAAGACTTAGGGCTGTCCAGAAAATGGCAAAAAATACACTTGTCCAAATGGCAAGGCGCAAAGTTTCTTTGATGCGGCTGCCTTTGTGTGCGCCGTAGTTTGTAGAAATGATTGGTTGGGCTGCCTGGCCTACACTGTAAGCACAACATTGCACGAATGTAGAAACATTTATAATTGGTCCGTAAACTGCAAGCGCATCTGAATTAAAGTAGCGCATAATCTGGCGGTTAAAAAAGACTGTCAAAATGCCCATCGCTACATCAATAAAGAAAGTAGAAAATCCTGTAAGGCAAATTTTTCCCATTTTCTTCAGGGGATTTTGAATTTTTACAAGGCGAAGCGTATTTTTCTTTGACCAAAAATGGCTGACCATAACAAGAAAAGAAATGGCAGACCCAATAGCTGTTGCAAGAGCTGGATTTTTATCATTTCGCAAAAAGGCGGCCACCATTTGGTTAAAAAGAAAAAGTGGAAAAACAATTTTTATTGGCTGCATGTAATCTTTTGCGAGAGGGAGCAAAGTTTTGTCTGCTCCAAAAAAAATTAAAATCAGGTCTTCAAAAAGAAAAATACAAAGCCATGCCAAAAGAGATAAAATAATGGAACCATAAAGGGCTATTGTAAAATATTGATTTTCAGTGGCGCCTTTTTTAACAGATACAGCTGCCTCCTTTCCAGATAAATTTTCACTGCTGCCACGTTTTGCACTAAAAATTACGCTGCCGCCAATTCCCATCAAAAGTCCAAGGCTATAAATAATATTCCAGACAGGCGCTACAACTGCCAAAGCTGCAGTTCCTTCTGGCCCCTGGTACTGACCTACCATAGCCATATTTTAGGACTAAAAGTTTTTGTTCAAGTCCAAAAAAAACCGGATAAGGAACAGATATTTCAATCTGCGCCTTATCCGGCTGTTATTTCCAAAGAACAACTTGTCCTCCGAGCGAACAAAAGAAATCTATCACGCAAAAAGTAAAAGAGCAAGAGGCATGTCCGTTCCAAATACATTTAGGACACTCCGTTACCTGTGGCAGAATGCAATTCAAAGTTATTCAAAAACTCATCAGGTGTCAAGAATCCCAAAGACTCATGAGGGCGGTAAGAATGATATTTTTTGAGCCATTTATCAATTTCTTCTTGAAGTTCTGTCACTGACATTGGACCTGTAAGATAATCAAGACATTCAATCTGCAAAGTTTCAATCATTCTTTCAACGCACGGTTTATCTTTTGGTGTTCTGGGGCTTGCCCAAAGCTGTGTTATCTTTTCGTCCTTGAGCCACTGTTCTGCCTTATCCTGATTCTCACTGCCATTGTCATTTACATAAATTGCATCTTTTCCAAATTTTGCGACTACCTTTTGATATGCGATTTTTCCTGCATAACTTGTGCATGTGTTTGACACATGAATTACAGCATGTTTTGAGCAGATGTCGATTCCGACAAGAGCATATTTTTTCCCATTGTTTGGAATTCTTATATGCTTCATGTCGAACTCAATTATCTTCTTTGGCTCATTTGCATGAAGATTTCCCTTGATTCTCTTTCGATCTGCTGCCTTCTGACCACTTTTTGAACGTTTCTTAAATGATTTTGTATCAACCCTGAAGAAAAAATTATGCCTTAAAAAATTGACCTTATGCACACAATTATCTCCCCCTTACCCCAGCAAGCACTTCACCCTCTCGCAATATTTTTCCTCCCCTACCACACCGCAAGCGAGCTGCCTGTTCAAAGCCCTAAGTTTCTTTCTTTTTCGCCTTCGTGAATTAAGCGAAAGTTTTACATTTTTCCGCGTTATTAAAAAGCCCAAAAAAGTGCAGCCATCATAAAAATTTCCAAAAACCGGAGTTTTTAGCGTAAGAAAAAGTTTTTCACAACAAAAATCCTGTACGGCTGCAAAAATATGGGAAAGTTTTTCCTTAGAATCATCAATAATCAGAAAGTCGTCCATATAACGCACATAACCGGCGGGCTTTAGATTTTCCAGCACAAAATGGTCAATGGCAGAAAGATAAAAATTCGCAAAAAACTGGCTGGTCAGGTTTCCGATTGGAAGTCCTTTTTGACTGGCCCTCTCGCCGTAGGAATCAATCAACGAAAAAAGAAGGTTCAGACACTCCCTGTCCTTTATGATTCTGCAAAGCATCTTTTTTAAAACTCTGTGATCGATGT
Source organism: Treponemataceae bacterium (assembly GCA_963624615.1). GTDB lineage: Bacteria > Spirochaetota > Spirochaetia > Treponematales > Treponemataceae > Treponema_D. The sequence goes on along the minus strand of CAVFQN010000136.1, from coordinate 43 downwards.
TGTCAAAATATTTTTTTACGTCCAGCTTTAGAAAATACCTGTG
>CAVFQN010000135.1:0-3631 GCA_963624615.1 Treponemataceae bacterium | reverse complement strand
TTTTCCCTGATTGCCTATATTATGAAGTCGGGTGGATTTTTCTAATTGAATAATTTTTTTAAGAAAAAAAAATTAATTTTCTTCTTTATTTGCTGTGGGCTTTGTCTTTTTGCTCTTTTGTTTAAATTTGCAAAGCTTGCGGTGCAGCCTGTTACACCTATTTCGCAAAGTCGGCCGGTGGTGGAAAGGGGCTCGATTGTTGACAGGTCTGGTTTTCCTCTTGCGGTTCAGACTAATTTTTATCATGTCGGCGTTTCTGTAAAAAATATCCGCGATAAGCAAAAATTTGCCCAGGATATTGCGCCTGTTCTCGGCCTGGAAGAAAATCAGGTGCTTTCTTCTATAAATACTAGGCGGTCTTTTGCCTATCTTAAAAAGAAAATCACTCAATCTGAATACGAAAATGTGAAGTCTTTGACGGACTCTAAAAATTATAATTTTGTGAGTTACGAAAAAATCCCAGGTCGAAATTATCCTAATCACTCGCTGGCTTCTCAGCTGGTTGGTTATATGGGGGATGATGGCAAGGGCCTTGCGGGCATAGAATTTTCCCAACAGTCGATTTTGCAGCCGGAAGTCGATGAAAATGCTGAAGAACAGTCTCAGGGGCGAAATATTTACCTGACTATTGACGCGAATTTGCAGTACAAGCTTGAGCAAATCTGTCATCGGGTGATGGACGAAACTCAGGCGGAGGGGATGATGCTGGTTGCGGCGGATTCTACTTCTGGTGAAATTCTTTCCTATATCAGTTTGCCGTCTGCTGATCTGAATGAGTATGGTTCTTCTACTGCCCAGGCCAAGGTGGATTTGCCTTCCATGACTATGTATGAGCCTGGTTCGGTTTTTAAGATTTTTACGGTTGGGATTGTTTATGATGAGCATGGCATTTCTCCAAACGATTCTTTTTTGTGTGATGGAATGTACGAAAAAAGGCTGTCGAATGGCGAAACTGTCAAAATCCGCTGTCTGGAAAATCATGGCTATCTGACTCCAAAAGGTGGCCTTATGTATTCTTGTAATGATGTTTTGGGCCAGATTTCTGACCGCATTGATGAAGATGAATTTGTTGCAAGAATCCGCCAGCTTGGTTTTGGTCAAAAGACTGGCGTGGAAATTTCTGGCGAAACTGCCGGTTCTGTGAAAGACACGACCAGTCCGCTTTGGTCTGCCAGGTCTAAGCCGACAATCGCAATTGGTCAGGAAATTTCTGTGTCTGCCCTGCAAATGGTTCAGGCGGCTACGGCGATTGCAAATGGTGGACTTCCTGTAAAATTGACTTTTATCCATAAAATCACAAATAAAGATGGAACGACTTATTTTCAGCACGAGACTGAAAATAAAAATCGGGTTTTCTCTAAAAATACTGCTGATTATATTTTGTCTTGTATGGAAACAGTTGCGAAAGAAGGAACTGGTCACCGGGCTAATCTTGGAGATGTTTCGATTGGCGTAAAAACTGGAACTGCCCAGATGGCTGATAAAGTAAACGGCGGTTACTCTGAAACGGATTTTCTTTCGAGTTGTATGGCAATTTTTCCGGTGGAAAATCCTCAGATTGTTTTGTATATCGTTGTTGAAAAAGCCAAGGGAGAAACTTACGGAGGCCGAATTGTTGCCCCTGTAATTGGTGAAGCGGCTGATGTGATTATCGATCACCTGGGAATGAGCCGAAAGGGAGCTGCTTCGCTGGAACATCCTGGGGTAGTCACCCTGAACCCTTCGACTGGAATTACTCTTGGTTCAAGTGTCCCGGACTTTACAGGAAAATCTAAAAAAGACCTTTTACCTTTGATGGAGCGGTCTGATATTAAGCTGAATATAAACGGAAGCGGCTGGGTTACAAGCCAAAGTCCAGAACCGGGGACGCCAGTTACGGAGAATATGGTAATTGAACTCAATTTGGAATAAAAACTGGAATAAAAATTATTCGGCTTTTAAAAATCGTTTTCCCAAACTGGCCCAGATGATAGGGCTGCCAGCCTCGGATTTTACTCCCGAAAAAATCTGGATTTTGTCCCAGGCAAAAAACGGCCAGGTTACCGCCAGCGAAAACGGTCTCCGTCTCCATTCTGCCTACAATCCGGAAAGGGAAGCTGCAGGAGCCGTTTCCGTCGAGGAAATTTCTAAAAAGTCTGCGACTGTTTTTTATGGTTTTGGGCTAGGCTACCATCTGGTGGAGTGGTGTAAAAATCATCAGGAAAAAAATCTTCAGAAAAAAAAGCTGCTTGTGGTTGAGCCGGAAATAAATCATTTTTTTGCGGCTATGATGATGATTGATTGGACGTCGGTTTTTGCCCACGAAAATCTAGTCCTTGCCCTAGCCTGTCCGCCAGAAGCGGTTCTGGGGCTTTTGGAATCTTCTGATAAAATAAATCTTGGGGATACGGGGGTTTCTGATGCCTATTATTTTGATATTCCTCCTTTTACTGCCCACGCAAAGCCCTATTTTGATGGGGTAAAGGCAATCATAAAAAGAAATCAGCGAAAAAACGAAATAAATGCTGCTACTTTGAAAAAATTTGGCAGACTCTGGGTTAGAAATTCTCTGAAAAATCTTGATTATCTGGCAGAAAATGATGATGGAAAGACCGGCGCTCCTGGTGGGGCTAGTCTAAATTGGGGCGGTATTGGGATTTTTGAAAATAAGGCAAGCAAAAATCTGCCATTTTTGATTGTGGGGGCGGGACCTTCCCTGGAAAAATTTCTTCCCTATGCAAAATTTTTAGCTTCCCGCTTTGTGATTGTTTGCGTGGAAACTGCCCTCAAAGCCCTGGTCAGGGTGGGCCTTCAGCCCGATTTTGTGATTTTGACAGACCCTCAATTTTGGGCTTACAGACACATCGCTGGTTTGTCTTCCCCATCTTCCTTTTTGATAACAGATCTTTCGGCTTATCCTGCGGTTTTTCGTTTTGATTGTAAAAAAATCCTCCTTTGCTCCTCTCAATTTCCTGTGGCTGCCTATTTTGAAAAAAAACTGGGCCTGGCTGGTCAGCTTGGTGATTTGGGAACCGGTGGGTCGGTCGCTTCTTCTGCCTGGAATTTTGCTTATTTTTCTGGGGCAAAAAAAATCTACACTGTCGGCTTGGATTTTTCCTTCCCGGGCAAACAGACTCACATAAAAGGTTCATCTGCCGAGCAGACTTATCACACAATTTCGAACAGGCTTTTTTCTGCTGATTATTTTACGGCAAAGTCACTTTTTTCTGCCAATGCGGTTATGGCTGAGGATTACTCCGGCAAGCCTCTTTTGACAGACAGCCGGATGAAAATGTTCAGCTGGTGGTTTGAAGCAAGACTGGCAAAATGTCCGGATGTCCAGACTTTTACCCTGAGTCCCCAGGGGTTGAAAACTCCAGGAATTTTGGTGTCGGATTGGGAAGATGTTTTGGCCTTGCCGGAAGTGGGTAAAGAAAAGGCGGAGTTTTTTGGGGATTTGACAACGGGGGCGGAAAATCTGACACCAGGGGCGGATATTTCTGGGGTGTCGAGGAAATTGACACCGAGGGCGGGCGTCCCAGAAGTGTCGCTAACATCACCACAGCTCTCAGAAAAAATTCGCCAGGTAAAAAAAGACTTTCCGAGTCAGGGATTTTTGTCGGAATATCCTTTTTTGAAAGAATACCTGTGA
>CAVFQN010000134.1:2149-3228 GCA_963624615.1 Treponemataceae bacterium | reverse complement strand
CACAGATTTAAAAAATATCAGCGAACAGCAGATTATGGACGATGAAGGTTATTTGATGGAATATGCCCAGAAAGTCGAAGATTTGCTTGACCAGTACAGCACAATAAAAGCGATGAAGGAGTATATGCTTTCAAAATGTACCGGCTATGATGAAAATAACCAGGTGATTGATGGTATAGATGCTGATGAATATAAGCAATATTTTAATTTGCGAGATGCTTTTTATTTAAATATTTATGATTTTATCAATAGTAATTACCTGCCGGAAATTTTGGAAAGGCTGGAAGAACTTTCCCAATATGATGATTCTGGACTTGTAGAACAATATGCAGAATATCTGCCCCAGGATATTGGTGATTTAACTGAGCAATACGAAAATTACCAGTCATTTTTGACAGAAATGAAGCCTTTGTATAAAGGTGCTTACTGTATTATTGGAACAACTGCCGTATCAACATTCGATACCGGGGCCACTCCTTTTGAAAAAAAATATATGAATGTGGGAATTCACGCCAATATTTTGAATACGCTTTTGAATCAGGATTTTATTATCAATACAAGATGGTACTGGGGATTTATTACAAAAAAATCTAATACCATGCAAAACATCATAACTTTTGTTTGTTATCTGATTTTCTGCCTTGTTTTTGGTGCCTTGTTTGTTTTTTCAAAATATTACATTCAGTTTGTGGGAACAATTTTGTTTCTGCTTGTTGATTATGTTTCTGGAGTTGCCTACAGGTTCTATCAGAGTGTTAAAGAAAAGAAATTTATTACCCAGATTGCCGCTTCTTTTGCAAATAAGGATACAGTCGAAGAATTAAGGCGAAATCCTGAAGCCTTTAAAACTGAAGGTCAGAAAAAATGTATTACTGCTTTATTCTCTGATATTCAGAAATTTTCGACCCTTAGTGAATTAATTAGTAAACGTTATGGTGATGAAGGTCCAAATAAGCTGATTGAAATTTTGAACGCCTATTTGGGAGATATGTCCAACGAGATTTTGAAAAACAACGGAAATATTGATAAATATGAAGGTGATGCCATAATCTCCATGTTTGGAGCCCCAGACCCAATGA
>CAVFQN010000134.1:0-2113 GCA_963624615.1 Treponemataceae bacterium | reverse complement strand
AATGAATTCTCACACCAAAGAAGAATGGGCTTACCGTTGTCTGGATTCTGCAATCCACATGAAAAAAGTTGAAAAAGAATTTAATCTGATTCACGAAGATTTGTTTAAACCGACCGAAATTACAAATGCGGAAGGCAAAACAGAAATAATCAAATTAAATCCTCTGCAAACTCGAATCGGTATAAATTCTGGAGAAGCTTTCGTAGGATTGATGGGCAGTAAAACAGAATCTTTTAGTAAATTAAATTATACGATGATTGGTGATACAGTAAACCTGGCAAGCCGTCTGGAAGGTGTAAATAAGGCATATTCTTCATGGATTATGTGTTCTGATGCAACCTGGAACCTTGCAAATACTGGCGAAAATGCAGGCAAAATTGTGGCAAGAAGACTGGATAAGGTTAGGGTAGTCGGACGTTCAACTCCAGTTCAATTGTACAATATCATAGGCTTTACAAATGAACTGACAAATGAGCAGAATCAGCAGATTGAAATTTTTGAAACAGCCTTGACAAAATATCTTGACCGAGATTTTGCAAATGCAGGCAAATTGTTTCTGCAGTCAAATTCTATTGGAGAAGGCGACCCGACCGCTCTTGTTTTTGCAGAAAGATGTAAGAATTTCATAGAAAACGGAGTTCCAGAAGACTGGGACGGTGTTGTAAACATGACTAGTAAATAAGCTAGACGGTGGCGAGATTTATCGAAGCCTAAAATCGAGGAACCGTTAAAAAGCGAGCCGACAGGGGCGCTTTAGGTTCATCGAAAGAACGGCTCAGGCGAGATTTATCGAGCCATAAAATCGAAGAACCGTTAAAAAAATCCCCTGAACTTGAATCCAGGGGATTTTTTTGCAATATTTTTTTTAATCTTTTTTTTAGAAGACCATAATCAAGATTTTAGCAGCCAAAACTACAGAAACCAGGGCGAATGGGTAAGTTGCGGCATAAGCGGCAGAAACTTCGTCTGTACCTGCTGTAGAAATCAAAGTTCCCAAAGCAGGAGTAGAAGTCATACCACCAGTGATAGAACCCAAATTGTTCAAAAGACTCAATTTGAAAACATAACGAGCAATAATATATCCAACAATCATAGGAAGAGTTGTCATAACTGCACCGTAAAGGAAGTATGTCCACTTGAATTTATTAATAAAGTTTACGCCACCTGGAACGCCAGCACCAATCAAGAAGAGAACAAGCCCCAGTTCTCGCATAAAATTCAGAGTCTGTTTTGAAACACGCCAGTCAATTTTCCCGATATGACCAAAATGTCCGACAATCAAACCACCAATCAAACAACCACCAGAATTACCCAAAGAAAAGTTGATTCCAGGAATTTTGATTGCACCAATCAGACAACCAAGAGCAACTGCAAGTGTAAATGGGAAAAATCCGAATGGATCAACATTGATAAGTTGACCTTTTGGCTCTGGAATTTGAATCTGGTTAGCAGCAGTAAAGTTTTTAACTTCATCTTCCATATTTACCTTAAGGATTTTTGGAACAAGCTGAACAAAAAGAACTACACCAAGAACACCGTAAAGGTAGGCAATTCCGTATCCGGCAGTAACATCTTCTTCAATTGCCTTTGCAACTTCTTTTCCGGCAGAAAAACCTGGAGTAGAAGTAAGACCACCAGTCAAAAGACCAACGGCCATAGAAGGTGTAAGATTTTTATCGAGAAGAATGAACAAAACGGCAGTTCCAGCACCTACAGCAATGATGATTACTCCAAGGAGGATGTAGGAAAGTGTTGATTTATTAAAAGAGCGGAAGAATTTAGGACCGGCAATAAGACCAACGGCAGTTACGAACAGGGCAGTTCCAATTTTTGAAACAAGACCAAAACTAGTTTTGATGTCTGTAGACCAAAGTGTAATTTTTGTGGTACCAATTGAAAAGTCTGGGATAAAATTAATAATCACACCCCAGATAAGGGCTACAAGAAGAACCCCGGCTGTACCAAGATCAATACCTTTAATTTTGATTGAACCGATAAGATAACCGATTGTACCAATCGCAAAAACAACGAAAATAAATGACAGCCCCGATTGTACAAGGCCAGCTAAATAAGCAGTCATTTTTTTTACCTCTTATAATTAGAAATATAGTTC
>CAVFQN010000133.1:0-5188 GCA_963624615.1 Treponemataceae bacterium | reverse complement strand
CCGGCAGAAGTAAGCAAATTGACTGTAACACCACAACTTTCCGGTGCTATTCTCACTTGGACAGATCCTGCAGATGAAGATTTGTACGGAATTGAAATTTCTTATAAAAAAGGTGCTGATTCTAATGCCCGAGCTGCATTAACAAAACTGGCCGAAAATACAATTGTTGTCGCTCCGAGAACAGAAAAATACACATTAACTGATCTTGAGTTCGGCGAAGATTATACAGTAACTTTCAAAACTATGGATTTGGAAGGCAACAAGAGCGAAGGCATTAAAGATGTGTTTACCGTCGTTGGCCTGATTGAAGCCTTTACCGAACCAGTTTCTGAAGGAATTAAACTTACCTTAAAATATACAGAAGCAGCAAATGGTGAATACGGTATAAAAGATAATGGTATTCTTGAGCAAAATACAGGTTTGTTACTTCCCTGGCCGGAAACTTTCAATGAAACAGGAAGTGTTTCTGTTATTTTCCCATTCACAGAAAAAGGAAAAGAGTACGTTTTTGTAGCCTGGGGTAATTATGAATCTTCTGTATTCAATGGCTGGTATGAAAAGAAACTTGAGTCTTGTACTGCAACAAGTACCACAAAGGAAGGAACCTGGTATGAAAGCAACAAAGACTATTTCTCTAATTTTACGGTTGACTGTAAATATAATTTTGAAACAGGAAAAGTTGAACTTGTCAGAAACTTCCCAGAAGCAGAAGGCTTAGAAGAAACTGAAGCACTTGCAAAAATCAAAGAAATTAAAAATTCAGTACTCAATTTGCCTGCAAATATAACAAAAGTTGAAAAGCGATTTGATCCTCTTCTGTTTGGTTCGGTAAATTACAGTGAGGCTTGTGCCTGGAAAGGTAATGGCTCACAAGAATTAACTTTGGATGATGAAATTTCTTTAACTGAGACTGCATATCTCGGTAACTGGTGTTATACATCTTATGACCTTAGTATTTCAGGCTTTATTAACAATTCTTTTGATGGAAAGTATTCAGGTTGTTATGGTTACGATATTTGTACGACTAATGGAACTTGGAATATTGGTGGAATCTGGTCTGATCAGAAATATTTCTATACGGGTAAAAATACTACAATTCCAGCGATTAACTGGGAAGTTTCAAGAGTTTTGCACGCAGTTTATGATTCAAATTACAAAAAATATCTTGTAAGAGATGAAGAGCACAAAACTGTAGAAAAAGGTACAACTCTTAAAAAACTTGCAAAAAGTTCAACAGCTCTTGTTGCCACAGGCCTTGTTCATCAAAATGATTATGTTGTGGTTTATTACACCCCGGCAGATGTCCTTTACACATTCAATGCCGGAGAGGGGAAATTCTCTGATGGTTCAAATACATTGAAAATGACCGGACTTTATGGCGGTAAAATTGGAAGTGTTGAATGGCCAACTCGTGACGGTTACAGATTTGCCGGCTGGCAGAATGCAAGTGGCGTGACTCTCGGTTCAACTTACGGAGAAGACAACCTGACATTTACGGCAACCTGGAAAGATGCCCTTGCAGATTTTGTAACAGTGCCTGCTGTTTCAATAGACGGTACAGAAGAGTGGACACCAAGTTCCAATGTATTTGTAAGCGGACGAGCTCTTGAAATTTCAAGTTTTTATATGTCTGAGCACGAAGTAACTCAGGATGAATTCAAAGAAGTAATGGGAACAAATCCAAGTACTAGAGATACTGTTGGAGATGCTGGTAATAATCCGGTAGGTGACGTGACCTGGTATGACTCAATCGCATATTGTAATAAACGCTCGGCAAAAGAAGGATTAACTCCTTGTTACACAGTAAAAGGTATTACAGATTGGGCAAATCTTGAATATTCAAGTATTCCAACCTGGGATGCAGTAACTTGCGACTGGTCTGCAAACGGTTACCGACTTCCAACAAACGCCGAATGGGAATGGGCAGCACGTGGTGGCGAAAACTACACTTATGCCGGTAGTGATGATATAGATGAAGTAGCCTGGTATTCTGAAAATTCTAATAGTAAAACTCATGAAGTAAAGAAAAAGAAAGCCAATGCCTACGGTTTATACGACATGAGTGGCAACGTCTGGGAATTTTGCTGGGACTGGTATGATGGCTGGATTGTAAGCAGTACTGCGGATATTACAGGCCCCGCGTCTGGGGAGGGGCGTGTTTATCATGGCGGAAGTTGCGGTATTGAAGAAGGTGGATTTTTTGGATATGACTTCTACACTTTGGATGCAGCAACTCGCTATAATGACCACGGCTTCCGTGTAGTTCGTTCCAGTCTCTAAAAAAAAATCAAAAGACCCTTCGGGCCTAAAACAAAGGAGCGACGCGGTGCGGTCGCTTAAGGCGGCCAGGGAAGCAGCGGAGCAGGTAGAAATATAAATTTTAATATTGCGGCGGGGAAGACCTGCCGTAATATTAAAAAGGATTGGCCGAAACGTGAACGAAAGGTTGGCCCCGCGTCTTTCCTTAAAAATGCAACACCGTAAGATGCTTCAGCTTCTTGCGGTGTTGCATTTTGTGAGCGAGAGCGAACACGTGAATAGGTCAGTTTGCGTAATCAAATTGAAGTTAGTCAAGCCAGCGGTATTTTTGTTGGCTTGACTAACAGGTTGTTACCGCGTTAACTGCGGGGGCAGCGTCTGTAAGGGCGAGGGGACCAGCCAAAAAGGACTTCCCATCGGAAATCTGACCAGCCAGTTTTTGGAAACTTTTATGACGGCTGCACTTTTCTGGGCTTTTTGATAAGTTGGAAAAATGTAAGGCTTTCGCTTAATTCATGAAGGCGAAAAAGAAAGAAACTTAGGGCTTTGAAAAGGCTACTCGCTTGCGGTGTGGTAGGGAAGGAAAAATATTGTGAGAGGGTGAAATGTTTGTTGGGGGAAGGGGAGAATGTGTGAAGGAGGATTATTTTTTTGATAAATAACAAAAAATTATAGAATTTTATTTCTGAAAAGTGCATTTCGTGGTAATTACTATAGTGAGGTAGATTTTTTCTGCCCGTAGGGCGAAAAATCCCTAGAAAAACTATTTTATTTGTTATGGAGGGCGTGAAATGCCTGAAAAAAAAGAGAATGTCACTTGCAGAAAAGTGGGAACGATTAACGTTCGCTGATGATTTCATCTTCTGCAGAGTTCTGGAAAAGAATTTAGATATCACAAAAGAAATCCTAGAACTTCTGCTCGAAATCCAAATTGACAGAGTAGAACTGTCATCGGCACAAAAAGACTGCAAAACAGATTATTTGAGCAAAGGTGCGAGATTTGACGTTTACGTCAAAGATGGCAGCGGACGGTGTTTTGACATCGAAATTCAGACATCACATTTAACGGATTTGGCGAAAAGAGCTCGCTATTACCAGGGCGTCATGGACGTAGATAATCTAATGGCTGGCGAGGATTACAAAGACCTGAAAGATTCGTATGTAATTTTTCTCTGCCTGGGAGACCCATTTGGCCTGAACCTGCCAGTTTACACAATCCGCAACCGGATAGACGAATACCCTAGCGAAGTGATAGATGACGGAAGACTTTCTGTCTTTTACAATGCAAAACTCTATGGTAAAATGAAGTCACAAAAACTTCAGGCGTTTTTTTATTATCTGAGCAGGCAGAAATCCGACTCTGATTTGACCGATCGACTTGCAGCACTTGTAAACCGCCTGAAAATCTCCCCACAAGAGAGGAAGGTCTATATGACACTTTCAGAAATGATTAAGGAGAATAGAGAAGAAGGCTGGGCGGAAGGAATAGAAGAAGGACTTGCAGAAGGTGAACAAAGGAAAGCCATTGAAACTGCAAAAAACTTTCTTAAGAAACACTATGAGCCATCAGATATTGCTGACTGTACTGGTTTGCCACTGGAGCAGGTGATAGCTTTGCAGAAAGAAATTTGTGTGACTCTATGTTAAAATGCACTGCGACGACAGTTTGCTGCCGGATTGCTCTGCTGGTTGATAAAAATATCTTTTTCAGTTTTTACATTCCGAATGCATCTTCAAATTTTTCGAGAGCTGATTTTTTATTCAGAAAAAATTGAAGAATTGCGAAGGCGGAAAAAGTCGAATGTTCCTGTTCTCCGGATTTTTGAATAAAAGGCTTTAAAACTGAGTGGATAGTGTCAAAATCTTTACTGGAGTGGGCGAAAAGAAGGACAATTCCAGTTTTTTGATCAAAATAGACGCCATAACTTTCGACATAAACGGCATCATTGAAAAGCCAGCGGAGACAGGTCTGACTTTTTCCATTTTTCCAAGCGAATTTTTCTTTTGGAAAAAGTTGTTCAAAATCTGGCGGAGTGTTGTCTTTGAAGCGACATTCAAGTGTATAAATTTCGCCGATTTTTCCATTTTGGAAAAGAGGAGAATCTTCTGTATATTTTAAGGTGTTCCAGAAAGGAGCAGGATTAGCCTGTACGGTTGCAGAAAATCCTTCCTGATTATAGGTCTGTTTTGAAACTTTTTTTGCAATGTAAATAAAATCGAATGGCATAAAAGCCTTCCAACTCATAATAGGGCCGTAAGTCAAGTACCAGCCACCTGCATCAACAAGAACTGTAAAAAATGTGAAATATCCTTCTTCTAGTTGTCCTTGAGAAATTGGAGAATACAGGACAAAAATTTTGCCTTCGGCAGAGCGACAGGTAAATAAGTTACTATCAAGCTTTTCCAGGATTTCAAAACTGCAGAAATTCCACTGGCGGTTACCAAAGGTTCCGTCTCGGTTTGCATTTTTGTGCCAGATACTTGCAAACCACGGATTTAAAAGGCTTTTCACTACTACATTTGCATCTGAATTTTTTGCGTGCATGGATAATTCTTGTAAGAGTTTTTTTGTTTGAGAGTTCAGTTTATTGTATTTTGCTTTTGCTATAGTAGCCCAAGGAAGTGTGTCTGCGTATTCGTTGAATTCTGCATCTGTTTTTTCAATTTCGGATTTTGAAGGAATACGACAATCTGATGGAAGATCTACGTGATTTTTGCCTTCCATTATGATTTTCAATTTTGCAACAGCTTTTTCATTTGGTTCGTTAACTTCTGTGGCTGAAAGTTTTTTGGAGGCTTTATTTTCAGAATTTAATTCTGTTTTGCTGTGTCCCCAGCTAGTCCATAGATGAAGGTCATCTTTAAAATCCTGTAATTGTTGAAGAATTTTATCTGATTCATTTTTATCTGAAAACTCAATATTGTATTC
>CAVFQN010000132.1:0-8711 GCA_963624615.1 Treponemataceae bacterium | reverse complement strand
AGTAAATCTGGTGGGGTCTTTTGATTTAAAATTGAAACAAAAAGTTCCATAAAGTCACGATATACGTAACAAGTGTGCTTTTCTTCCCGAAGATGGTCTGCAATGATTTCCGCAATTTCTACTTGTGGTGAATGAACGTAAACTCTCATACCGATAGTATACACTCTCATTGTTAAAAATGGAAAAATATTTTTATGTATGATATAACTTTAGGGGATATTACTGTGGCTTTTAAAAATTTTACTGGGAACCCTATTACGTTTTTGGAGTATTTATGAATTTTGCACGAAAATCTGGCGTTTTGCTGCATCCTACATCTTTGCCTGGAAGTTATGGAGTTGGAACTATTGGCACTCCTGCATATAAATTTGTTGATTGGTTAAAATCGGCAGGACAGTCTTTGTGGCAAATTTTGCCACTTGGCCCTACAGGTTATGGCGATTCACCTTACGCCTCTTTTTCAACATTTGCAGGAAACCCTTTGCTAATAGATTTGGATTTGCTGGTAGAAAATGGCTGGGCCGACAAAAAAGATATTGCCCCTGCCGATTACATCAAAAAAACTGGAAACGTTGATTACGGCTCTTTGGTTTGGTGGAAAACTCCCATCTTAAAAAAATCAGCCTTGTACTTTTTGAAAAATGCTTCTGGCGAAGATAAAAAAGCATACAAGGACTTTTGCAAAGAAAAATCTTTCTGGCTGGAAAAATATGCTTCTTTTATGAGCATAAAAACTGCCTATGATGCAAAAGCAGCAGAAGAAAAAATTCCATCTTCAATCTGGCACGCTTACTGGCCAAAAGAACTTGCCCGCTGCCAGGAAGATGCGGTTGCAGACTGGAATAAAAATCATAAAGATGATGTTGAAATTTACAAAGTAATTCAGTTCTTTTTTGAAAGCCAGTGGCAAAAGCTTAAAAAATATGCAAACGACGCTGGAATAAAATTGATTGGTGATATTCCAATTTTTGTTGCCCCTGATTCTGCTGATGTTTGGTCTAATCAATCTTTGTTTCAGCTGGATAAAGACGGTCATCCTTCTTGCGTAGCCGGCGTTCCTCCTGATTATTTTAGTGCAGATGGCCAACTTTGGGGAAATCCTCTTTATGATTGGGACGCTATAAAGGTAAGTGGCTATAAGTGGTGGATTGCTAGAATTAAGCGGGTTTTTGAACTGACGGATTTATTGAGAATTGACCATTTTAGAGGATTTGAGGCTTATTGGTCTGTCCCGGCAGGGGAGCCTACTGCCCTCAATGGAAAATGGGTAAAAGGTCCTGGTCTGGATTTGTTCAAAGCTATTAAGCGAAAACTTGGAGATTTGCCGATTATTGCCGAAGACCTGGGAGTAATTACAGACCAGGTAAAACTTTTGCGGGATCAGGCGGGCTTCCCTGGAATGAAAGTTTTGCAATTTGCCTTTTCGACTGATGAAGCAAAACAAAATGGCATGGTGAATTATTTTATGCCTCATATGTATGATACGACAGCTTGTGTTGTTTATACAGGTACTCATGATAATGATACTTTGCAGGGCTGGCTGGAAAACGCCTCTGATGATCAAAAAATCCTGGTAGGTCAGTATCTTACTGGTAAAAAATTAACTGTCGAGAAGGCTTGTGCTATGGTAAAATCCGGGGAATTGCGAAAGTCTATGATAAAAGAAGCATTTTCATCGACGGCTGCTTTTGCTGTAATTCCTATGCAGGATATTATCGGGCTTGGAAACGAAGCAAGAATGAACATCCCTTCAACTACAGGGGCAAACTGGGCCTGGAGAATGTCATCATCAGATTTAAAAGAAAATGCTGCAGAAGAATTAAAATTCCTTGCAGCTCTTTACGGAAGAAATCTAGAAAAAAACTAAAAGTAGTGGCCACCTCTAAAAATCGCAATTTTTAGGGGTGGAAGCTGATTTTAAACTGCCCTGTTTGTCCATTCAATGGCCATTTGTCGGAGTTCGGCAGATGAAGCACAGTGGAGTTTTGACTTTATATTTTCCTTGTGGGTGTCAATTGTCTTTATACTGAGGTTCAATTTTGTGGCAATTTCCACAGTTCCCAGACCTTTTCCTATAAGGGTGAAAATCTGTAACTGGCGGTCTGAAAGGCTTGAAATGGTGTCAAATTTATCACCAAAATCAGAATTATGGGGCATTTCTTTTATGCGTTTTTTTTCATCATCACTCAAATAAATTTCACCACTGGTTACTGTTTTTATCGCATTGATAACCTGATTTTCGGCTTCGGCCTTCATGATATAGCCTTTCGCACCGGCTTTTAAAGCTCTTTCCGCATAAAAACGTTCGTCGTGCATGGAAAGAACCAGAATTTTTGTCTGAGGATGGATTACCAGAATATCTTTTATAAGTTCCAATCCATCTTCCTGGCCCAGGTTTAAATCAACAATAGCCAAATCCGGAGTAACCTTGTCTAAAAGGCTAAGGGCTTCGTTTCGGTCTTTTGCCATTCCTGTTACTTTGTAATCCTTTTGTGTTTCAATCAACTGGGCTAAACCTCGGCTGAACAAAGGGTGGTCATCAATAATAATTACAGTGCAATTCATAATGTCTATATGATAACATATTTTCTAAAATAAATGTATAATTACTTATGCGCATTGGACTAGTTTTAAACGTTTTAGACGAAGAGTATCAGATTTACATTTATCGTGGTATTGTAAGAGTTGCAAAAAAACTTGGCATTGAAATTGTTTGCTTTCAGCAGGAAAATACGAATTTTTCGGCAGATGAATTAATCACCCATTTTCCTCGAAAAGAATTTTTTGACCTGGACGGAATTATCCTTTTGACAACAGTTATGATTGATAATTACGAAATCAATACAAAAGCCGATATTGAAAAAATCTGGGGGAATATTCCTGTTGTTTCGCTGGGGCAGAAAATTGAAGGGCTGCCATCACTATTTGTGGAAGCGGAAAAGTCTATGAGGGAACTTGTTGAACATCTGATTGTAAAACATCACTACAGGCGTTTTCTTTATATAAGCGGGACAAAAAATCATCATGATGCAATAAGCCGTAAGCAAATTTTTGAAGAAACTATCACCGAATATCAAAAAAATATTCCAGATTTAACTTACAACATTCAGCAGGGAACTTTTTCGGAAGTGGATGCGATTAAGGCTATGTCTGATTATCTTGAAGAGCATAACAATCAAATTCCTGATGTTGTAGTTTGCGCAAATGATAATATGGCGATTGGTATTTATAAATTTTTTAAGATGAATAGAAATAATCCTCATATTTATGAATGTGCAGTTACAGGTTTTGATGATATTCCACAGGCAAAATACGAGATTCCGGCTTTGACAACGATTCAACAACCATTGAAAGAACTGGGCGAAAAAGCGGTTTATATGATGAGAGATTATGTCGAAAAAAAAGTTATAGAAAATGACTTTGTTTTGCCGGCCAGAGTTTTGTACAGGCAGTCTTGCGGTTGTAATTCCGCCAAAGAAGAAAAAATTATGACGGAAGATTTCCTTAATAAAATTCAGACAAAATATGTGCAGTCTGAAACTTTGCTTCGTATGGTTAGTCATATTGGCCAGGAAATGAATAATGCAGAAAGTGTTGCTGATTTGAAAAAAGTGATTAATCAGAATATGGGCCAGCTGGATTTGCAAAATTTTTGTATTTTGCGTTTTTCAAATAATGAAAAATTAACAGAGCGAAAATCAAAATCAGTTCTAGTCGATCCTCTTTACATCCGTCGCAACGGACATGAATGTTTTGAATTTTACATGGAAGTCAAACTTCCCTTGGGGCAATTTTATAAACGTTATATGCGTTATGATGGAGATAAACCAGAATCTCTTGTTTTTAAATATCTTACTGCTGGAAATGAAATTATAGGTTGTGTTTTATATGATGCAAAGGAAAATGTCCTGCCTTATTTAAGTTCTATTGCAATCAATATTGCCCAGTGTTTAAACCGAATCCGTGCTATAGAAGAAAGAGCTAAGCGTTCTGATTATCTAGAAAAAGAAGTTACAAAAAGAACTAAGGAACTTGTTGAAGCGAATAATAAGCGTATGGAAGTTGAAGCCGAAGTTTTAAAAATCAGTGAAATTGAACGCCAGCGTTTTTCTAATGATTTGCATGATGATATTTGCCAGCGTTTGGCCGGTATTTCAATGCTTTGTCGCAGTTATTCCAATCAGGAAAAACCTGTGGAAAAAAATCAGATGGTAGAACTGGCTGAATTAATTGGCGATACTCTGCAAACGACCCGCCAGTATGCCCACAATTCTTATCCGGTTGAACTTGAAAGCTTGGGAATGAATCATTCTTTGAGTAATTTGTGCAATTCTTTTAGAACTCAGTCTGGAATAGATTGTAAATATGAATGGCTTTTGGACAAAAATATTGAATTAAACAATTTACAAAAGTTGAACGTTTTTAGAATTATACAGGAAGCCCTGCACAATGTAATGAAACATTCCCAGGCAAAGTCTGTAATTGTCAGCGTAAAAAATGATGGTAAAAAAGTTATAGTCCAGATTATTGATGACGGCCGGGGAATGGAAAATTACAAAGTTGGGGCAAAAGCCGGGCTTGGCCTGAATTCTATGGCCTACAGGGCAAATCAGATTGGGGCAAAATTTTTAATCAAAAAAAATAAGCCCAGTGGAACTTGTGTGGAAGTTACTGTGGCTCTAAAATAAGGAAGTCCTCTAAAAAAGTATACCAAGAAGGGTTTTTTACTGTATAATCAAAAATATGAGTACACATATTAACGCTCCTGAGGGGGCAATTGCAGAGGCAGTTTTATTACCAGGCGATCCTTTAAGGGCAAAGTTTATTGCCGAAAATTTTTTAGAGGATGCAAAATGTTATAACGAAGTTCGGGGAATGTACGGTTATACCGGCTTTTATAATGGGAAAAAGGTTTCTGTACAGGGAACTGGAATGGGGCAGCCGTCACTTTCCATTTATGTGCATGAACTTTTTCAATTTTACAATGTTCAGAAAGCAATCAGAATTGGAACTTGCGGTTCTATTCGTGAAGATGTAAATATCAGAGATATTATTCTGGCAAATGGAGCTTGTACAGATTCTTCTCTCCAAAGTCAGCGTTTTGGAATGCTGCATTATTCTCCAGTTCCTGATTTTGACCTTTTGTATACCGCCTACAACAAATCAAAAGAGCTGGGATTAAAAACCGTAGTTGCACCTTGCGTTTCCAGTGACCGTTTTTATGATGATAATGAAAACTGGAAATTGTGGAAAAAATACGGGGCTGCTGGTGTTGAAATGGAATCTGCAGAATTGTACACTTTAGCAGCCGAATTTAAGAGAAAGGCTCTTACAATTTTGACAGTGAGCGATCACATTATTACGGGGCAGGCAACGACTGCCCAGGAACGTCAGAGTACCTTCAAAGATATGATGATTTTGGCCTTGGAAACAATAATTAATGATAGCAACAATTAAAAAGAGGTATGAATTTTATGAAACCAACATTGGTAGTTTTAGCAGCTGGAATGGGTAGCCGATACGGTGGTGTGAAGCAGATAGATGGGGTAGGTCTCCACGATGAATGTCTTTTGGATTTTGCAACTTATGACGCAAAACTTTGCGGATTTGGAAAAGTTGTATTTATAATTCGTAAAGACATAGAGGAAGCTTTTCGCGAAAGACTTTTTGATAGAGTTGCCGCTAATTTTGATGCAGAATACGTTTTTCAACAGCACGAAAGCCTTTTATCACCGGAACAGATAAAAGATTCTCAAGGACGTGAAAAACCTTGGGGAACAACTCATGCAATTTTGTGTGCAGAAAAAGCTGTAAATAGTCCATTTGCTGTAATCAATTCTGATGATTATTATGGACGCCAGGCTTTTGATGTTTTGGGAAAATATCTTTCTTCTATTGATAAAGACTCTAGAGAACACGCCATGGTTGGTTATGTACTTGGAAATACAATGAGCCATTCTGGCTCTGTGAGCCGTGGGGTTTGTTCCGTAAAAGATGATATGCTGGATTCTATCGTAGAAAATCTTAAGATTTATTATGATGAAAAAGACAATATCATCAGCGAAATGCCGGACGGTTCAAGAATTTCTATGACTGGCAAGGAATGGGTTAGTATGAATCTGTTTGGTTTTTCGCCAAAAGCTTTTGAAGAATTCCATATTTATTGGGATAATTTTATGAAAGAAAGCTGCAAATCACCAAAAGCCGAAGCACTTTTGCCGGTTGCTGCAAGTGATATTATCAAACATAAAAACGGAGTTATAAAATTCTTTACATCTGAAGAAACCTGGTTTGGAATGACATACCCACAGGACAGACAGATAGTTAAAGATGAAATTGCCAAAAAAATCCAATCTGGCTATTATCCAGAAAAACTTTGGGAGAAATAATTATGCAGAAACTTGAAGCAATCAGATCTGATAAAATATGGGGCTACGAACTTTGGATCGCCTCAACCCATCCAAATGGCTGTCAAGAAGATTTTAAAAAAGCAATTGGTGGCGATTATCCACTTTTGATAAAAGTTATACAGGCAAATGACGTTCTTTCCATTCAGGTTCATCCCGATGATGACTGGGCTGTAAAACTGGAAGGCCCGGGTAACCGTGGCAAAACAGAATGCTGGTATGTTTTGGATGCTGCTCCAGATGCGAAAGTTGTTTATGGCATTAAAGAAGGATATTCAAACGAAGTTCTTGCCAAAGCAATTACCGAAAATAAACTGGAAGATTATCTTGATTTAGTTCCAGTCAAAAAAGGTGATTTTATTTTTATTCCTGCCGGTACTGTTCATGCAATTGGTGGGGGACTCCGTCTTTTGGAAACCCAGCAGTCTTGTGATTTGACCTACCGACTTTATGACTGGGGAAGAGGCCGCGAAGTCCATATCGAAAAAGGTTTAGCCGTAATAAAGCGGGAGGAGATGATTCCAATCGCCCCATTCCCTGGCAAATTTGAATGTAAATATTTTGACCTGGAAGAAATTTCTGTAAATGGTGCCTGGTCTGTAAAAGGTAAATCTGGCTCTAAACCAGAAGATACATCGCTTTTGTTTGTAATTTCTGCAGAAAATGCAAGAATAAAATCTATTTCTGGGGCGACAGCTTCCGGCGAGACAAAAATTGCTGCCGAAGAAATTTACACTCTTGATCCAAACGAAGAAATTACAATAAGCGGTTCTGCCAGAATTATGAAGATTGTCGCAAAGTAGAAGGGATCTGATGTTACTTTTTTCTTGTATTTTACTTCCATTATTAATCTTGGGATTTTGTTTTATCACAAAAGAAAAAAGACTTGTCCCGGTTATTGGACTTGGAATTTTGTCTGCAATTTTCGTAGCCGCTTTCCAGGCTTTTTTCACATTTGCCCATAGAATTGTTCCTTATGATTTTGTGGAAAATTTTCTTTATCTGGCTTTCAGGCAGGCTTTTTTTCCTGTGATTATTCTTTATGGATTATATTTGCTTATTTCCAGAGATGATGGCAAGGTTAAAATTACTTCATTTTTACCCCTGGAATTATCTTTTTACGCAATCTACCTTCCATATTTGACGGTCACAACATCAGAAGGTTTTTATTCCGCTTTTGCCATGTTTTTTAAACCTTTGCTTTTTGCTGCAATGCTTCTTCAGCTTTCAATTTTTATAAACTGGATTTATGCTTCTGTAAAGGTTAGAAAATTTTATTTTACGATAATTTTTGTGATTTTAGCATTTGTCTGTTTTTTTATTCCGCCGGTACTTGAGTCCTTTTTTCTGTTACAGCTTCATATTTTAATTGCGATTATAGGCGGTATTTTTTACATATTTGTGCCGCTTGCTTTATTTGTGCTTAAAAAATTAAAAATGATAAGTTGGAGTTAAAAAAAAAGCTACCTAAAAAGTTTAGGTAGCTTTTTTTTTATGCTTTTTTTGACTAATTATCAGCTAAAAACTAGTCCAATGCGTGACCTGCAGAACCGAATACATTCTTGTTCTTGTCTGCATACATCTTTATAAGTTCGTCACGAGCATCTGTAAGATATTGGCGTGGGTCAAAATCTTCTGGATGTTCAACAAGGTGACGGCGGATAGCAGCTGTCATTGCAAGACGACCATCTGAGTCAACATTGATTTTACAAACGGCCAATTTTGCAGCCTTGCGAAGTTGTTCTTCTGGAATACCAACAGAGTTAGGAATTTTTCCACCGAATTTTTCAATTTCAGCAACATACTGCTGTGGAACTGAAGAAGAACCATGAAGTACGATTGGGAAACCTGGCAACTGTTTTTCAATAGCTTCAAGGACATTGAATGCCAATGGAGGTGGAACCAAAGTTCCATCTTCGCGGCGAGTACACTGTTCTGGAGTAAATTTACAGCGTCCGTGTGATGTACCAATAGAAATAGCCAATGAGTCACATCCTGTTTTTGATGTAAAGTCGATTACTTCTTCTGGTTTTGTATATTTTGATTCTTCTGCTGCAACATCATCTTCAACACCACCAAGAACACCAAGTTCAGCTTCAACTGTTACGTCATATTTATGAGCGTATTCTACAACCTGTTTTGTCATAGCAACGTTTTCATCATAAGGAAGAGAAGAACCGTCAATCATAACTGATGAAAAGCCGTTATCAATACAGTCTTTTGCAACTTCAAAATTTGGACCGTGATCCAGGTGAAGAACGATAGGAATATCACATCCCAATTCATGAGCATATTCTACAGCAC
>CAVFQN010000131.1:431-3354 GCA_963624615.1 Treponemataceae bacterium | reverse complement strand
GAAAGGGAAAATTTTTCTCTGTATAGCAATTTTATTTTCTCTCTCCGTAACCTGCCTTTACAGCCAGGATGATAGAGATATTTCTTTGTTTGAAATTGACCGCCTTATCCGCCGTACAGAATATGACGAAGCCCTCCGCCTCTTGAATATTTACATCCAGGATAAACCTGAAAATTTTGACAACGCCCAAATCCGAATAAAAAGAATTATGAATGCAAAAATTCAGTATTCTATTCTTGCAGAAAAATTGATCGATTTGATTCAAACCGACCCTGGAAATAACAAGGAAATTTATGAGATTACAGCCCAACTCGAAAAATTTGAGCGAAATCCCTCTGATCAGAATTTAAAATTTATTGCCGATTTGAAAAAATCCGCGGAATTTAACTATTTCCGAACCCAGTTCCTAGAAATTCAAAACGAAACTGCTAGAAATACCCAGGCCGGCCACTACCTTGCCGCCATTGAGAAAGCGAAAGAAGGATTTTGGCTTTACCGGTACGATTTTGAAGTGAGGTGGGAGGATAATCCTCAAATAATTACAGAAGTCGATGAAATTGTAGGGGATTTGAATGCCCAGATTACCGCTTTTGAAGAAAAAAACTTTTTGCCAAAAATTCAAAATGCCATTGATGATTTTGTGAAGGCTGTAAATCAAGACCAATACGATCTGGCTTTGCAGCGTTTTGAAAATGTCCAGAATTATATGACTGATTTTAACCGCATTCGCCAGGCAATTATTGATGATGGAATTAAAATGCAGGACAAATTTGCAGAACTTCAGACTTTGGATTCTGATACGAGTGATGCTTCCTACCTGCCATTTATGTTCCGCTTTATTTATGGAGTGGATTCCGTCGCAAATTCTGGGATTTTGGGAGCCATTGACGGCCAGTGGAATGCTTATGGCGGCCAGATGAATGATGCGGTTTTTGCTGCCGTTACCAGAAAATACAATAAATATACGGCCGGTTTGACTTCTGATTATGCGGCAAATATTGCTTCGTATGTAAATCTCCAGCAAAAAGTTTTGGATTTTTATCAGATTCCAGAACAAAATCAGATTCATAAACTTGAAAATCCTTACAAAGAATATTACGCCCTTACAGATTATGTAAAAAATCTTGCATATGTGTCTGTAAGCCTGGAAAATATCTGGAACCAGGTAAAAAATGCTGAAAAAAATCAGACTGAAATCCTTAATCAGATAAAAAAACTGGAAAAAAATCCTGATGACGCTACCGCTGGAAATGCAACAAAAGGAGAGTTATCAGACACCAGCACTTACATTTTCCAGCTTTTTACTTCGAATGCAAATTTGGGAAATTTTGTCGGGGCAAAAAATCAGCATGAGCTTGCAAGTTATGAATGGACAAAATCTTACAGAAATGGAAACCGAAAAGACTGGGATATTTTGACCGAAAATTATGAGCAAACTTTGAATAATATTTTTACGAAATCATCAGAACTTTTGACTTCTGCCTGGAAGGAAATCACAGAATATTACAAAGATTCTTCTGATGATTTGTATACCGCTTTGAACTTTTACAACGTGGCAACAAAAAAATACAGCCAGGGATTTTTTACAAAAATTCCTCAGAATATAATCAGTGAACTAAATGAAGACATTACAAAAGCGACAAAATACCAGGATTCTTTTAATGCTGACCCAGAATTGGATTTTGGAATAAATTACGCTTATCCTGATGTTGCCATGAAAATTGCCCAGTACGTTAACAGTCAGGCGGATTTGGATATTCAGACAATAAATGATTATCAAAAAAATATTTCCGAAAATTTTAATTTGCAAGTCCAATGGAAAAGTGAAGAAAATCTTGTAAGTCTGGTAAATTCTGCAAATATTTACCTTGAAAAGCAAAAAGAAAATCTAGCAGCTTTGAAAAATACTGCAATTTCTAATATTTCTCTAGTTCAAAATCAGATTGTTGCTTCGCAACTTGCAAAAAATGAAGCTGATATTCGCTATTCCGAAGCGGAAATGGCCCTGAAAAATGAGGATTTTGACAATGCCCGCAAAAAATTGCAGGACGCTTTGACAAAATATGACGAAGCCTTAAATCACCAAAATGATGAAGTTCTTAGGGAAGAAGTTGACTCAAAATTGCAGAATTTGGGTCAGCAAATTGCGAAGGAGGAAAATGAAATTGTCGTTCGCGAAGTTCGAGAATTAAAAACTCTTGCCAAAGATGCTTATTTTAACGGGCGTTTTGAAGATGCCGAAAAATACCTGAACCAGGCAAAGACCCGGTGGGCGGTTACAAACGACACTGAAGATGAAGAAATCACAAATCTTTTGAATTTTGTAAATACCGCCATTTCCATGAACACTGGCCGCGATATTTTACCTTCATCTCCGCAGTATCCAGAAATGTCCCAGCTTTTGAACCTTGCTTATCAGTATTTTGATGAAGGAAGCAGGCTGATTGGGGACGGAAAAAAGGAAAAGGGCATGGAAAATCTTGACCTGGCCCTGACAAATATCCAAAAACTCCAGTATGTTTATCCAATGAATCAAGAAGCGGCAATTTTGACTTTGAGAATCAACCGCTTGAAGGCCCCTGAAAAATTCCGCCAGGAATTTGACCAGAAAATCAAGAGCGCCCACCAGATGTGTAAAAATAAGGAGACACAGCAGGAAGGTTATGCAAATCTCTTGGATTATTATCAGCTTGAACCAAATTATCCTGGCTTAAAAGATTTAATTTACCAGGTGGAAATTGATATTGGAATTCGCCAGAAACCTGTCGATAACAGTGCTGCAACAAAAGCAAGGCGGCTTGTAAACGAGGCCCAGGCTATTTATAAAAAAGCTGGGGATGATGATGAAAAACTGAAAAATGCCCTGGAAAAACTTAATCAGGCCTTGGCTTTAGATTCCGATAATCAAAATGCGATTAAGTTA
>CAVFQN010000131.1:0-421 GCA_963624615.1 Treponemataceae bacterium | reverse complement strand
AATTGGTGGAACTACGTCGACAGTTCTTTCGACTGAGGATGAAAGATTTTATCAGCTTGCAATTCAGAGGCTGCAAAATAATAATATTGTTGGGGCAAACGCCATCGTTGAACAACTTTTGAAAAAATCATCAAACGCAAAATCGCAAAAAATTAAGGATTTGAAGAATAAAATTGACGCACGCATTTAATTTTTACAAAAAATCATTCATTTTCCTCATTGTTTTATTTGTGGCAGGATTTTTTTCTAATCAGAATTTTCTGTCTGCCCAGACCTTGTATTGGGAAAATCCTACCTCAATCACAAAAACGGATTCTCGTTTTCCGGTTACTATTTCAAATTCGGAAGATTCTTATGTGATTTGGGAGGAGGTGGATTCTGCCAAAAAATCCATTTATCTTTCAATCAGAAAATATAATTC
>CAVFQN010000130.1:0-12009 GCA_963624615.1 Treponemataceae bacterium | reverse complement strand
CTTTTGCTACAGAGTTCAAAGATTTAATCAAACCTTTTGTTTCTGCACCGTAAGATGGAGAAGCTCCTGGTGAGAATGGAGCATGTGCTGGTCTTCCGTTTGGAAGTGCACCTGTTGCTTTACCGTAAACAACGTTAGAAGTAATTGTAAGGATAGATGTTGTTGGTTCAGCATTGCGGTATGTTGGGTGCTTCTTAATCTTTGTGATAAATGTTTTCAAAAGCCATACAGCGATTTCATCAGCACGATCATCATCCTGACCATAGCGTGGGAAGTCTCCTTCTGGTTTGAAATCACAAGCAAGACCGTGATCGTCACGAATAACCTTAACTTTTGCATATTTGATAGCAGAAAGTGAGTCAACTACGTGAGAGAAACCTGCAATACCAGTTGCGAATGTACGGCGAACATCTGTATCGATGAGGGCCAATTCTGCAGCTTCGTAATAGTATTTGTCGTGCATGTAGTGAATCAAGTTCAATGTATTTACATACAAATCAGCAAGCCATTCAAGCATTACATCGTACTTTCTCATCACTTCGTCGTAATCAAGATAGTCTGATGTGATTGGCTGCATTTCTGGAGCAACCTGAACATAAGGAGTAAGTCCTGCACCTTCGTCTTTACCACCGTTGATAGCGTAAAGGAGAGCTTTTGCCAGGTTAGCACGAGCACCGAAGAACTGCATTTCTTTACCAGTCTGAGTTGCAGATACACAACAGCAGATAGAATAATCATCACCCCAGATTGGACGCATAACATCGTCGTTTTCGTACTGGATAGAAGATGTATCAATAGAAATCTTTGCTGCATATTTGCGGAAGTTTTCTGGAAGTCTCTTTGAATACAAAACTGTGATGTTTGGTTCTGGAGAAGGCCCCATGTTTTCCAAAGTGTGGAGGAAGCGGTAATCGTTCTTTGTTACCTGTGAACGGCCGTCCTGTCCAAGACCTGCAACTTCCAGAGTAGCCCAGATTGGGTCACCAGAGAAGAGCTGGTTATAAGATTCGATACGAGCAAAACGTACCATACGGAACTTCATAACGATATGGTCAACAAGTTCCTGAGCTTTCTCTTCTGTGAGAATGCCTTTCTTCAAATCACGTTCGATATAACAATCCAGGAATGTAGAAATACGTCCTACAGACATTGCAGCACCGTTCTGTGTTTTGATAGCAGCAAGGTAACCGAAGTAGAGCCACTGGAATGCTTCTTTAGCTGTTGTAGCTGGTTTAGAAATATCAAAACCATAAAGAGTAGCCATAGACTTCATTCCCTTCAAAGCTTTTACCTGTTCTGCAATTTCTTCGCGGAGGCGGATAACGTCTTCTGTCATTGTTCCGTTTCCACAGTTAGCTTTGTCAGCTTCCTTCTGTTCGATAAGGTAATCAATA
Source organism: Treponemataceae bacterium (assembly GCA_963624615.1). Classification (GTDB taxonomy): domain Bacteria; phylum Spirochaetota; class Spirochaetia; order Treponematales; family Treponemataceae; genus Treponema_D. Next base: position 10,615 of record CAVFQN010000130.1, on the reverse strand, counting down.
CCATAAAGAGCGATACGGCGGTAGTCACCAACAATACGACCACGTCCGTAAGTATCAGGAAGACCTGTCAAAATGTGAGCCTTGCGGGCACGACGAATCTCTGGAGTGTAAACATCAAATACAGCGTCAGAGTGTGTCTTGTGATATTCTGTAAATACTTTATGTAATTCAGGATTTGGTTTGTAGCCATACATTTCGCATGACTGTTCAGCCATTTTAATTCCACCAAAAGGCATAAATGCTCTCTTCAATGGCTTGTCTGTCTGAAGTCCAACAACCTGTTCAAGTTCTTTTCCGTCTGGTCCAATGTATCCAGCTGGATGAGAAGTAAGACCTGTAACAATGTCAGTATCCATGTCAAGAACACCAGTTCTTTCTTTTCCGTCCAAACCTACAGACTTTTTGTTGTGTTCTTCTTTCTGCAATCTCTGAAGTTCATCGAACAATTTCTGTGTTGCAGAAGTAGGACCTGCCAAGAATGATGCATCCCCATCATACGGAGCGTAGTTTGCCTGAATGAAGTCACGTACGTTAACTTCACTTGTCCATAAACCATCAGAATTAAAACCTTCCCATTCTGGTCTTAAAGCCATAATGTACCTCTTTTTCCTCAGGACTCCTTCATGATTCCCTTGGATATTGATTTGTTCCGACTTTCAAAACAGCCTCCTTTATGATTCTGTTTTAAAATAGAAAAACTTTCCGCTCGGAACTTTATTTTTTTCTTTCTGTCGTAAATAATAGTGAATTGCCTTTCTTTCTTCAAGAAAAACAAGAGATGCCTTAAAGAAAATACTCCTTTTCGGCCTCCACTATTTCTACATCCTTAAAACCTGCTTCTGCCAGATGTTGCTTAAAACCTTCCTGCTGGTCTTTTTCGCCATGGATAAGGAAGATTTTTTTGAGCCGGCTGGTGTCAATTTCGCCCAGCCATTCAAGCATTTCGCTGTAATCAGCATGGGCACTAAAGCCATTACAACGCTCAATTTTCGCCTTAACAGAGTATTCATCCCCCAAAATCTTAACTTTGGACTGACCATCAAAAATACGCCGCCCCAAAGTATTTTCTGCCATATAACCGACAATCATAACCGTATTTTTAGGATCAGAAATTCCATTGGCAAGATGATAAAGAACCCGACCTGCTTCACACATACCATCAGCTGCAATAATAATCATAGGGCCTTCTTTTTCGTTCAGTTCCTTGGATTCTTCCACGCTGGTTGTGTATTTTAGAGAATTAAAACCAAAAGGATTTTTGTGATGTTTTAAAAATGCATCATTGACACTATCATCATAACATTCAGGATGAACGCGAAAAACAGAAGTGACATTGCTTGCCATTGGAGAGTCGACGTAAATCGGGAGAACTGGGATTTTTTTCTGGTCGGTGAGAAGGTGCAAATAAAAAACGAGTTCCTGGGTTCTTTCAATCGCAAAAGACGGAATGATGATTTTGCCCTTTTTGGCACAGGCTTCGCGGACAATGCGTTCAAGTTCGTGCATGGCAAAATCGTGATTATCGTGGAGTTTGTTGCCATAAGTAGATTCAAGGTAAATGTAATCTGGGGCAGGAAAATCTGTAGCAGGATTACGGATAATTGGCTTACACTTGCGGCCTATATCACCAGTAAAAAGAATTCGGGTTTCTTTTTCGGGATGATTTTTATTTGGATTGATTGTGATATTTGCAAAAGCTGAGCCCAAAATATGACCTGCATCAAAAAATTCCAGCTGAACATTTGGACCAATATACATAGAACGATTGTAAGAAAGCGACACAATCTGATTTGCCGCCATAATGCAGTCGCCTTCGTTGTAAAGCGGCTTCCAGTAAAATTTTTCGCCTTTTTTACGGGCCTGTTTGGCAAGAAATTCCGCATCGTGGGCCTGAATTCTGGCAGAATCCATCATAACAAGATTGGCAATATCACGACTGGCCGGGGTCGCAAAAATATTGCCGGTGTAACCTTTTTTGACCAGGAGGGGCAAAAGTCCGCAGTGATCCAAATGACCGTGAGTCAAAATCACCCCTTCAAGATTTTTTATATCGACATCAAAATTACGGTTTTTTTCGTCGGATTCACGACGTTTGCCCTGGAAAGAACCGCAATCGACCATGTAGAGCCTGTCATCAACTTCAAAAAAGTGCCTTGAGCCTGTGACTTCCTGAGCCGCCCCTGATGAATAACATTTTATAGCCATAATCGACCCCCTTGCTTTTATCAATATTCTGAGAAGGGCCTCTAAAAATTGCAATTTTTAGAGGCCCCCAAAAGTAATTCTTATTTTATAACCCTTTGGCTGATATGACAAATTATTTACAATCACTTACAACATCTTTATAATAGTAAAGATATGTATTCTAGAGAATTTTCCCAGGCTCCACAGCAGATTGTTCAGTCTGGGAAGGCAATTTTTGGTTCTTACGAAGGTGTTTCGCCCAAAATCGATATCAGAGGAATGAGAGCACCTTATGCAGGGCTTCCTCTCCCTTCTTTTATTTCAAATTTGAGGATCAAAAGCCGGTTAAATTTTGCATTTTCACTCGAAAAATTTATTGGAATGGCTTCTTTTATTGATTTCAAGGTGATTGGAATGGGTGAACTTACTCTCTGGAATAAGGAAACCGGGAAAAAATACGTTTATCACACTTTTATGCCGCCTAGAAAGCGATTTGTTCCTACTACAACGAATCGGGGAATTTGTGCCTGTTATCTTAAAAAAAGATTTTTAAAAATTTCTTGGGGGCGAAATCACCAGCACCACGCTTTATCATTTAAATTAAAAGGGGACAGTGCAAGACCAAATATCGAAGGCTATGTTTATTCGCCGATGGAAGATAGTATGCATGCTGATTCTCTGTCAGTCTGTCCTTCTCCTACATCTTCAAGATGTTCTGCAACCTGGATTTCATCAATGCTGGCTCAGGGGCAAATCAGTATAAACAAAGAAGGGGCTGATGAATCTAAGGGGCTTGCAATGATGGTTCTTTCCAGAGCCTATTACAAGTTCCATTCGACCCAGAATTTCACTTATGGAATAGGCAGTGTAAAAGGCAAAAACGTGATTTTTCATATTTCAAGTTCAAATCTGGATGCGGCTGATTCTGATTCCTACAATAGTAATATTTTGATTGTTGATGGGGTGACGACTGCACTCCCCCCTGTTTACATGACCCACCCCTTTGGAATTTCAAAACAGTGGATTATCCAGGATACGGAAAGTATGGTAGATTTGACTTTTACCCCTATTTCATTAAATAAAAGGGCATTAAATCTGATTGCCCTGAGGGCAAATTACACTTCAATTTATGGGAAGTTTGATGGAGTGCTTTTGACTAAAGATGGTGAAAAAATCACCTTGAAGGGCTTCCCTGGAATTTTACAAAAAGGAATGCTGCGACTGTAATTTTTCAAAAAAATACGGCTTCAAAAAAATAGGAGATAGCGATGGCTGACGAAATCAACAGAACTGCCGATTGGGCACCTGGAACTCTCGACAAAACAAGAAAAAATATTGGCGACATCAGTGCGTCAGACGCGGCCGCAATGGCAAAAAAACTTGGCGGTCAAGTCATGTATGAACGCACGTCAAAGTCTTCTTCTGGTGACGGAAATTCTGGAAATCCGAAAGCTGGTCGCATTATAAGGCAGACCCCAGGTAGCTCTGGCTCTGGAGCAGGGGCCAAAAATGGCGAAAGAAGTGGCGGAATGGCAGGTATAAACCCCACAAATAAAAAACACATTCGGGAAGATTTACCTCAAATGTCCAAAAAAGTTGCCAACGCAATTGATAAGCTGATGATGGCCCCGGAATACAAAATCAAACCTAACTACGGAATGTTCAATTTTATCAGAGCCTGGCAGAAAAACGGCACAGAAAAAATTATCCCGGAATTTTATGAATATACCCTCAAGGGGATGATGGAGCATATGGAAGCTTTTATCACTGTCATAAAAACTTTAATCCAAATTGCTCCTGCTACTTATAAATCAAAAATTGCCAGCGGAACAGAAACAAAATTTAAGTTTTTGCGAATGGTGGCAGGCTGGGCTATGCAGCCAATCAAAGTTGAATATATAAATTTGCAGTTAGCTCCACAACCTATGATTGTTGCGGATTTAATTCCCCTTGTCCGCCAGATCTACAAGCCTTTAATCACCGTTTACTATTTTGGAAACAATAAAATCCCAAAGGTGATAAAGGAAATTTATTCCGATGAAGCAGCTTATCCTGATGCTCCAAAAGATAAACTTTCAAGTTTTGCAAAACAGGCAATCACAGAATGGCTTTACATTGATACAGAAATTATCAAAAAACTTTATCCCCTTTTGCTTAGAATGTGTTCTGATTCTTACGAGCCTTATCCCCAGTTTTTCAACACGAAAGTTGGCGAAATTTTGAAATTCGTAGGTCTTCATAAATTTGACCTTCTCTTGCCAGAAAAACCAAAAGAGCCTACTGCAGAAGAAAAAAAGGCAAAAGCCCCTCCTCCACCACAAAAAGGTGTAAAAGATTCGACAGTAATCACAGGACTTAAACTTTTGAACCAGCTTTTCCCAGAAGCCGGCTTTAATAGACTTGATGACCACCCGGATTTGTATCCATATTTTCAGCCTTTGTATAAATATGATGATGGATTTAACATCCTCTCGCCAGAAAATCCTGTTCAGACTATAAATGTTTTGCAAAGAATTATTGAGGATTGTTTCCAGGGCTGCCGAAATATTAAATTTGCAGAGCCAGGGGAGCAAAAAAAAGGAAGCGACACTATTTTCCAGGTGATGGATGATTGGTCTGCTTACCGAGAAGAAACATTTGAGCAGCTTTACTGTGAGCCTCTGGTAGAACTGGTAAATTCTATTTATTCGACTTCTGATTTTGATAAAACTCACATTGGTAAAAAAACAATTACCTCGCTTTTGTGGCAGACAACTTATCACTATTTGCCGCATTTTAAGTTTGACCAGCTTTTGCTTGAACATCCGGCCGACGAAAGTAAAATCAGGGCTTTGTTCCACAGAACTGACTTTGCAAGAAAATATTTGACCCTGGTTATAAATGAATGTGACCAAAAGGCAAAAACCCGGGGCGAATGTAAGCTGATTGAAAATCCTTGGGAACATTATAAATTTTCTATTCCGAATGAAGTTTCAAAACGCCTGGATGTTTTGCTGGGTGCTCAAAACAAAACAGCCAACACAACTGCCAACAATGCAAATTTATTGAAATACACCCTCTGTTTTATCGCAGTTTTGGACTGGTATTTGAACAATCCGGATAGCCCGGCCTACACTTCTGACCCAATGCACATCTGGAGGGTTTCGCCAGATGATGGAAAACCTGTTTTCTCGGTTCCACTCCGCAGCGACCAGAACAAACTTTTTGCAGATGAAATTAAGGCAAGTTATCAGAAGGCGGCTAAGTAGGAAGATTTGTTGGGTAATTGGCCTGCCGCGAGTGAGATTTGCATTCCGGGGCAGGAAAATTACCCGCCGGGAAGGTGATTTTCCCACCAGAAGGACAATTTTTACATCTGGCAACACTCAACATGGACAACACTCCACGTTACGCAAAAAAAAACTGTTCCAAAAATGGAACAGTTTTTTTCTTATCAAAATTCTACAATCTTGAAATCAAGAACGGCACAGCAGCTTCAAAATCTACGCCATACCAGTTATAGTCCTTGTGGGACAAAGTTTCTTTTATAGACTCAACTACAAAATCCGCAGCCAGTTTATAAGAATCTTCCATAGATTTTCCCCGCATAAGAGCGCCAGTCAAAACACTGGCAAAAATATCACCAGTACCATGGAAACTCTGTGGCATTTTTTTATGGAAATACCAGGTGATTTTATCGGTTGTAGAATCATAAGCTGCAATTCCAATCTTTTCTTCTTCAAATTCAATACCTTTGAGGACAATTTTTTTGGCACCGGTAGCAGCCAAATCTTTGAGCATTTTTTCGACATAAGCCTTATCATAACCAGACGCAACATAAGGAACGCCCAGGAGGTAGCTGGCTTCTGTCATGTTTGGAACAATTACATCAGCTTTACCGCAAAGTTTTGCCATGGCAAGGGCAAATTCCGGAGTAAATCCTTTGTAAAGACTTCCGTTATCAGCCATACAAGGATCTACAATAGTAAGAACATCCTTGCCGCCAAAATCAGCAAAAAGCTTGTGCATTAAATCCAACTGCTCAAAAGAACCAAGATAGCCGGTATAAATTGCGTCAAAATGGATTTTTTCCTTTTTCCACTGCTCGCAAATTGGTGTAATATCCTGGGTTAAATCACGAAAGGTAAACCCAGAAAAAGCAGTATGAGTTGAAAGTACGGCTGTAGGAAGAACGCAGGCTTCAACCCCCATTGCAGAAATTACAGGCAAAGCCACAGTGAGTGAACATTTGCCCACGCAAGAAATGTCTTGAACAGTAATGATTCTTTTCATTTTAAGACCTCAAATTTTTATTAATTTACTGTCATACATTTTTTCATTAGTTTTTTCAAGTAGGAATTTTAGGGCAGCTTAGTCACCAAGTCGCCTTCCGCGGCTCGCTAACGCTCGGCCTCCTCGGCAGAGCCAGTCTGCCTGCGGTGGCTAAACCGCTCCACGCTCCGCCCGGCTGCACACTAAACCTTGAATTATTGATTTTGTAATCTGCGTTGCCACAGTAATAGCACTTTACTGGCAGGAGGTCAAATCTAAAAATTGCTTGATAGCCAGAGGAAGGTAAATTTTACTTTGGGACTCGCGTTAGGGCGTGGAAGCCCTTTAGTTCCGAAGCGGAGCGGGCAATTTATTGCACGCGGAGCGAAGGAATGAGCGTTAGCGAAGGCTGGAAGGCCCGCCCCCCAGTAGCTGCCGAATGGCAGATGCTGGGGGGAACGCCCAAATTATAAAAAACGTGGAAAAAGGGCCACTCATTTACGAGTGGCCCTTTTCTATTCTAAGAATAGTTATGTGTTATAAAACTATTGAGCACCTGCAACTATAGCAGGATCAGAATAGTAAACATCAGAATTAGATTTTTCAGCAACAACCATGAAGTAGTATGTGTTTGCTGTTGAGTAATCTTTCAAGTTAAACGTATAGTCAATTGAAGTTACTACTTCAACAGTTTTAGTTTCATATAAACCAGTAGTACTGTCATACTTTGTGAAAGTATAATTTTGTTTGTTTGCTTTATCTGTAACTACGACATCAACTTTAGTCCAGGTAACTTCTGCTAAACTGTCAGTCGTTACTCTCTGGTACAAAGTATAAGTTACGCCAGTTTCAGGAGTAGCAATGACATCTTTAGATAAAGAACCTGTTGTAAAATCATAAGCTGAATTATAGATATAACCATAGTTATTATTATACTTTGTAAATTTAACTTCTACAGAACCTTTCTTGTCATCATCTGCCATTACATTCCAGTTAGCAGTGATACTTGGCTTATATTCAATTGAACTTTTATAAACATTAATTGAAACTGAATCCCATACGGCATAAGTGTCACCTGTCAACTTGCTTGTCTTTACAACTTTGTAAGCATAAATACCGTCAGCAAGGTCAGTTTCTTTGTAAACAGCAGTGTACTTGTTCTTACCTTTAACTTCATCAAGATTCATTGTAAGAGCGGCAACTTCTTTCCAGTTTTCTGTGTCAAAGTTCCATGTAAATGAAGTTGTAGAATACAATTTTTCTGAACCTGTTGTTTTGTAAAGGGTATAAGTGTAATTGTCGATTGTATCGTTATCAGCAATATTGTCCGTGATGTTGAGAATTACGTCATTAAGTACAGGTGTGTAATCAGACTTTGTACCCAAATCAAGAGTATTGTCATAAGACTTTACAGAAATACCAACATTAGTATCGAAGTTTACCGCAGAAATGCTTACAGCATCAGAAATTTTATATGCAGTTTCTCCATTAACATCTTTTACTTCAACAAGCATGTAAACGTTTGTATTGTAAGTATGATCCTTTGTATATACGGTGTAATTCTTAGATGTCCCGAGGGCAGAAGAAGTATAATAGGTACTTGTATTATTAGTTGTTTCTGTTACCCTTTCTGCAAGGTTTGTAGTCTTGTCAAAGTCAGCAACAACTGGAGTATAGTCCGTAGTACTACCCCATGTAAGATTTTTATTAGGAATTTCTTTTTCGAGGATGTAAACGCCTGTAATTTCTACATCTGCATAACTGTTGAATGTCCATGTAATGTCATTCTTGAGGCCGTCTGCATCTTCTACAGAAGCTGTACCAGCAAGGTCACTTACATCATTTCTTGCCCTGTGGCCATGACCAGCAACAGTCTTTTCAGAAGTTTCTTTAGATACAGAACCGTTTGTTACAACAATTTTGTAAGTGTAATACATATTACTTTCAGTAATGGCATCATCAATGAAGTATTTGCTGTCTTTTGTTGAATCAGTTGCAGTAACAGTTGCATCCAAAAGTTTAAAGTCTCCAGAACCATCTGCACGGTAAACTTTGTAACAAGAAATATCTACATCAGAACCATAAGACATTGTGAACTTATTCCATACAACTCTGATAGTCTTTCCATCGTCAATGTAAGCAGCACTTGCGATTTCACCGCCTGTGCCGTTAAGTTCTTTGTAAGCAGCAACAGTAGCAGTATCACATTTTGCAATTCTTGTTCCGTCTGTAACAACAACTGTATAAGTGTAATCCTTTGAACTGTCGGCAACAGCGTCTTCTACATAAAGTCTGCCAGATGATGCAGTAAGTTCTGCAACAGTTCCGCTGACATCTTCGTAAAGTGCAGTTCCTTTTACAGAACGATAAACTTTGTAGTAAGAAAGTGGAGCGTCTGAACCATCAGACAATGTGAATTTGTTGAAGATAACTCTAACATTCTGTCCTGCATCTTTGTAATAAGCAGATTCGATTGCAGCACCAGAACCAGACAATTTTTCGATTGTAACACTCTGTGTTGAAATTACTTCATCTGAAACGCCGTAGTAATCATTTTTTGCACTGGCAACGATTACAATTTTATATACACCAGGATCTGCTACAGTTTTACTGCTATAATAAGTTTTGTTTGTTTCTGCAGCGTTTTCTAAATTAGAAGTACTTTCAATCCAATTTTTAGTACCAACTTTTTCCAGCTGATTATCAATAGATGTATAAATATCATAATCAAGGTATGCCTTTTCTGGGAATTGAATGCTCAATTTATTGCCATTGTCTTTTGAAACTTTGATGTTGTCGGCAGTAATAACATATTCAGCCAATTCTTTTAATGTATCTTGATTTTCTTCCAGTTTACCATTTTCGTATTTGTAAAGATCCAAAGATTTTACACTGTAATCTGGAACAATAGCAGTTGCATAGGCAGGTCTGCTCTTACTGTTTTGAACATAAACTGCACGGCTTGTAGAAGGTGAATTATTACTCTTTGTTTCTACAACGTACTTGTACTCAACGCCGTCACGGATGTCAGTATCAACATAAGTCAAAACATCTTCAGCATTTTTTGTGGTAACTTCTTTTGACACATCGTTTGTGTACTTAAAAAGAGCATAACCATTTGCACCTGCGACTGGTTCCCAAGAAACAACATTCACACCCGGATAAGCTTTCGCTGTAACTGATGTGGAATCAATTGTTAATACTGTGTCTGTTGCAGAACTAAGCGGCTGATTACATGACACTAAAACAAGACCTGCAGCGGCAAACATTGCAACTACAGCAGTTTTCAAAAGTTTTTTCATAAAAACTCCTCTGCCCCTTTGTGGGGTAATTATTTTTCGCAGTAAACTACTGCTATAAATAAGAAAAGTCGATGCTACCTAACAAGTTCGGCACATAACGTAATTCCGTTTCAGACACAAATTAAAGTTCACATTATGGAATTCTGCATGAGAGAGACTGCAGTTTCGCACGACGTTTCTTTTTATTCTATGAAAATGCCTTCTAATAATTTGCATCAAAAGAAAGTGCAATCAGTAATTTAAAATCTGTTTGAGTCAAATCTGAGCCATAATACCACACGGCCGCATTATCAAGCTGAACATAAGGAAAAAGTCCCGCAATTTTGTAATTTAAGGCAATTTGCCCCTTTTTTTCTGTTAGATTGTAATTCCAGGCAAGTCCAACTTTATGATTTTTGTTCGGACCAAATTTTGAGCCGGCTTCAATTGCAAGTCTGTGAGTATATTGTTCGGCCGGGGCATAGACAAAAAATCCTTCCATGATTTCTGCTGCCTGATTAACGCCCTGATATTCAAGATTTATGCCGATTTCAAAATTAGATTTACTCCACAAACGATAAAAACCGCCTGTCCAAACCAGAAAATCATAACCTTCCGACGCTTTATTCAGCAGAGAAAAGTCCTTTACACTTGCAATTCCCTGAGCATAAATATCAAAACCAAAAATTGTTTTTTTGGCTTCAAGACCAAACAGCGGATGTTTTTTTACAGAATCTTCTTCGTTGTTGCCGTAAAATCTTGTGAAAAAGTTTATATTCGTGTGCCACAATACAACATCAGAAGAAAAAGCATAACTCATATGATCTTTAAATTTTTTAGAAGTAATCTTTGATGTATAGTCATACATTCCAATAAAATTAAAGTTACCGTAAGTCCAC
>CAVFQN010000129.1:0-2587 GCA_963624615.1 Treponemataceae bacterium | reverse complement strand
ATCTAAAAAAAGTTACTATTTTATTCAGGAGATTTTTATGTCTAAAATCATCAGTGGTGGAAATTTACCAAATATTCCATGGCAGGACAAACCAAAAGATTGGTGGCTTCCTATTTGGCGCTATACAGAAAATCCTGTAATCGGCCGTAATCCTTTCCCAGGCATGGGACGCATTTACAACTCAGCAGTAATTCCTTGGCAGGGAAAATTCAAGGGTGTTTTCCGTTCAGAAGATACTTCTGCCCGCCCTTTCCTTTACATTGGTGATTCTGATGACGGTATTCACTGGGATTTCCAGAAAGAAAAGATTCATATGCACGATCCTGATGGAACTCCACATGATCCTTTCTATGCTTATGACCCACGTTGTGTAAAAGTTGACGACACATATTATATTCTTTGGTGTGGTGATTTTGATGGTGCTTCAATTGGTGTTGCAACAACAAAAGATTTCAAGGATTTTACTCGCCTGGAAAATCCATTTCTTCCATTCAACCGAAATGCAGTTTTGTTCCCAAAAAAGATTGACGGAAAATTCGTAATGCTTTCTCGTCCATCAGATTCAGGACACACTCCATTTGGTGACATTCTTCTTTCTCAGTCTCCTGATATGAAATATTGGGGAGAACACAGACTTGTAATGCAGAAAGGCGGAAAAGGCTGGTGGCAGGGTGTAAAAATTGGTTGCGGACCTGCTCCAATCGAAATTGAATACACAAACAAAGAAGGCAAAACAGAACAGGGCTGGCTCATGTTCTACCACGGCGTTTCAACAACCTGTAACGGATTTGTTTACTCATTCTCGGCAGCAATTCTCGACCACGACAAACCTTCAATCGTTAAATATCGCTGCGGTGACTATATGCTCACTCCAGAAATGCCATACGAAACAACAGGATTTGTTGACAACGTATGTTTCCCAGTTGCAGCCCTCACAGACGAAAAAGACGGCAAAATCGCAATTTACTACGGTTGTGCAGACACAGTAGTAGGACTTTGCTTCACAACAGTAGAAGACGTAGTTAAATTCACTCTTGACCACGACGAAAAAGGCTACTGGGACACTGACGAAGGTAGATTCTAGGAGATTCCGAGACAGACTCGGGATATTTTAGTCATAAAAAGACAGGCTGTACCCTGGTAGGTGCAGCCTGTCTTTGGGCATCTCTGAAAAAGCATCGAAGATGATTTTTTAGAGATGCCCTTATCAATATCATTTTTATCTTTGAATTGTCAACACTTCTTTAGTCTATAAAGCTTCCCTTTATTTTCACCAAAACCGACAATTAGCCCTTCAGCTTCTAATTTTTAAATATTTTACGAACCCCAGAAGCAGAAAGACCTGTTATTTCTCGAGCTTTGGAACTACTTATTGATTCATTATTTTTAAGATAATTCAAAATTATATCGCTACTATTTTCATTTATCGCTACTTGTTCGTTATATCGTATATGCACATACCTGTTCTTAAGTTCATTACTTTCACCAAGGAGCAAATTTCGAAAAAACTTTTCCAGATATTCTGTATTCATGTAAATACCTTTAGTCATATTTGTGTAATTAGCGCGAACTAAAGCATTGCGGAAATACCAGCTGTTTTTCTCAAAAGGTTCGTTATTTATTTCAAAACCAAGGGAGTTCAGATATTTGATTGTAAATACAGCTGTTGTTCTTGTATTACCTTCACCAAAAGGATGAATCTGCCAGATATTTGCAACGAATCTTGTAAGATGCTTTACAGCATCTTCTTTTGTTACTTTTGAATAATCAAAAGCTCTTTCCTGATTAAAATCATATTCCAAAGTCTGGCGAATCATATCTGCACTTGCGTATAAAACTGATTGCCCATCTAAAACCCATTCTCGTTTTGAAATATTGTAATTGCGGAAACTACCAGCTTTTATTTTGTAGAATAAGCCTGTAAACAAACGTTTATGAATTGAAAGAATCAAATCTGGAGTAAAACTGAAAGTATTTTCTGATAAGATTTCCCGAATACGAACCGAAACTTTATCGGCTTCTTCTGTATTATTATCATCATCAATTCTACCCTGCTTTGTTTCATAATATGTATCTATAAGCTGCTTTGCTTCTTCAATCGTAATTTCGCCATCAATATTGCGTTTTGCAGTTTCATACAGATATTTTGAAGGTGTTAATCCGTCCACTTGCTGCAAGCCAATTGCAGTTTGCCAAAGCCGGCTATTCTCTTTTTTTGAAGGTTCGGACTGGAGAATGTATGAGTCAAAATCAATTTCAAATGGAGGGTGTAGTTCTGACATAAAAACTTTCCTTTGAATTATGAACATCTCTAAAAACTTATAGAAACCTCAAAAAATTGCAATTTTTTGAGGTTCCGTTAAGTCAGAATCAGACTGTTGACTGCTCTGATAGCCAAAAAACGCCTGAAGCCTTTGTGATTTCATTTTAGCATAGAGTCACGCAAATTTCTTTTTGCAAATCAACCACCTGCTCTAAAGAAAGCCCTGTCGCTTTTGCAATTTGTTCAGGTAACAGCTGCATATCAAGTAAGTTTTTCGCAGTTTCAAGGGCTTTTCTTTGTTCACCTTGAGCAAGGCCTTCCGCC
>CAVFQN010000128.1:0-11506 GCA_963624615.1 Treponemataceae bacterium | reverse complement strand
AGAGGCTCCCTTAAATCATTATTTTCTTTACTAATGGAGATGAAAATGGATTCTTCTTACTACAATCTCGACAAATTCAAAACAGACAATATACGTGCCGTTGATGCAAAATTCGAAGCAAACAAAATTGCATTTGCCCCTCTGGCTTTCCAGGCAATCAAAACAATGATTAATCTTGGCATTCTTAAAGCAATTGAAAATGCTGCTGATGATGGCATTACCCGAAAAGCCCTTGCCGAAAAAACTGGTATTTCAGAATACGGGGTTGGCGTTTTGTGCGAAATGGCACTTGGAATGAATGTCATCAAACTTACAGAAGATTCAGTTTCTGACCCAAAAACCGAAAAATACAAACTTGGAAAAATCGGTTGGATGCTTTTGGAAGATGATTTGTGCCGGGTAAATTTTTGGTTCACAAACGATATTTGCTACCAGGGAGCCTGGGATTTGGAAAAATCCATAGTAAATGGCAAGCCGGAAGGCCTTAAAGTTTTTGGTGATAAATGGACTACAGTTTACGAAGCCCTTTCCACCCTGCCAGATCAACCTAAAAAATCATGGTTCGAATTCGACCATTTTTATTCTGATATTGCTTTCCCAGAAGCCTTGCCAATCGTTTTTGCGAAAAAGCCTAAAACAATGCTGGATATTGGCGGAAACACCGGAAAGTGGTCGCTCACTTGCTGCCATTACAATCCTGATGTAAAAATGACAATCGTTGACCTGCCAGGGCAGGCAAACGTCGCAAAGAAAAATGCAAAAGACGCAGGTTTTGCTGATAGAGTTGATTTTAGCATGGGCAACGTTCTGGAAGAATCAACAAAATTGCCTGCAAATCCAGATGCAGTCTGGATGAGCCAGTTCCTGGATTGTTTTTCACTCCACCAGGTAACAAAAATCCTGAAAAAAGTTCACGAAGCCGCCAACGAAAACACAAATGTCTGGGTTTTGGAACCACTTTGGGATCAGCAAAAATTTGAAGCCAGTTCTTACGCTTTACAGGGAACATCACTCTATTTTACCTGTATTGCAAACGGAAACAGCAAAATGTACCGTTTCCAGGAATTGGTTGACGCAATTGAAGAAGCCGGATTTAAATTAGATTGTGCCCATCACAACCTGGGTTCAAACGCTTATTCCTTGTTGTGTTTTAAGAAAAAATAAAAGAGAAAATGAAAAGTTTTTACCTTTCGGATATAACTGCCTGGGCTCCAGGACTTGGTGATGACAAAACCGCCTGGCAGAACTGGGCAAATGGCCAGGCTCAAATTGAACAAATCAAAGAATCCCCAAAACTGGAATACACCGACCCTTTATTCCGCCGTCGTTTAAGCCAAATCACAAAAATGACAATTCATGTTGTCCACAAGCTTTTAGAAAATAGCCACGCAAATCCAGACACAAAAATTGTTTTTATCTCCCTGCGAGGCGAAATCGAACGTGAATTCACAATCAACAAAGGGCTGATTGAAGACGAAATGATTCTGCCAGCCGGATTTTCCCTGTCAGTTTTTAATACTCCTATTTCGTCTGCAACCATGGCTTTTAAACTCAAAGGCGGATATTCGGTTATTTATCCTTCCAAAAACGATTTTGCAGATGCATTTAAATCGGCAGTTGCTCCAGTTTTAGCAGGAACAGAAAAAGAAATCATCCTTGTTTATGCTGATGAACTTGTGCCGGAACTTTATGGAGATAAACGCCCAAAAGAAAATCTACCTTTAGCATTTGCAGGACTTATTTCCAGCGAAAAAAAAGATACCTGTATTACTTTTGATGATTTTACAAATGTGCCAGCCTCGCCTGCTGAGTTTTTAAAATACGTTTTACAGTGATGATTTGCCATCAAAATGGAGAAGAAAAAATGCCAGAAATGACAAAAGAAGAAATCTACGAAAAATACAATCACAAAGAACTGCCTAAGGTGAAAAATCCTTTTTTCTACGCTTACGGCTGTTTTATGAAAGACCTTGCCGTTTGTGTTTTTGGAGTGGGAGCTGTAATCCTGGCAATTTTCGTTTTTCCTTTTATCAGACTTTTTTCTAAAAATAAGGGTGATGATTTTGGAGTGGACGCAAGAAAATACGTTTCCCACACATTCCGCAATTTTTTGGCCTGGTTATCACTCTGCAATGTTGCAAAACGCAAAGTTGAAGATTTGCAGGCTTATCGCAATCTTCACAAAAAAATTATTATTGCAAACCACCCTTCGCTTTTGGATTTTGTTTACATCATGTCACTTGTTCCAAATTCTACCTGCATTGTGCGTGGAACACTTACAAAAACCCCTTTACGCGGAGTAATCAAACAGGCCTACATCACAAACACAACAACTTTTGAAGAAATGTGTGCCGAATGTAAAAAGCTCACCGACATGGGCTGCAACGTAATTATTTTTCCGGAAGGAACTCGCAGTCCCCGTCATGGTAAAAACAACTACAAAAAAGGTGCAGCTCGAATTGCCCTTTACTGTGGCTGCGACGTCCAGCCACTTTTTATTGGTGGCAGCGACAAATACGGACTTGGAAAACACGACCCTCTTTTGTGGTCATACAATCCAGTAGAACATTATGTTTACGATTTCAAAATGCTGCCTGTAATTAAAATTGATGAGTTCAAGGATTTGTCAGAACCGATTGCCGCCAAACACCTTACCGAAAAAATGGAAGAAGTAATCCGCGGTTACGGCGACCAGTATTACAAGGATTTTCAGGGAAAGACAAGGAATAATTATTAAGTGTACCTCTAAAAAAAACGACGCCCACTTTCAGTATTGGAAGTGGGCGTCGTTTTGTAGTTCGTATTTCGCCTTACTTGCTCAGCAAATTATTCAAATGCTTAACAAATTCAGCCGGCTCTTTAATTTCTGCCCCTGCAATAAGCATAGCCTGGTTGTAAAGAACTTCCGAAACATCTTTGATTAAAGCTTCATCGTCAGAATCTTTGATTTTAGCCACAATTGGATGATCACCATTAATTTCAAGAATTGGTTTCAGATCTGGACCTGCTTGTCCCATAGCCTTCATCATCTGAATCATCTGGTAACTCGGGTCGTTTTCATCAACAACGATACAAGACGGATTTTCGCCGCTCAAAGTTTTAGAAAGTTTTACTTCCTTAACCTTGTCGCCAAGTGCTTTTTTGATTTTTTCAACAACAGGTTTAAAAGCTTCTTCCTTCTTCTTAGCTTCGTCCTTATCGCCACCCAAATCCTCATCAGAGCCAGAACGGTTTACAGCCTTGAGTTCATAATCCTTGTACTTTCCAAAACCAGGAATAACAATATCATCGATGTCGTCATCCATAATCAAAACTTCAAAACCTTTTTCAACATACGCTTTGAGTAAAGGATTTGCACGAAGATTTTTTTCATCAGAACCAGAAATATAATAAATAGCCTTCTGTTCAGGCTTCATACGACCAACGTAATCAGCAAAACTTGTACAATTTCCATCTCCAGTACCGCTAGAGTCGGTAGACTTAAATCTTACAATTTCTGCAATTTCATCACGATTTGCGTAATCACTGTAAAGACCTTCCTTCATAGGGCGGTTGAAATTCTTTACGAATTTGTCCCACTTTTCAATATCAGCCTTTTCCTTGTCAGTAGGATTTTCCGATTTTTTAGCCAAATCAGCAGTTTCACCCATCTTTTTGAACTCAGAAAGCAGTTTTTTGACAGAAGCATTTCTGATATTGTCCAGAATTCTGTTCTGCTGCAGGATTTCACGACTCACATTCAAAGGCAAATCTTCAGAATCAATAATACCACGCACAAAACGCAGGTAAGATGGCAAAAGTTCGCGGTCATCATCAGTAATAAATACACGTTTAACATAAAGTTTTACCCCAGACTTGTAATCAGCCTGATACATATCAAAAGGTGCAGTCTGAGGAACAAAGAACAAAGTTGTATATTCCTGAGTTCCTTCCGCATGAGTATGAACATAATGCAAAGGATTTTGACTGTCGTGACCAAAAGTCTTGTAGAATTCGTTGTAATCCTCTTCCTTCAATTCAGATTTAGAACGTTTCCACAAAGCAGAAGCCGAGTTTATCTGATCAACCTTACTCTCGCTGCCAGTTTCCTTACCCTTGTCATCATATTTTTTCTGCTCGTAATGCAAATAAATTGGGAAAGCGATGTGGTCAGAATATTTTTTAATCAATTCTTCCAGCTTCCAGCGGGAAGCAAATTCCTTGGAATCATCATTCAAATGCATCTCAATTGCAGAACCTGTTTTGCTCGCATCATCAAAACCATATTTTTTTGCAACAGCACTGTCAGCGGCAATCTCATCAATATCATAAGAATTTGTACCATCAGAAGACCAGTGCATAATCTTACCATCACCGGCAGCCTTACGAGTGTAAACATCAATCTGTTTTGCAGCCATAAAAGCCGAATAAAAACCAACACCAAACTGGCCAATCAAAGCAGAATCTTTTGCAGCCTCAGAAGTCAACTTTTCCATAAAAGCCTTTGTTCCAGAACGAGCGATTGTACCCAAATTGTTGGTCAAATCTTCCTCATTCATACCAATTCCGGTATCCTGAACAGTCAGAACAGAGTCTTTTTCGTCAAAAGTAATGTCAATTCTAGGTTCAAATTTAATTGATTTGTAAACATCATCAGAAACAGTCAGATATTTCAGCTTATCCAAAGCATCCGACGCATTTGAAACAATTTCACGCAGAAAAATGTCTTTATTTGAATAAAGAGAATGAATAATTAATTTAAGAAGTTGATTAACTTCTGTTTGAAATTCGTGTTTTGCCATAGTAGCTCCTATTTTTTCCTTTTTTTTCCTATATTTATGGGAATCTCTAAAAATTGCAATTTTTAGAGGTTACTTTATATTTAAACTAATAATAAATTTTATAATCGACAAATTTATTTATTTTTTTTGAATATTAGGGGCGCCACCCCTAAAGGGGTCGGCAGTTCCGCAGTTCGGTAACCCTCAAACAAAAAAGCCCCGCAAATAACAGGGCTTTTTTGTTCAGCTTCGGCAGTTGAAACTGCCTTCGCTGCTGCTCCATTGCCTGGCGCAAATTTACACTTTACATTTTCATTGACTTGTAAATACAATTAATACATTTTGTATAGAAGAAGTATTTATATGGCAACACTTCAAGTACGCGTAGACGATTTACTAAAATCAAAGGCAGACTCTCTTTTTTCTTCTTTGGGACTAGATACATCTACGGCTATTCGCATTTTTTTATCATCCGCAGTTGAAAACAGGGGCATTCCTTTTCATATAGGACACTCATCTGATTATTCACTTGAACAAGCTATTTATGACAGCAGAAATCATGTAAACCTAAACGAACCTTATAAAAATGCTCAAGAGGCTGTAAATTCAATGTTAGGGGATTAATTTGTACGAGATTGTTTATACAAACAAAATGAAGCATGATGTCAAATTAATGCAAAAACATGCAGAAACTGGTTGAAGTATTAGAACTTTTAAGTTCTTCGCGAATTTTATCTGAAAAATTTTAGAATCATCAACTTTCTGGAAATTTAAAAGATTTTCGCGAATGTCATATAGAAAATGATTGGCTTTTGATTTATCAGATTTTTGAAAATCAGCTGATTTTATCAGCAACTGCAACAGGTACTCATGCAGATTTATTTGGAAAATAAATGGCTCTTCCTACAAAACAAACCTGCACAACTACCTGAATTTAAAAATTACTCCGCATCTGGGAACATTTCTGCAATCTTATCCTTATAAATTTCATTAATCCTAAAACGCATAATTTCCTGCTTTGCAGAAAGTTCTACGCCAACTTCAAAAGGTTTTTGGATAAGCTGGAAACGCCCAATTCTCTCAAACATTTTAAAGCCGTTTTTAGGACTGATGAGGGTTGCAATTTCTGCTTCGTAAAGTTTTTGAACAGCTTCTGACTGGAGAAAGTTTTCAAAAGTATCATACTGCATACCGTTTTCGTCTGCATACGCTTTAAGTTCATCTTCATCCACAAGGAGCAAGGCTCCCAGATAACGCATATCCTGACCAACAACTACGGCCTGCTTTATAAAGCGGGATTCTGCAAGTTTTGCTTCAATTGGAACAGGTTCCAGGTTTTCACCACCTCGCAAAACGATAGTATCTTTTATACGTCCACGAATCTGCAGTTCATTGTGAATTGTCATGATGGCAAGGTCGCCGGTGTCCAGCCAGCCTTCTTCGTTAATCACTTTGTCTGTTAAATCCGGGCGTTTGTAATAACCTTTCATTACGGTTGGACCTTTTATCTGGAGAACGCCTTGTTTTCCGCGGGCAAGGACAAATCCGTCTACAGGGTCAACAATTCTAGCTTCTACACCACGAATTGGAGAACCAATTGTTCGGTAAATTGGAGCTGCAATCGGACGAACGGAAACAATTGGGGAAGTTTCTGAAAGTCCGTAACCTTCTACAATTTTTACACCAATTGCCCAGAAAAATTCATCAATTGCTTTTGGATAAGCACCACCACCTGCAATTCCTGCCCTGAAATTTGTTCCAAGCATGGCTTTAATTTTTCGGAAAATGATTAAGTCCCCAAGCCACCAGACTGGCCACAAAAGTGTCCAAGGAATAAGGCAGATAAACCACCACAAAACCGGCTTATAACTTGTAAAGCAGGCATTCTGATTAAACATAAGGCGGGACATTTTTTTCTGGATTTTGGCAGCCCCAACAAAGAAATTGAAAAGTTTGAGGACAATTCCACCGGCTTTTCGCATTTTTTTGGTAACGCCATCATAAACTGCTTCAAAAACTCGGGGAACAGCCGGCAAGAGATGTGGATTAATTGCCTTAAAATCAGCAAGGAGGATAGAGCCAACAGGCTTTGAATAACAGAGAGTTCCTCCCTGAATCAAAATTACGTATTCAACTTCGCGTTCAAAAACGTGCCAGACAGGCAAAACTGACAAGGCTTTATCACCAGGATTCAAATAAATACGCTCAGGAATTTCGTCAAGCTGGACAAGGTAACCCTTGTGAGTCAACTGAACGCCCTTTGGAGTGCCAGTTGTTCCAGAAGTGAAGATAATAGTACAAATATCATCACTTTTACCTTTTTCAAATTCTTCTTCCACTTTTCCAGCATTTTCGATACGCCATTTTTGGCCGGCTGTCAAAATATCCTTATAAAAAAGAACTTCAACATTTTTTTCTTTTGCAAGTTCCAGGAATTCTGGTTTAATTTCGTTTTCAAAAACAATCACTCGTTCAAAGCAAGGCAGCTGATCTTTGAGAGCCAGCATTTTATTTACCTGAGCCCCGTTTTCGGTCACAACGGTTTTAATTTCTGTAAGTCCCAAAATTTGAACAAGATCGTTTGGAGTTGCATCACAACCACGCGGAACGTCAATTGCTCCAAGACCGTTTATTGCAAGACTAGTGTAGAGCCATTCCGCCCTGTTATCTGCAATAAGTCCAACTAAATCACCCCGCTTAATTCCAATTGTCATAAAACCAGCAGCAACATCCAAAGCCAGCTGATACATTTCGCGGTACAAAACAGGCTGAAATTCTCCACCCTTTACAACTTTGTGATACTGAGCAACAACTTCCGGCCATTTTTCTGCCGAATCTCTTACCATTTTTGGGATAGTGTAATTTGAATCATAAACCATCTGAAAGTTTCTCCATCTCTCTTTTTAAAATGACATTTTTGACTATTTTTGTCAATTTAAAATAATATATGTAAATTCAATTGTTAGCAAGGGGAAAATTTTACCATCAGAGTTGTTTTAAAAATTGCAATTTTTAGAACTTCCCATCACAAACTTCAAAAGATTTTCCAATGAAAAGCTCTAAAACCTAAACTAATACCCGTTAGTTTCCGATAAAATCAATATGAGTAAAAAGAATATTTCCCAGGAAAAGATAATTCAATCTTTTTTGACCAGTGCCTTTGAAAAAAGTGCTGGTGCTACTTCCTTAGCCGATATTGCAGATATTCTTCAAATTAAAAAGGCCTCTCTCTACAATCACTTTGAAAATCGGGATGCAATGTACGATGCTACGGTCTACCATTGTGGAAAAGAAGTTGAAGCCATTAAATTTTTGCCAGAAAAATCTTTGGACTCTGTAAAAAACGCCAAAACTACAATAACTGGATTTTTTAAAAAGTTGATTACCCGATTTTTTGAGATGTATGAAAACGAGCCTTTATTCCAGATTTATGTTTTTTTGCACACCGAACAGTATTTTAATGTTGATGCCCTGAAAATCGTGGAAAAAGAGATTGCGTCAATTACCGAACAAATTAAAATCACCCTCCAGGCTTTTGCCGAAGCCAAAAAAATCACAAAAAAAACTGAAAAAGAACTCAAAGATTTGTCCCTTTCTATTTCTTCAATTATTTTGCAGCAGAGGGATTTTTACATTGCCACTAAAAAAGAAACCGTCCGCCAAAATCCGGATTGCGGAGCCGGCAGCCTTTTTGCCCTCCCAACAGATGAATCTTCACTAAACCGCACAATTAAACTTGTGGACTGCATTTTGAAAGGGATTTAGGAATTGGCCGGCAAGTAACGTCCCGGCAAGTACCGCCCAGAAAACCAGTCAGGACGGTCTGAAGGAACTTTCATAAATTCTCAAAATTTCTTCCGTATACTGCCCTTTTTTTTCTTCCTGATTTTCGCGAACAATCAAAGGACTTTCAATTTTCAGCCGGGGCTTAGCATTTTTCCTGGCTTCCAGCAAAACCATATTGGGTTCTTTATCAGCAAAAGGATAAACAAGCCGCATTCTTTTGGGTTCGAGGTGATGGCGGGCCAGATTTGCAAAAATTTCTGGCAGGCGAAAAGGCCGGTGAATCATAAAAAATTTTCCGCCGGGAGCAAGCAGATAATCCGCAGCAGTGACCAGGTCTTCCAGATTGCAGAGAATTTCGTGGCGGGCAATCGCCTTAGCGTCAGTCGGATTTTGCTCTCCATGGGCCTTTATCATATAAGGAGGATTTGAAGTCACCACGTTAAAACTATGTTTTTTAAAAAGTGAAGAAACCTCTTTTATATCACCATTTATGATTTTGATTTTTTCTTCAAGATTATTTAATTTGACACTTCTGGCAGCCATTTCGGCAGACTCTTTTTGAATTTCCAGACCAGAAAAATCCACCGCACCGCAAGAAGTTTCCATCAAAAAAGGAATAATCCCAGTGCCAGTTCCCAGGTCAATCACCAAATCACCCTTCCGAGTTTCCTGGGCGGCAAAATGAGAAAGCAAAACAGCGTCAATTCCAAACTGAAAACGCTCCGGGTCTTGAAAAATTTTTCTTCCATTTAATAAAGTGTCAATTTGTTCCATCAATAAAAAAGCTCACATTCAAAGCAAATTTCACCCTTATTTTTGCCGGCAACTACCACTTTATTTTCTTCCGGGAAAAATCCAGCCTGAATCGAAATTTCATCACCAAGAAGGGCTTCTTTTGAATAATTCAGTTTAAAATCCCTGTAAGTTTTGTTCTGAAATTCTGGAGGCAAGGAATCTATTACAAAATTGATGTATTTTGAATTATTTGTGTGACCATTTGCATCCATATCAGAAAAAAGAATTTTATGGCTTCCAATTTCGGCCAAAATTTCAGGGAGGATGATTTTACCAGGCTTTATGCCGTCATATTCAGTGTAAAAAGTCGGAGCAGGCCGCAAAGTAAACATTTTTGGTGGGATAATCTTGCGTTTTTCAAAATCAACAACAGTCCAAAAAGACCAGCCTTTAATCAGCAGTTGACCAGACTCGCTATCGGTGATTTCGTATTTTCGGGAAAGCTGAAGCCCTTCCGATTTTTCTTCCCAAGTTGTCAGGGTGATTTTTTGATTTGCGACAGGCATTTTTTCGATGTGATACGATTGCCTGGAAGTCAAAATTGAAACTCCGTGGTCAACTAAAAACTGCCAGGAAAGTCCCTTTTGATTATAATCTTCGACCGCCGTATCCGAAGTGAGCAGCAAAAGTTCCGCCAAAGCAATTTTATTATTTATATCACACTGCCCAAAAGTCAGTTTATATTCTTTATTAAATTTAACACAATCATCATCGTGCCACTGTTTTAATGTAATTTCGTGTATCATTTTGTTTCCTCGTAATTCTCTAAAAGAAAGTTCTCTTAGATTTTAATAAATTATCACAGATTTTATAACCGGCTGACAGCGGCAATCTGTAACTGAGAATCTTATGCGGTCGGTTTTTATCGTTTTTTCCAGCCTGATGATTTTTTTATAGCCGATGACGCTGCCTGTGTAAATTTCCTGCCAGAGACCTTTTTCGACATCACCAGAAGATTTTTCTGCCCCCTGGGTGCCATTTCTACCGCCGATGCTACCTGTATCGTCACCAGTACCGCCAAATCCGTCATCACACAAAACTTCCACCTTGAACCCTTCCACTCGCTGGCTTTGGCTAATATCTTCCTGCAAAACAATATGACGGATTTTCAGCCCGGAAGTGTCGAACTCGTAGACAAATCCCGCATCATTTTTCTGACAATCGGGAAAATCCGCCCTGGCCAGTACCTTTCCAAAAGCCGACCTCAAATAGTCCCCAATTTGCTGCAGGCGTTTTACATCGTTCTGGTGAAAAAGTCCTTCCGGTGTCGGCGGAATATTCAGCAAAAATGTTGCATTACCGCCCACCGATTTGTAATAAATGTCGATTAATTCTTCCAGAGAACGAACCTTATCATCCTCAGATTTATGATAAAACCAACCCGGCCGGATAGACGTGTTCACTTCTGCCGGGTACCAGATTAAATCCGCTTCATTTTCCAGGATTTTCCGACTTCCTAAATCTTCATCACTGGCAAAAATCTCCCGTTGACGAAATTCCGCAGAATCTTCGTGCTGGCTGCGTTCTTTGATAATTTCTGTGTCTTTTGTTCTCAAAGGAACGACACTCCACTCTGCCTGACGGCAATGCCCGGCCTCATTTCCACACCAGCGGACATCCGGCCCGCAAATACTGATGCAGGCATCCGGCTGCAATTTTCTGACCACTTCATAATACCGCGGAAAATCGTAAACCTGTTTTTTGCCGTTCGGGCCTTCTCCACACGCTCCATCAAACCAGACTGAAAAAATCGGGCCGTAATTTGTCAAAAGTTCCGTAAGTTGGGAGATAAAATAATCATCATAAGCCTTTCCCTGGCCATAAAGTTTTGAATTTCTATCCCAAGGCGAAAGATAAATCCCGAATTTTAAGCCGAATTTTTTGCAGACCGCCATCGTTTCTGCCACAATATCACCTTTGCCATCACGAAAAGGGCTGGCCGCAATAGAATGATTAGTGAATTTGCTTGGCCAGAGACAAAATCCGTCGTGGTGCTTGCAGGTCAAAATCAGACCGGTCATTCCAGCTGATTTTATGGCCTTACACCACTGGTCTGTATCAAGTTTTTGGGGATTAAAGATTTCCGGATTTTCCGTACCGTCGCCCCATTCTTTATCTGTAAAAGTATTTACCGTAAAATGCACAAAAGCATAAAATTCCATCTG
>CAVFQN010000127.1:0-6986 GCA_963624615.1 Treponemataceae bacterium | reverse complement strand
GGCATAATCTGATTTGCAGGATAAATCACAATTTTTTCCAAAACAATATTTGGAGTAACAGGATAAATCCGCAGAGTATTCAAACCTTTGCAGCAATCCCCATAAACCGACGAAATACGGATATTATTTGTGACGTCGCTGCCCCAAGGTTCCTGATTGTCGCCAACCGCAAAATTTTCATCGACCAGGTTATTCAGGATTTTTTGACCATTTATTTCCATTATAAACTGGAGTTTGTTATCTTTATAAGCAGGATTTGAAGGATTAAGATAAAAATCAAAAGTCATGACATTTTCTTTTTCCAGGGCAAATTTATATTCCACATAAGGAGCATTTTTTCCTTTTGGATAGGATTTTTCCACAGGAAATGCTTTGACAGCGGAAAGAGTTTTTCCGTAGCCAGGGAGGATTTCAAAATGTCCGCCGCTAGCCCCATCAGCCTTTGCAAAATAATGCTGGGCTTCCATGCTGATGTAATTTTCAGTTTGGATGAAAGTGCCGGCAGGGAAATCGGATTGAGAGGAGATTTTTTCTTGAGAAGATGGGATTTGCTCACCAGATGGGCAATCTCCTTGCAGGGCGTTCGCTTGAATTCCAGCCGGCAAACTTGCGTCAATTTCCACATTTATCAAAAGCCTTGAAGCATGTCCATCGTTACTTTCAATTTTCAAAAGACCGCGAGGAGAAAAGTCCCTTGTGCCAGCGGCCGCCCCGGAAGGTGAATTTCCAGCCCCGGAAGGTGATTTTTCCACCCCAGAATACGAATCCCCCACCCTGGAATCTGACACACCAGCCCCGGAAGGCAAAGGCCCAGCCATTTCTGCCAGTTTTTCCCTGTCAATCGAAATTGTGATTGTATCTATCAAAAATTCCTTATCAGAAGCTACACTAGCCGAAAGCCACTTGCCACAATCATCAGCAAAATTCATATTATAGGAAACCCCGCCTTCACAGCAAAAAGCAATTTTAATTTGAACTTCTTTTACATCCGGATTTCTAAAAGTGGTGATTTTCAAATTGCGGTTGGTCCAATCCTGGCCACTTGTCGTAAATTCCTGGCCATCAACCCAGGCAACAAAACGCTTTTTTCGGGTAGGTTCAACATAAGTGTAGGTCGGATAATGATTTTCAGCCTCGCACCAATGACTAAAACCAAAATGTTCAGACCAGGCAGAAGCAAAAAACTTGTCGCCGTCGATTTTATCACATTCTGAAACCAAGGCCTGGTCATATTTGTAACATTCGCGGACTTTATCAGCATAAGCATTGGCAGCCAGAGCAGATTTGCCAGCGAACCAGCGATTTTTGCCAGAGTAAAGCTGCATTCTAAGGACATTCATAGTTCCACAGGCTGGAAGGTAAACTTCCAGAAAATAACCTGGCAAAAGATTTTCCGGAATTTCTGATTTAAGTTTTTCTGCCCGGCCAATAATGTCATTTGCAAGGGCTAAAATCTTATCGCTTTCGCCAAAATTGATTGGGTGGAAAGTTTCTGGCCAAAGGCACTCTGTCCGCCTCATATTTGCCAATTTTGTATAACCATTGATGATAAAGTCAATTTCAGATTTTTGTTCCTGGCTAAGGCTTGAAAATTGCTGACCGATCCAGGCTTTTGTGTAGTCCTGGACAGTATTTTCTGCTTTTGAATATTTTTCGTAATCATAAGCCAAATGCAGAAAATAGGATAAAGGTAATTCGTTGGTCATAATATCACCAACATTCACAATCCACAAATCCCGAATTCCAAAATCATAAGCAGCACACATCTGTTCTTTTACTTTTGGAAGATAATTTGTATTGAGCCATTCATAACTAAAAGGCCAGCCATGATAATCAAAATGATAATACATTCCATATCCGCCCTTGTGATTTCTCATCTGCTCAGTAGGCACAGTACGAAGATTGCCATGATTATCATCACAAAGCATCAAAGTAACGCCCTCGAGTTCAGGGCTGTCCATCAGACCTTTTGTATGCTTGTCACCATAAAAATATGGCTCAACTTCCTTGTAAAGGGCCAGCATTCGGGGAACTTTGTCCAAATCTTCATTTACATATTTTTTGATAAGGGAATTTTGAGTTCTTAAAACATCCCGCAAGAGCTGAATATTGTCTGCCAGGGTAGCATTTTGCATGATTGCGGTATCCGCTTCGCCCCGCATACCAACCGTAATTACATTTTCAAATTTACCAGAACGTTTGAGACCATCTTCCCAGAATTTTGTGATTCCGCTTTCGTTTGTGCGGAAATTCCAGGCATCTCCATAAACAGAGTCCTGACCACGCAAATGTTTGTATTCTTCGCCAGCCCGGCAGCAAGGTTCGTGATGACTGGCCCCCATAATTACCCCCAGTTCATCAGCCAGTTCTGCATTTGCAAGCCCCGGCCCATCATCACTAAAACGAGCAGCCCACATTGCCGGCCAAAGATAATTTCCTTTCAGACGCAAAAGCAATTCAAAAACGTGTTCATACATTTTGGCGTTAAATCCTCCAAAATTATGATTGCACCAGTTACCACAAGCAGGCCATTCATCATTTATAAAAAATCCGCGGAAACGAACACTTGGTTCTTTGGAAATAAATTCACCTTCCTCTAGTTCGATTTCGTCCTTGTGGGCAGGCAAAATATCAGCCCAATCCACCAGCGGAGAAACGCCCAAAAGTTCTGAAAAATGGAAAAGTCCATAAATTGTACCGCGTTTATCTGAACCGGCAATTATGATTTTTGAAGAAGACACAAGAAAAGCGTAAACTTCGCGTTTGCCCCGGATTTTTTCAAGGGTTTGAGGGGAAAGTTCTTTTTCAATTAGAGGGCTAGAGCCTAGTGTACCGTAAATGAGAGGGATATTGCCCTGAGGGGTGGCAGTTGACGCAGGCGGCAAAATCCCAGTCACCCGCCGAACGTCCAGCCTTACTTTATCAGCAATTTTCTTTACACCGGAAAATTCATTTTCATCGCAAACAAAACAAAGTGGCAGAGAATTGCCATTAACAGATATTTTTAACATATTTTCCCCTATGATTTAAGAAATTGGGAGCCTCTAAAAATTGCAATTTTTAGCCCCCCTTAAGAAATTTGCTGAAGCAAGCTCAGACCACAGCTAATATCTTACATATTTTCCGCTCAATGCCAACATAGCAAAAAAGTAGAGACAGTTATCATAATAACGACGACGGCCAGTTCTCATTGGAGTTTCCCAAAAACGTTTTACAGCCCGCTCGGCTGCCGCCCGCTCAGCCCCACTTTCAGAAACAGCCAGAGCCGCCTGTGCAACAGTCGCAACAAGGCCAATCGGATGTCGGGCATTTTTTTTCAAAGGCCGTCCATCAACATAATAATCTTTTAATTCATCCAGAGATTTTCCATCAAAAAAGTTGATGATTTTTTCGGCAATCTGCGACAATTCCGGAGTTTTTCCACACCAAAGGGCGTCCATTCCGATATTTGCTGCAACCCGGTAAGAATCGCTGAAAAATGTTCCATGCTGCTTTGGAGGGAGGGGCTGACCTTCGTCTGTTGCGTATTCAGCCGCAAGGCCAGTTTCACTGTGGCAGGCTTTTACCAGATATTCCCGGCTGGCTTTTGCCGCTGCCAGCCAAAACTCTTTATCGGCAGGGTCAGCACGTTCAGCAAAAATTTCATAAAAATGAGGAAGATGATAAGACGGATCTGTAAAAGGACAATTACAAACAAAACGAATGTGGTGATTTTTGATATCCCACATTTTGTTAGGCCCATGAATTGCAGTTCTCAAAATTGCCCGGGCTTCTTCCGTATAATTAAAAATTCCCTGTCCATTTCCCCACCGCTCTGCCGCAAAAAATAAATCCATTGCAAAATATTCTTCGCCATCAGGGGCAGGTCCATCAGCATTTTTTCTGCCATCAATCTGATTGGACCAGCAAAAAAATCCAGCATTTGGCCCCTTGTCCAGGTACATATAAGTTCTAGCCCATTTCCAGATTTTGTCAAAAATATCCTTTCGGTTCATCTGGACAGCCATCATCATACCATAAGACATACCTTCAGTTCTGGCGTCGTCATTTCCGGTGTCTTCCATATAACCGCTATCATCATCAGCATCAAAATAAAAATGATTAGGATTTTTCTGATCAAAAATATTATTCCAACATTCGATAACCCGGTTTTCAATGTCAAATTTTGAATATCCGTATTCTTCCAGTAAATTTTTCATAGGTTTAAAATACAGCCAAAATTTTCTCCGGTCTATCGTGGATATTTCTTATATTCTAGACAATTTTTAGAGGCTCACTTCTGAAAAAAAACTTCTGAAAACTTGCAACTTTTAGAAGTTTCATAAAAAAAAGCCCATCCCAAAAGGACAGGCTTTTTTGCTAGCATATTCAAAAGGCACTTCTGCTAAAGGCAGCACCTTCTCAAACGTTTATTTTCCTTTTTTCTGCTCACTTGGCTTAGATTTAGCTCCGGCAACAGCAGCAGCCATTTTTTCCTGAGCCTTAACAAGATCGTTACACATAAGGATTGGCTGACCTGTAGCATCCAGACAGTCACGCCAGAGAGAACCCTCCGGGTCAACCGCATTTCTATGAGCGGTAACAGCCTTGATTGGCAGGTGAACAAATTTATCGTGAACCAGACCAATTACACACTTAGTTTTACCAGCCATAGCAGCATGAACAGCGTTATTTCCCAAACGTTCGCAGTAGATAGAATCAGAAGCAGTTGTCACAGAAGCTCGAACCTGGTAAGAAGGGTCGATATATTTCAAATTGATTTCGATATTCTTAGCCTTAAAATATTTTTCGATTTCGGACTTCAAATAAAGACCAATATCAGAAAGTTTTTTGTTACCAGAAGCATCTGTTGCACCAGTAGACTTGAGCAAATCCTGGCCAGCACCTTCAGAAACAACAATTACAGCATGACCGCGTTTTGCAAGGCGGCGTTCCAGGCAAGATAAAAATCCGTGTTCACCATCCATCTCAAAAGGAACTTCAGGAATCAAACAGAAATTAGTTTCGTGAGAAGCCAAAGCAGCCTCTGTAGCAATAAATCCTGCTTCACGCCCCATCAATTTAACCAAGCCAATACCATTAATCTGGCTGGCAGCTTCCATATGAACAGCAGCAACAGCTTCCTTAGCACGCTGAACAGCAGTTTCAAAACCAAATGAACGGTCAATAAACATCAAATCATTATCAACAGTTTTTGGAACCCCGACAACAGCACACTTCATGCCACGCTTTTCAACTTCACAGGCAATATCATAAGAACCGCGCTGAGTACCATCACCACCGATGATAAAAAGCATATTAATTCCGTCGCGTTCCAGACAGTCAACAATTTCTTCAACCCGCTGACCACCACCGCGGCTAGTTCCCAAATAAGTTCCACCAATCTTATGGATTTCGTCAATCAGATAACGGTCAAGTTCAATTGGCTCATATCCTTCTTCTGCGAAAAATCCATGAAAACCAAACTGATAGCCCTTTACAGTTTTTACTCCGTAACGAGTATTCAAACAACGTACAATAGCACGAATAACATCATTCAACCCAGGACAAAGCCCACCACAAGTACAAATTCCTGCCTTTGCATGAGCCGGGTCAAAGTAGATTTTTTCACGAGGGCCGGCTTTTTCCATCAAATTAGAAGAATCAAGTTTTATAGGCTTTGTTTTATCATAAACATTTACTTCAGAAATAACGTAAGAATCATCTCTTACATAATTCGCTGTATAATCACCATGCACAGTGGAAAGTTTAATCGGAGACTGGATTGTACAAGGTCCCAAGTTTTCGATTGTGAAATCAAATATTTCGTCAGACATAACACACCTCAAAAATTACGATATTACAATTTATATTGAATGTGCATTTTTTGCAATAAGGGCTAATCGCCGGCATGCAAGCCCCACAACACTCAAGACTCACGTCGCTCAAGACCAAGTCACATTACTAGGCAAGCCCCAACCTTATTTTCCCATCATCGCGAAAATCGCCTTAAACAAGCCAAGCGAACCGGTCATCATAATGCAACCGGCAAGCAAAACGCCCAGCATAACCGCAATTACAGTATCTCGGAATTTCATCCCTAGCAGACTGCCTGCCAAAGTTCCAGTCCAAGCTCCAGTTCCCGGCAAAGGAATGGCAACAAACAAAAACAGAGCCATAAAAAAACCACGTCCAGCCTTTTCCTGCAATTTTTCACCAGCAGAGCGCCCCTTAGTCAAAAAAAATCGGCAGATTCCGCCAATCATCTTCTTATCCTGCCCCCATTCCAAAAATTTTCGTGCAAATAAATAAATAATTGGCACCGGAAGCATATTTCCCAAAATACTCACAATATAGGAAGGCAAAATCGGCATTTCCAAAGCCTGCGAAACCGGAATAGCACCGCGCAGTTCAACCAGCGGCAACATCGAAATAAAAAACACCCAAAAATAATTCTTAATCATAAAGCGGATTATAGCAATTTTCGCCCGTAGTGAAAACACAAAGACCATTTTTAAACCGGAGATTTGGGCGTTCCCCTCCGCTCCGTTCGGGCTTCGCCCTCACTCCGCTACGGGTCGGCTGTTCCGCTGTTCGCTAACGCTCTAAGTCCTCGCGGCACAAATAGTGCCGCTGCGGTCTTCTGCTTCGGCAGTTGAAACTGCCTTCGCAGCAGCTCCATAGCCTAACGCGGGCACCGATTTTTCCACAAAATATCAAAAATTTTCACTTTATGAGCGAAACTTTCAAAAAACTCGAATTTACAGATGACTTCATGTTTAGAAAAGTTATGGAAAACCAAAAGATTTGTACCCACCTGCTGGAAATCTTGCTGGACGTCAAAATCGACCACGTCGAAAATCTCACGCCAGAATTTACTCTGGAAAATATTTCCAACAAACGCGGCGTCCGCCTGGACGTTTATCTCAAAGACTCCGACAGAGTTTTTGACGTAGAAATGCAGACAAGAATTTACGGAGATGAAGGCCTCAGAGCCCGCTACTATC
>CAVFQN010000126.1:0-2901 GCA_963624615.1 Treponemataceae bacterium | reverse complement strand
ATTGGAGTGACATTAAAAAAGACACTCCAATGAAATTCCGATTAAAGAATAACTTTATATCTGTATTATAAGGATTTAGATAAAATATTCGGCATAATTATAAATTCGTTATAACCGCCGCCCAAAGTCCCAAGCGAACGGCGCGCATTTTCAATATTTGCCTTTTTACAGCGGATTTTATCAAATTCAATTTCGTCTACGAATTTATACAGCTCCCCTCGCCGCCTTACTTCCCGCCCAACCGGAATATTTTGTCTTATGCACTTATCAAGTTTTTCCGGGTCAAAGTTTTCGCTGGCAGAAGAAGTCGCCTTGATAATCAAAGTTTCCATTCTGCAGCCAATGTCCACGCCCACAAGATTCGGGCAAATTTTATCCGTAATAGTCATGGTCGTTCCAATCGTGCAGCCCGCCCCCGCGTGAACGTCAGGCATCATGCGGATTTTGCTGTCTTTCGCATAAGGCTGATTACAAAGCCGTTCAATCTGTACCCGCCCGGATTGTTCAAGATTATCCGTAAAAACCTTCGCCATGTTATATTTTCCCTTAACTTCAATCATAGTCTGCCTCCTGTTACATTTTAAGGATAAGGCAAAGTAATGTTTTTTTCGAGGAAAATTTGTTGCGAAAATAGATCCCGAAACAAGTTTGGGATGACGGTTTGTTTTATTCGGGATGACATAAGTGTCTACTGCATTAACCTGAACTGCATTCCAATTCTTCGCACAATTTCCGCAACAATATAGGAAGGTTCAAGAACTTTGAGCACCGGGCCAAACTGCAAAAGGCGGATTACCATTTCTGTTTTATCCTCGCGGTTAAACTCAAGTTCCATTTTGTATTTATTTTCATCAATTTTTATTGTACGTTTTTTTAAATTCGCAAAATGCATGCTCACTCTTTCTAAGGCATTTCTTTCATCGGTAAGTTCAAGAACGATTGTGTCCGTTTCAGTTTTTTGAAAAGGTGAATTACTCTTTTTGCGATAATTTTCCGCAAAAGATAAAGTCACAATTCTTCCCAAGTTTATAATGTGCGCTTCACTTTTTCCTGCAAGCACAAGGCGGAATTTATCATCCTTTTGTGAATATTCAATTTTTTCAGGAATCCCTGAAACCTTAAATTCTTTTTCATGCCGATTTTTAAGGGTAAAGTCTAAGGGCCTGCCTTTTTCCTTTGCCTTTAAAATCATTCGGAAACGATTTTTATAATCTTCATCTTCAAAATTATCTCCATCATGATACTGGTCAAAAACGGCAAAATCTTCCTGCTGCCACAAGGGTTCAACATCAGAAAGGAGTTTTTCAAAATAAGTAAAATCAAGGTCAAAAAGCAGAATCCTCTTGTCAGCCAAAAGAGATTTTAGATACTGCCTTTGCAAATTGGTCAGCGGCATCTGTGGATTGCGCTTTATATTTATAATAGAAGAATAATTGTTTTTTTCGCGGTCAAACTTCAAAAGCTGCCACTTTTCCCTGTTGATTGCATCCGTAATCGGCACCACGCTTTCGTCATAGGCATTTTCCACGATGGTAGAATAAAGTTCGTCGCTGGTAAGAGGAGAACTCAAGGCTTTTTCAAGGATTTTTGCCACAGTGTTGTAATAAGTTCCGTAAAGTTCACTAAAAAGCATACAAGTCCCTCATTTTGTAAAGGTCGGCCCAAAAACGTTCTTCTATTTCTTTGTCAGAAATGTGAAAGTCGGTAATCCGCATTATAAAAGTTCGAATCCAGGGAATCATTTCGTTTACATCCCAGACTGTGGCAGAATAGCAGGCCTGAGTGGGCAAAAGGCGTTCAACTTTTCCACAGCGTTTTTTGCGAACTAAGCGCTGGTAAATATGTTCTTCATTTTCCCTGAATTTTACTGTGAACTCAACAGTCTGAAGTTCCTTAAAGTTTCCAAAACTTGCTCCCCACAAATATTTTTGAGAAGCCATAAACTTTTCTTTTACAGTGTCATATTCATTACAGACATTACCGATTTTTACCTCAAGCATATTGTCTAGGCGGAAGGTCTTAAATTCCTTGCGTCTTAAAACATGGGCAACAAGATACTGGCGACCGGTCTGACTTGAAGAAAGAATTTTAAGGGGAAGCATTTTAGCCTGGCTGCCCCGAAACCGACTTTCATCAGCATTTTCGCGAAATTCGTAAGCAGATTTACCATATTTTTCTACGACGATTGGAACTCCACGCCCTGTTTTTTCACTGATATGAAGCTGTAAAAATATTTCAGAAAGTTTTTGATTTACAGGGACTGATTCCCCGGCAAAAAATCCTTCCAATGTTTGCCCAGCAGGAATTGAACCGCAAGAAAGAATTTCGATTCTGTCACAAAATACAGAAATCATAGGGTCGTTGCCTTCTACCCATTTATTGTGTACAAAGGCATTTATCATAGCTTCGCGTACAAACCTTTAACAAAGTTCAGCCCGACTCTAACAGCCGGCGATTTCCAGTTAATCGATGCTTGTAATCTGCTAGTTGAACTTTTATGATTTTATAATAGGAAAAAAGATGGGAAATATCTTGGAAAAAAAGTTGCGAAAATAGTTTGTGTTTGGCTCATACGACAGAGACCCTGAAACGAGTTCAGCATGACATTACTGCGCGGAGCGAACCACACGAAAACCAATAAAAGCACGATTTTAATCTGGTTTTTCGCTCTCCCGGTTATAAACAGTCGAATAATTAGCAGTAGAAAACCAACAGCCCCCACAGAAAACACGAACTTTTTTAGATTCTGTTAGAGTTCAGCGATTTCAACCCCACCCGAGTTCAGTGAAAATCGCCACAAAGCAGTTCAAATAAAAAAGCCATTATCAAATAATCCAAAAACTTCTAAACTGAAAACTTACTTTGTAAAAATGACAGAATTGAATGATATGTTTACAGAGG
>CAVFQN010000125.1:0-4538 GCA_963624615.1 Treponemataceae bacterium | reverse complement strand
AGTTTGAAAAAGCCATAGATTCACTTTTTTTGCTGCCAAACATTGACATTTATTTGACCGGCTCAAACGCAAGTATGCTTTCGAGCGAAATTGCAACACTACTTTCCGGCCGCTACGTTGAAATAAACATTCTGCCATTTTCTTTTACGGAATTTCAGCTGGGTTACAAAAAAACTTTTCCAGAAAATAATCTGGACCTGGCATCGCTTTACAGGCTTTACATAACTTACGGCGGATTTCCTTACCTGCACAACATTTACGGTCAGAACGAAAACATAAAAGATTACATTGGCGGACTTTATTCAACGATTGTTTTAAAAGACATTCAGCAGCGAAAAAAAATTACAGATACCCTTATGCTGGAAAAAATGGTAAAATTTGCCCTGCAAAACACAGGAAACATTCTGTCACCAAAAAAAATTGCAGACTCTTTTGTTTCTTCCGGCAGAAAAACTTCTCCTGCCCTTGTAGAACTTTGTCTTTCATCCCTGTGCGAAACTTATCTTTTTTACAAAGTTAACCGCTTTGATGTAAAAGGCAAAAATATCTTAAAAACTCTGGAAAAATATTACGCAGTGGATATGGGCCTAAGATTTTTTATGCTTGGTTCAAAAACCGGGGACGAAGGTCATATCCTGGAAAATCTGATTTTTTTGGAACTTCACCGAAAACTTTATAAAATCTATGTAGGAAAAATTGATGATGCTGAAATTGACTTTGTAATAGAAAAAAACGGTGCTTTTAAATACGTTCAGGTGGCTCTGACTGTCCGCGACGAAGAAACTTTAAACCGGGAACTTAGACCGCTTCTAATGGTAAAGGACAATTTTCCAAAATTTCTGATTACTATGGATAATGTGCCGGTAACTTATCACAATGGAATAAAGCAGATTTATGCTCTGGACTTTTTGAACGGAGAAATTGCGCTGGAGAACTAAGATTTTCTTTTGCGCCAGGGATTGGAGGTGCGCCGAAGGCGTTCCGGAGTGAGCGTAGCGAACGGAGGAATGAAGCGATAGCGGAACACCGGAAAGCCCGGTGCCGGCTTAGCCGGCAGGCGCCCAGATAAAAATCCTAAAGCCCAAACAAGGCTAAACCTTCATCATCGGCAAGCAGGCGGTCGCTTTTGGCGTCGGCATTTTCCAACATCATTTCAATTTTGTTCTGGATGGCTTTGCCTATGAGTTTTTCCGTATCCACGCCACGCAGTTTGAAAAAAAGCAGGGGGTCTTTGTCGAAGCGGGCACCAATTCCGTAAAGGGCAGCGGCAACGTGTTTACACATATCGGCCCAGTCGGGGCAGGAGCAATTAAAGTGGATTTTTGCCATGCTTGGGAAGAGGCCGCCTTTTTTCTGGAGGAAAAGTTCTTTAAGATCGTCGGGAAAATCGCCTTTTATGAGGGAGTCAATGTTCTGAATTTTTGAGGAACATTTTTTGCAGATGGATTCGTACTGGTCGTCGGAAAGCTGATCAATCGTGATGTGGATTTTGTAGGGAGACGAAGAACTGCCAATCACCTGGGCATAAACTTGGCCGCTTTCAATTTGCAAATCTACGACGCAATTTGCACGCACGTATTTTCGACCACGTTCCAGGCGGCTGTAGTAGTCGGCATAGCTTTCGAGATTTTCGCACCAGGCTTTGCCCCACCAGGATTTTGCGATGGTTCTGCCTTCAATTTTGACCGGATTCATTTTTTCGCCGGATTTTTCTGCTTTTTCTATGATTTTTTTTGCTTTTGCTTTTAACTCGGCAACGCTTGTGTAAGTATATCCGCCGTATCCGCCGTAATAATCCCAGCTCATCTTAGGCCTCCAGTTTTAAAAGATTAAAGAGTTCTTCGTTCGACATTTCGCTAATCCAGCTTTCGCCGCTTGTTTCGCCGATTACATTTTTGGCCAGCTGCTTTTTGCCTTCAATCAGTTCGTCGATTTTTTCTTCAATCGTTCCTTTGCAGACAAATTTGTGAACCATCACATTTTTTGTCTGCCCGATTCTGAAGGCGCGATCTGTTGCCTGATTTTCCACTGCCGGATTCCACCAGCGGTCAAAATGAATTACGTGGTTGGCCTTTGTTAAGTTTAAACCAGTTCCGCCGGCTTTTACGCTCAAGACCATGTAAGGAATATATTTTTCGCTCTGGAATTCTTCCACCATCTGGGTGCGTTTTTTGACAGTCGTTCCACCGTGAAGGACAAATCCGCGGGTTCCAAAAATTTCTGAGAGGAAATCGTCCAACTTGCCGGTGATTTCTTTGAACTGGGTAAAAATCAAAACCCGCTCGCGTTTTTCGTAAATGGTCTGGCAGATTTGACGCAGCATTTCAAATTTTCCGCTGTCACTTTCATCATAATTTTCCATTCCCAAAAACTGATCTGGGTGATTACAAATCTGCTTCAACTTCATCAAACTTGAAAGAACCAGGCCCTTTCGTTCTATGGATTCAAACTTTGCTTTTTCAAGTTTTTTCTCCAGTTCATCAACATATTTTTTGTAAAGGACGGACTGTTTTTTGGAAAAAGAAATGTAGTCTGTAATTTCGTTTTTTTCCGGCAAGTCCGAAATGATTGCCTTGTCAGTTTTAAGTCGGCGCAGCATAAAAGGCGAAATCATCTTTTTTAATTTTGCATAGCCGGCAGGATTTTCGGAAAGCGTTTTTGTGAAATTTTTGAATTCCGCAGAAGTTCCCAAAAGCCCCTTGTCCAAAAAATCAAAAAGTGACCAGAGGTTTGAAAGGTCGTTTTCGACAGGGGTACCGGTCAGGGCGATTTTTCCGTTGGCAGAAAGTGCCTTGATGTTTTTTGTCTGCTTGCTGAGGGGATTTTTGATGGCCTGGGCTTCGTCCAAAATGATTTTGTCCCATTT
This sequence comes from Treponemataceae bacterium, assembly GCA_963624615.1. Lineage (GTDB taxonomy): Bacteria > Spirochaetota > Spirochaetia > Treponematales > Treponemataceae > Treponema_D. The sequence goes on along the minus strand of CAVFQN010000125.1, from coordinate 1,672 downwards.
TATAGATTTAAGCGATTCCAGCCGGCCAGTCATTCCGTAAGTTGTGATGTTGAGGAAGGCAAAGTCAAGATTTTCGCCCACGGCTTCAGCCATGCTCTCCGCAGGGACGTCCACTGTGGCACCAGCCACCGGTGCTTTTTTCACCGCAGAACTATGCAGGACTTTCACCGGCAAGCCTGGCGTAAACTTTTCGCACTCCTTAAGCCAGTTACCAATCAAACTGGCAGGAACAATCAAAAGGATTTTCGCAGCCGGATTTTTTTCGTAAATGGATTCAAGCAAAGTCAAAATCTGCAGGGTTTTTCCAAGCCCCATGTCATCAGCAAGACAGGCACCAAAACCAAAAGATGACATAGCACTAAGCCAGCTGTAACCAGTATTCTGGTAAGGGCGGAGAGTCGCGTTCAAATGCTGGGGCAGTTGGATTTTTGGCGGAGTTCGCAACTGGTCAAAAATAGATTTAAGCCATTCACCGTTGGAAACAGAAATTTCGCCATCAGCATTATCCGCATTTTCTTCTTCCACCTGGCCGGAAAGTTTGATTGCCTCCAGAAGCGAAATGTCGCCACTGTATTTTTCCATTTCAGAAAGCAGTTTTTGAAGCTTTTCGTGATTTACCTCAATCCACTTGCCCTTGATAAGAGCCAGCCCTTCCGTCTGCTTAAGCAAATCATTTACATCTTCTTTAGAAAGGACAAGGCCGTCCACTTCCAAAAATCCCTGCATCCCGATGATAGAATCCAGCCCCAAAAGCGATTTTCTTTTTTCGCCAAGCTGAACGTTGACGCCGGCATGATGCTTTTTCTTTTTCCACCAGTCAGGAATACGGCAGACAATCCCCGTTTCTTCAATTTGCGGAATGGATTTTAAAATCTCCCAGGCCTCAGCGGACTTTAATTTGAGGGGATGAAACATTTCGCCCTTTTCAACAAACTCCCCAATCAAAGGACAGGCATCCCCAGCTCTATTCAAACAGGCCAGCAAATCCAAAATCTTATCGCGATTATTTTTATATTCAGTCAGGGCATATTTCAGCGGCACATGAATGATTTTTTCGTTTTTATCTTTTGTAGAATAAGTCGCCAAAAAAGCAAAAGGATAATTTTCATCCGCCTTATTTTCTACAATATGAAAGAAGATTTTTTCCGCCACCTTCAAATGAGAATCTTTTTCCGCCAGATACATGGCTACCGTTCCATCGTAGGAAGCAATTTCCCGGGCAAAAACGCCGTTCAAAAGCCCCCAAAGATTTTTTAGCCAGTCCGCCGTAAGATTTTCGCTGCCAATACAAAAAGGCGCCTTGGAAAGCAAAGTGGAAATCAAATCATCATCAAGCGGCACAAGAGTTTTTTCCCGGCTCAACTCAATTCCATCAAATTTCAAAAGCCCCTCAAAAAAGGCCGCCGCAATTCTGTAAAGAAAAAGCCCGCAGTCATCAAAAGCAGGCCTTTCGCCCGCCCCCGCATTGTAAAGAGAGGTCACCGGGTCCGCCGTAAATTCACCTTTATAAGAAGCATCGTCCACCGCAAAAAGCGTCGGCGTAATCCTGAAACTCAACCGCTGAATAGATTTTTTTGTATTTGCCATACCGGAATTTTAACAGAAATGGGGAAAATTTTATATTGATTTTTGGGATTGTGGGTGGATTTTTTTTGGCGTGCCCCTCCGTTCG
>CAVFQN010000124.1:0-4200 GCA_963624615.1 Treponemataceae bacterium | reverse complement strand
GTCTAATAGTTTTAAAATAAAAACTGTTACAATCATAACTGTTGCTTTAAAATAAAAACTGTTACAAAGAATCTAACATTGAAAGATTGTCATTTATATGGTATTTTTATAGAGGGTAGGAAAGATTTAAATGGGAAAAATTCAACCACCATTAGTTTTACAAAGTTCACTTTTTGAAGAAGAAAATCAAAATTTAACACAAAATAGAAGTTATATTCCTTCGGTTTTTATTAGTGCTGCCCTGCCTCTCCGAGATACAAATCGTAATGTTTTTGTTCGTAAATACAACAATATTACTATGAAATTGACCGGTGCCGAAAAAGTTCCGTTTGGAAAAAACGGCCGCCTCCTTCTTTCTATTTTTACAACTCATGCTGTTCAAAGCAAAAATCAGGAAACCCCCAAAGACATTGTTTTGCGTTACAATTCTTTGCAGGAACTTCTTGACGAAATGCAGTTGCCCCGCCAGCGTGGTAAAGAAGTTATGGAACAATTGGAATGTTTTAAAGAATGTTCGTTCATATATGAAGAAATAAAATCAACAAGAATAAAAGTTCCTTCGCTTTTTGATGAAGATCCTTTAGTTCCTGATGAAGACGGTAAAGTAAAAGCCGAAAAAATTTCTACAGGTTTAATTCCTTTTTTTGAAGCGATGCAGTATGTAAGAATTACCGATAAAGCTGAAAATCAAAGGAATATGGCTTTTGAAATTAAACTTTCATCACCTTTTATAAAACTTTCCCAGCAGCATTCAGTTCCTATTAATTACACTGTTTACAAAAATATTACTTCTGCTTTGGGCAAGGATTTGTACGCCTGGTTCTGCTACCGAAATAATTATCTTGGTTCTGAACCTTTGTTTGTTCCTCGTCATTCGCTGGTAGAACAGTTTATGCCGGTTCAAAATACAAACAATCCCCAGGCTCAGGAATCTGTGAATTTTAACCACATAAAAGAGCAGGTCGAAATTATCAAAGAAAAATATTATCCGGGATTAAAAGTTTCGTTCTTGAAAGATGGCTCTGGAATGGAATTAAGAAAATCTCCGGCTGTTATGCTCCCTGAAGATCCTCGCTATGTTTTGGTTACCAGCGATAATTAGAGATACCCCAGAATCTTAAATACAAACTGTTACAAAATCTTTGGGGCTTATTGTAACAGTTTGTATTTAAGACTTTTTTGGGATTTAAAATATAAACTGTTACAAAAGTTCTTCCAGTTTGCGGACAACTTCATCATAATTTGTAAAATGAATGCCGTGTATTTTTTCTTTCTGGGCGGCTTCCACATTTTCCAGGCGGTCATCAATAAAAACCGATTCTTCAGGATTTAAATTGTACCTTGAAAGAATTATCTGGTAGATTTTTGGATCTGGTTTTACAACTTTTTCCTTACCGGAAACTACCTGCCCGTCAACATAAGGGGCAAAAGTAAATGTGTTTTCAAAATGATAATCAAACATCCAGCTGGCATAATTTGTCAAAAGATAAATTTTCAGTCCTCTTTCTTTCAAACTTTTTACCCAACCAGCAGAATAATTAAAAGAAGTGACGGTTTTCATAATTTCCTGGTGAAAAAATCGGTCTGCAGCGGCCCTGTAATTTTCGGGAAGTCCTTCTTTCATTTTTTTGATGACATCTTCTTTATCCATAACCCCGCGGTCAAATTCAATCCAAAAAGGATTAAAGGCTGTGTGCTGGGCAATTACCTGGACTTCTTCTTCTGGAAGTCCCATTTCGCGTAAAGTTTTGGCAGGATCAAAATCTACAAGAACGCCGCCAATATCAAAAATTATATTTTTAATCATAGAACTTTAGTAAGCAATTTTTTGAGTAAAAGGTCAAGTAAAAAAAACGGAAGTGTGGAGGCAAACTTTGGAGATAGAGGAAATCGAGAGCGGGGCAATGGAGAAAACTGGAGTGGGTAGGGGAGGGCAGAGCTTTATAGCTGTGACAAGTCAAACCCGTAAAAATTTGTAAAAAATCCCAAATAAATTTGCAAAACTTTTGCAGATTTATATAATCTAAATAAAGTCATTAAATTCTAATTTAGAATAGGTAAAATGGAAAACTCTCCCGTCTTACAACAAGATAATGATTCTCTTAAACGAATGCGCAGGGCTTTGTTTTACGAAGCTCAGTTTAGAAACGCAATCCTGTCTGACTCCCTTTCTTTCTACGATGTAAACCTTACTCGTGACTTAATTGAAAATGATTTTTTCTTTCGTGATTCCGAAAACGATTTCGTATCGGTTCCAGACTTTATCGGAGTTTCGGTCCCCTGTCCTTTTTCTGAATTTTTGCAGGCCTGGACAGAAGCAATGATTCCAGAGCCAAATCAAAAATCTTTGCAGGATTTTTCGCGGCTCAGAGAAAAGCTTCTGGGAATTTTTAGTGAAGGAAAAAGGGAATATGTCGTAAATTATTGGGCCGAAAGTGTAAACGGAAGAAAAGTCTTTTTTAATCAGCGTTTTCTTTTGACCAAAAATGAGATGGACGAGGTTTGTGCTCTTGTAATCTTAAAGGATTATACAAAAATTCATGAACTTGATGATGATTATATGCAGACAGAACTTGAAATGTTTGCCTATTCTGACCCAATCACAAAAGGTTACAACTATATTAAGTTTAAGGAAAAACTCAAGGAAAAGGCTATTGCCGGCTCAATTATTTGTCTGGATATCCATTCTTTTAAAGTTATAAATTCCATTTGCGGGGTTACAAAAGGTGATGATGTAATCAGAGTGATTTGGGAACGCCTGCTGATTGCCCTCGATTTTGATAAAAATGAACTTGCCGCCCACATAAATGCCGATCACTACATCATATTTTTGCCGACTACCGACACAAAAGAACTTGTTCGTAAATTAAAAAATATTTCCCTCAACTTTTTGGTTATTTCGTCAGAGCTGGATATTCCGGTTTTGCAGCCTTATTTTGGAATTTCAAAATGGGCTCCTGGTAAAAAAATTGAAATGGCCTACAGCGAAGCAATCACTGCGAAACATAATGCAAAAAATCAGCAGAATATTGATTATGCATTTTTTGATGAAGAAGATACAACCCGACTTATCAAAGAAAAAGAAATGCTGGATTCTTTTGATGAGGCCTTGGCTCGCAAAGAGTTCAAAATCTGGTTCCAGCCAAAATATACTCCAAAAACAAGGCATTTGGTTGGGGCAGAAGCTCTTGTCCGCTGGATAAAAGATGATGGCACAATGTACAACCCAGGTGAATTTATTCCACTTTTTGAACGAAACAACGTAATCCGAAAACTGGATGTTTATATTTTCAGAAATGTTTGTCTGCAGCAGAGACGCTGGCTGGATAGGGGAAAGAAAATTGTTCCTGTTTCGGTAAATCTTTCGCGGGCCAGTCTTTATTTTAATGGCGTAGCTGATGAATATAAAAAAATTGCAGAATTGATGGGAATTGAACCTAAGATGATTCCAATCGAAATTACGGAATCTGCCGCAATCACAAATACAACTGTAAAAGAAGTAATTGATGATTTCCACCGTGTGGGATTTTCTCTGCAGATGGACGATTTTGGAACTGGATATTCTTCCCTGTCTTCGTTAAATCTGCTTCACTTTGATACTTTAAAACTTGATAAAAGCCTGATTGATTATATTGGCGAGTTCGGTGGAAACCGGTTACTTGAACACACAATTACACTGGCAAAAGAGCTTGGAATGCAGATTACTGCGGAAGGCGTTGAAACAGAAGCCCAGGTTACCTTCTTAAAAAATACAGGTTGTGACAATATCCAGGGATTTTTCTATTCAAAGCCAGTACCAGCCGAGGATTTTTCTAATGTTTTGGATAAGGAAATTTTCGACGGCCAGACTACTAAAAACGAACTTATTGAAGAACACATTTTTGCCTTTAATCATAATTATTACAAACTGGCAAATCATTCGTTTACGGTAAATCTTACAAAAAATAAGGTTCCGGATTATTTTGACCATGAAGAGTGGATAAATAAAACTTCCGTAAAAACTGATATTTATTCTGATGTTATAGATGAACTGGCTCAGAAATTTGTACATCCTGACTATATGGACACTTTTTTGAAAGTTATGGATAGAGAGCAGATTTTGAAAGATTTTACCGGACTTAATCAAACAAAAATTATTGAATACAAGCAGATTTTTGATGGAAAAATGATAAATATGAAGAATGTCATCAACGTTTTCAA
>CAVFQN010000123.1:2479-5795 GCA_963624615.1 Treponemataceae bacterium | reverse complement strand
CCTCTAAAAATTGCAATTTTTAGAGATACCCTTTAATAATCGGTAAAAAAAATGAAATCATTAACTAGTATCAGCGAAATATTGCACAATTGGCCGGAAATAAAAGATTCAACATCAAAACTTTTTGATTCAACGACCACTTTTCCTGCCCAAATTTCAGGAATTCATGGCAGTTTATTTACTTTTTACACTTCAGCAATCTGCAAACAAAATCATTTTAAGGCCCTTCAAGCCACTCAGTATTCTGCTTCAAGCAAATCCGCACCGGAATATACTTTATTTTCATCGGATTTATTTATTGTCACACCGACCGAAAGCGAAGCCCAGGAAATTTTTAATGATTTTTCTACCATTTTTCCAGAAGCCGAAGTTTATCTTTTTCCGACCTGGGGAACGCTTCCTTACAGGCCAGCCACAAAAGGCTCTGTCACATTCGGAAAACGGGCCGGGGTTCTTTCAAAAATTTTATCAAAGCAAAATACAATAAATTTTAAAGATAATCCCCGCGTTTTTATTCTGACTCAGAGAACTTTTATTTCAAAATTGCCAAGTCCAGCTTATCTGAAAAGCCTTTCTTTTAAACTTTCCAAGGGTGATAAACTGGAAACCACCTCTATCGCTGAAAAATTAAGTAATATTGGCTATATCAGGGTTCCAAAAGTAAATGTAAGAGGGGAATTTAGTCTGAGGGGCGAAGTTTTGGACATTTTTCTGCCTTGTGATGAAAACGCCACCCGAATTATTTTTGATTTTGACGAAATTGAAGCTTTTAAAGAATTTGAAACAGACAGCCAGGTAACGGTCGGTTCAAAAGAAAGTATTTTGATTTATCCGATGAAAGAAGTTATCTGGACTGATGATTTAATCAAAAAAGCGGATGAAAAATTAACTTTGTATCAAAACACAGCTATTTCAACTAGCAATGATGATAAAAATGCAAAACTAGGGATTCAAGAAAAACAGACTTCGGACATTCAAAATGATGATTTGCAGTCCGTCCATCTTCCTTTTACAAAAGAAGCCTTGGATTTTAAGGAAAATCTTTTGACAGAACTTTCTGTGACAGGGGAAGGGGAAGGCGAGGAATTTTTATACCAGCTTTTGTGGGATCAAAGTTATAGTTTTTTGGATTATCTTGATAAAAATTCTTTTGTGCTTTTTTACAATTATGACAAACTGGAAAACGCCGAATTAATCATCAAAAGGGAATTTAACAAATTTTACAGGACGACAAGGGAAGCCCTGCCAATTTTGCCACCAGATGAAATTCTGCTGGATTTTCCCGAGATTTTGAAAAAAATTGACAAGGCAGTTTTGTTCAGAAGTATTTTAAAAGAAGATGAAAAAGAGGCTCAAATTTTTAATATTTCGGCAGAGCCTGCGAGAAGCTTCTTTGGCAATATAAATTTTATGAAAGAAGAACTGACGCGTCTGCAAAATGATGATTGGAAAATTTTTATTTACACTGATAACGAAAATCAGCAGCTCCGCATTCACGAAATTTTCAAGGATTTTATTGACATTGATTCTAAAAATCTAATTCCTGTCACTCTTATCCCAAAAGCTATTTCGGCGGGATTTGTCCTTCCAGAAGCAAAACTTCTTGTAATTCAGGAAAATGAGATTTTTGGCAGACGAAAATATATCCCAAAATCCGTAAACAAGGCTAAATCAAAAGCAATTGATACTTTTGTTGAACTAAATCCAGGAGATTATGTAGTCCACGTAAATTGGGGAATCGGACTTTTTCATGGAATTGAACGCGTAAAAGCCATGGGCAACGAGCGCGATTATATCAGACTTGAATATGCGGATAGTGAATTCGCCTTTGTCCCGATTGAACAGGTAAATCTCGTACAGCGTTACATTGGAAACGAGGGGGAAAAGCCTAGACTTGACAGAATTGGAAGCAAGGCCTGGGAAAATCGAAAAAGTAAGGTAAAACAGGCAGTCGAAGATTTAGCCCAGAAACTTATTGATTTATATTCGCGTAGAAAAGCCTCAGTGGGATTTGCCTTCCCAAAAGAAACCGAATGGCAGGCAGCTTTTGAAGCAGCTTTTCCTTACGAAGATACCCCGGATCAGATTACAGTTACCGAAGAAATTAAAGAAGATATGGAAAAACCTGTGCCTATGGATCGCCTGGTGTGTGGCGATGTAGGTTATGGAAAAACTGAAATTGCAATGAGAGCCGCTTTCAAAGCAGTGATGGGAGGAAAACAGGTTGCATTTTTAGCCCCGACAACAATTCTGGCAGAACAACACTACGAAACCTGTAAAGAAAGATTTAAGAATTTCCCTGTAAAAATTGAAAGAATGTCTCGTTTTATTTCTCCTGCCGAACAGAAAAAAATCCTGGCAAGGCTGGCAATCGGTGATGTAGATTTGCTGATTGGCACCCACCGAATCATTCAAAAAGATGTAAAATTCAAAAATCTTGGCTTAATGATTATTGACGAAGAACAGCGTTTTGGAGTCAAAGATAAAGAAAAACTCAAAACAATGAAAACAAATATCGACTGTCTTACCATGTCAGCGACCCCAATTCCAAGAACCCTTCACATGAGCCTCCTGAAAATCCGAGATATGAGCCTTTTGACAACGCCTCCTCAAAATCGCCAGCCGGTAGAAACAGTGGTAGACGAATTTACAGACGATAGGGTAGCCAGAGCAATCCGCCAGGAAATAGAGCGGGGTGGCCAGGTTTTCTATCTTCACAACAGGGTAGAATCTTTGCAGGAAATCCGACGAAAAATAGAAAATATAGTGCCGGAAGTTTTAGTTGACGTAGCTCACGGCCAGATGACATCAACAGAGCTGGAAGAAATTTTCCATAGATTTAAGATGGGAGGCTTCCAGGTTTTGATAGCCACAACAATCATAGAAAATGGAATTGATATTCCAAATGTAAACACAATCATCATTGACCGGGCTGATATGTACGGCGTTTCCCAGCTATACCAGTTAAGAGGCCGCGTTGGCCGAAGTGATAGAAAAGCCTACGCCTATCTTTTGTATCCGGAAAATAAAGCTTTGTCAGAAGTGGCTATGAAACGTCTGCAAGTTATCAGTGATTTTACGGAATTGGGAAGTGGATTTAAAATCGCCATGAAGGATATGGAAATCCGAGGGGCTGGAAATTTGCTGGGTAGAGACCAGTCCGGAGATGTATATTCCGTCGGTTTTGATATGTATGTAAGACTTTTGAACGAAGCGGTGAACAGGCTTACAGCCCAAAAAGATTACCAGGAACAAACCGAAACTCTCATGGAATTGGAATATACAGGATTTATTCCGGATTCTTATATTTCAAACC
>CAVFQN010000123.1:0-2469 GCA_963624615.1 Treponemataceae bacterium | reverse complement strand
CAAACCCTCAAATCAAAATGGAAATTTACAAAAAAATTGCAGCCATCACCGATAACAATGAGTTTGACGCTGTTTTGGGAGAAATGTCAGACAGATTTGGCCAAATTCCAGACGAAGTTTCAAGCCTGCTGGCCCTTGCCGAAATCAGAATTATCTGCAAAAAACTTTCAATCAGTTCATTAAAAGAAAAACAAGGCGAAGTAAAAGTTGAATTTAAGCAATTCTCAAATCTTTCTATCAATAAAATCCTCAAACTTATAAAGGATAATCCTGGGGCTGTAAGATTAAATCCTCAGTTGCCAAATGCTTTGTTTATAAAACTCGGAAAAATCGGATTGAAAGAGAAATCTGAGTTTATCAGGGAAAAATTGTCGCAGTTGCAGTAAAGTCTTGAGATTGGGGAAAGAAGGGATAGGCCGCAGGAATAGAAATAGATGTTCCCATAGAGACCTGCGAAACAAACCTGTTCAAAATCTTGCAGACGGCGGCAAGCATATGAAACTGGATTTTTCGCATACAAGAATAATCATCAGACCGGGAACAACAAACATGCAGTATTCAAGAGACCAGATTCTTGAAATCATAAAGACAATAATGAAGGATGATCCGTTCAGCGGTGCCGTATTCCTTTTCTGCAACCGGAGGCGCAATATCCTCAGAATGATATGGTGGGACAGAACCGGATTCTGGGTTGCACAGAAACGTCTCGAAAAAGAACGCTGGCCGTGGCCTGATACCCAGGAACAGGTAAGGCAGCTGAACATGGACCAGATAGAAATGCTTCTGAAAGGAGTAAATTTCTTCAAGGGACATGAAGAACTTCATTTCTCAGAAATAAATTAAAAAAAGTTTTAACACCCTCTTTTTAAATTTTTTTAAATATGTTAACCTTTAAATCGTGGGTATAGAAAACGAAATTACATTAGATGAAGCTCTCAGAATGCTTGCTGCTGCAAAACTCAGGATTGAGGAACAGCAGCAGGAACTTAATGCAAAAGATGATGTAATCAGTGAAAAAGACCTTAAAATCAATGCCCAGATAGCTGTAATCAATCAGAAAGACCGGGAACTGGAAGCCGAAAAGCAGGAAAAAGAAGCAGTTAAACTAGAACTGCTGAGGGTAAATGAACTGCTTTCATCCCAGCTCTCCCACAGATTCTGTGCACATTCAGAAAAGGCAGATGATCAGCCGTGGCTCTTCGATTTTGAAGATGAAGCTTTCATTCCTTCAGATGAAGAAATCGCACAGACAGTAGCAGGCGAGGGCCCTTACAAGGAAATAAAGGTAAAGGCATATATCCGCCGAAAATGCGGCCGTAAAAAGATTGATGATTCAACTCCTACAAAAGTAATCTATCACGACATTCCTGAAGAAGAAAAAATCTGTGCCTGCGGATGCAGATTGAAGAAGGTAGGGGAAAACTCTACAAAAAGGCTCAGAATAATTCCTGCAAAAATGTATGCAGTCGAAGATGTATATCCGAAATATGCATGTCCGAACTGTGAAGGAAGCGGTGATGAAGACAAGCCTGTTTTCCGCCAGGCTCCCGCAGTAAAATATTTCATTCCAAAATCAATCGCAACATCAGAGCTTCTTGCCTATGTAATGACAAACAAGTTCTGCGAGCACCTTCCGTATTACCGCCAGGAAAAAGCCTTTGAACGCCGCCTTATAACAGTTACAAGAGCAGACATGTCCAACTGGCAGGAACAGATCTACAAGCGGCTCATGCCTATGGACAGCCTTATCATGAAGCACATAAAGACCGGAAACACCATGAACATGGATGAAACTACGGTCAAGGTCCTTAAATATGATAATCCTGCTGACAATGATTCCCGCAAGAAATCATACATCTGGCTTGGAATCGGCGGTCCGAAAGACAACAAGGCTGTAATTTACAGATACTATGAAAGCCGGCATCACAAATACATAAATCCGTTCATAAACGGCTTCAAGGGATACCTACAGACGGACGAATATCCCGGATACGAAACTGCAATCAATGAGCATGCACTTTTGTATCCGGATGACAGAATCATTCATGTTGCGTGTCTTGCTCATGTGCGCCGTAAGTTCTTCGATGCCTCACAGAACGGAACAACTGCTGGAGCCGGAAAGGCGGTGAAGTATATTAAGAAAATATATAAGACCGAGGAAGAACTGCTTTCAATGAATCTTCCTCCAGAAGAACTTGTCTCAAAACGCAGGGAAGCTCATAAAGCCGGTTTTTGATGAATTTCATGAATGGCTTCTGGAAATGCAGCCGAAAGTTCCGCCAAGCCTCATGTTCGGCCGTGCCATAAACTATGCACTTTCAGCATGGAATCATCTTCTCAATTACCTGGATTGTCCTGAGCTTTTTGTTGATAATTCAATCGCCGAACGCTCTATAAAACCTTTTGTCATCGGCCGCAAAAACTGGCTCTTTACAGGTTCTGAAACCGGCGCTAAAAGTTCATGCTTTT
>CAVFQN010000122.1:1077-2616 GCA_963624615.1 Treponemataceae bacterium | reverse complement strand
CATTTACACAGTGCATGGTCATTTGAGTGAGGGCGGCTTCCGAAATTTCTATACGGCCTTTTTTGGAAAATTCCGGCTGAACTATCGATTTTTCAATCATTTTTCCGCCCAGATTTTTAGTTTTTTTCTGGAAAAATTTATTTTTTTTGAAAAAATCCCTCATTGAAGCAGAAAAAATCTGAGGATAATTTTTTTTGACTTCGATGGAAGGAACCGGAATTACGTGCTTTCCTTCGACCTGACGGGATTTTACCGCTTTTTCAATTTCTTCTTTTGTCGCAATATCTTCGATATGGATAATTTTTTGCTGTTGGGGCAACTGGAGCCTCAGGGCAATTTTTGTCACCATTTTTTCAGAAGTTCCCAAAATCAAAATTTTTTTGATATGAGTTTTTCGCAAAACCCTGGCAACAGAATCCCGGTGATCTTTATCATCAAAAAGGGCTGCCCGCACAGCTCCCATGTAAGTTTTTTCGCGTTTTGCAGACCGACCGGCGACAATTTTTTCATCTTGAATCAAAAGTCCGTCATCAATAATGGCATTAATGCCGTATTTTTCTGCCAGCAATTTTGAATGATAAGACTTGCCTGTGCCACTTTCGCCAACGAGAGCATAAACTTGAACATGTTTGAAAAAATTAAATAATTTATCGAATGCCTTAATCATAAAGGAAAATTATACATCTGATTTTTTAATCTCACAATAATTTATCATCGCAAGAAAATCTTTTGAAAGGTCAATTTTAATTTCCGGAGGCAGTCCAAGCGGATTTTCAGGAATTAAAAGCTGGCAAGCCTGTAAATAAAAGTCCTGTTTTCCAAAATGGATTTCCCCACCACCGTAAGTCCTGTCTCCAAGTAAAGGATGTTTATGTAAAGCTGCCTGGGCCCTGATCTGGTGTTTTCTGCCAGTTTCAATATTTATTTTTACAAGGGAAACCGCCTGTTTTTTATAACGTCCTCGCCCCAAAACTTTTACATGAGTTAGAGCTTGTTTTGAATTATCATCATCATCATCAAAATCTGCTTCAACTTTGTAAAAGCCATTTTCGGCCTTGTGATGATTGGTGATAAAATCTTGCCAGGTTCCATCTTTTACATACCCCTGCAAAATTGCGTAGTAGGATTTAGAAATAGTGTGATTTTTGATATTTTCCGAAAACCAGTGGGCACCTTCAAGGCTCATAGAAAAAACTATAAGCCCTGTAGTTTTTTTGTCTATGCGGTGGAGAGGTCCAGGTTTAAACGAAAGGGAAGTTGCCCGATTTTTTTCCTGGTAGTATTTATTTACTATTTTGTCCAGAGATTTTTCATCACCATGAACTGTAAGATTATAAGGTTTTTCCAAAACCAGAATATGCTGATTTTCAAAAACAATTGGGGGCAAAGGGGAAATATCACAATCAGCAGGGGTGGAATTTTCAAGGGAATTTTCGGGAGGATTTCCCAAAGAATTTTCACCACCAGGGATTTTATCATCATCATTTTTACCTTGCAGCAAAAAACTAGCGATTGAAATTACGTCCCCGGTAAAAACGT
>CAVFQN010000122.1:0-943 GCA_963624615.1 Treponemataceae bacterium | reverse complement strand
TTGAAATTACGTCCCCAGTAAAAACGTGGTTTTCTGGCTTGGATTTTTTTTTGTTAACTTTTATAAGCCCCTTTCGGATTCCTTTGTAAATTTCTGGCAGGCTAAGTTCTGGCACAAAAATCCTGATAATTTTATCAAGCCGCCGGTCATTATCATTTGTAGTTGCTGTAAAATCCTTAAAATCCATATTGTAAAGTATATTTAAAATCGAGGATTGCTACTAGCAAAAATCACCCTCTGATGGTAAAATTAATGGATTAAAGACGAATATAAAAGACAATTTTTTGGGAAAAATATGCTACCTATGTTTAGAGAACAGTTTAAATTATTTTTGGCAAACCCAGTTTTTCTTTCCTGCATATTCAGCTGGTTAGGAGCACAATTTTTAAAAACTGCGATAAATCTTGTATACGGTCGAATTCATTCTTTTCCAGAATTAATAGAAACTATGATTTGGAAAACCGGGGGAATGCCGTCCAGTCATTCCGCTTTGGTAACTTCACTTTGTACAACACTGGCTTTTCGTCATGGCTTAAATTCTGATATTTTTGTTTTTTCCCTGGCCTTTTATTTAGTAACAATCCGCGATGCTTTCGGCGTTCGCCGTTCCAGCGGTTTACAATCAAAAAAACTGAACGAAGTCGGAAACGAATTAAAAGATAAAAACATTATCGATAAATATAAGCCTATAAAAGAAGTAAACGGCCATACTCCTATGGAAGTAATTTGCGGCTGTTTTGTAGGATTTTTTATAGGTCTGGCATTTTCTTTGTTAAAGTAAAAAAAAAGTATGAATAAATATTTAAAAATTGCAGCTCCATTTGTTTTTCTCATTTCGCTTTTTTTGATAATCACAATAAAATCTATTCCTACCGGTAAATTATGGAAAGAATACACGGTTCTTTATCTTCCAGTCCAAGCTGATGATGATATTGTCTGCCAG
>CAVFQN010000121.1:0-5353 GCA_963624615.1 Treponemataceae bacterium | reverse complement strand
TTTTGAAGAAAAAGAAAATTCTGAGTTAAACGCGGAAGATTTTTGCCGTTTGATGCAAAATGCACAGGAAAAATCTTACGGTGACGGTTTGAACGACGTATGTACAAATTTTGACGGCAAAAAAGATTTCTATGAACGACATAAGTACATGTGGGCAGTAAAAAGTCATTATTACATCACTGATTTGGATTTTTATAATTTTCCGTACGCATTTGGCCAGCTTTTTGCCGCAGGATTATATCAGAGGAGTTTAAAGGAAGGTGAAAGTTTTGCAAAAAAATATTCAGAAATTTTAAGTAATACCGGCAGTATGTCTTGCGAAGATTTATGTTTAAAGGCGGGGTTTGATATTACCACAAAAGAATTCTGGAATTCTGGGATTGAAATGTACGTAAAAGAAATAGAAGAATACTGTAGTTTTGTTTCCGGTTTGGAAAAGTAAGTTTTTATTTAAAAAACGTTTACCTTGCGCCTTTACTAAAAAATGAGTGAGATTTTATAGAGTTATATGCTGGTGGATTTAAAAGTTTTTTGGCGTGCGTTGCAATCTACGGTTGCTTTCCGAGTTTTCTAATATGGGCGTGCACCTCCACTTCGTTCGCGCAAAGCGCTCTCTCCGTTGCGGGTCGCTATGTCCAGGGTTCGCTAACGCTCATTCCTCCGCTCCACTTCGTTACGCTCCGGAACGCCTTCGGCGCCCTTCCCAGCGCTCACGCAATTAAGTTGCCGATTTAGCTGTAAGGGTACATATTGAAGGAAGGCATCTTATGTTATACAAACCCCTTGGAAAAAGTGAACTGGAAAAAGCAGAATTAATTGCATCTTTTACGGCGGAAACTGGGGTTGCAGAGCCTTTGGCAGAAGCGACGGAAACTGATTAAATCATACCCGTAAAAATTGCTCTACGCAGTAAAGCGGGACATTTGTAATTTTTTCCTGCTCACGGTAGTTGGACATAGAAAAGCGTATACCGTGAAGCAGGGGATTTTTTAAAAGAAAATATTTCATTGACTTTGACTGCAGATTTTCTTCAGCCTTAACTTCTACCGGAAGAATTTTATTTCCACTTTGAATCAAAAAATCAATTTCCAGGGTTGAATTATCATTTGTGTAGTAGTAAAGATATAAATCTTCCATGGATTTTATTTCCTGCAAAACGAATTGTTCTGTAAAGGCGCCCTTGTATTCTTCAAAAACTTTTGAACCAAGTAAAATTAAATCCGGCGGGGTATTTGACATAGCGCCAAAAAGTCCGCAGTCGTGCATGTAAAGTTTGAAAATATCATTTTCTTCATAAAAACTTAAAGGCATTGTCGCTTTTGAAACCTTACAAACTTTATAAACAAGGCCCGCATTTACAAGCCACTGAATGGCATTTTCGTATTGCGAAGCTCGGGTCCCTTTTCGTAAGGCTCCATAAACAAATTTTTTATTTTCTTTTGCAAGATGGGACGGAATTGAATTCCATACAAGAGAGATTTTTTGCATTTCTGATTTTCCGGCATGTTTTGAAATGTCAAGTTCATAATCAGAAAGAATTCGTTTTTGCAAGACACGAACTTTTTGCACGTCCTGAGTTTTTACAAACAATTCAACAACTTCCGGCATACCACCTGTAAAATAATACATTCTAAGATTTTCGATAAATTCTGTTTTTAACATACAGATTTCGTTCCAGTTTTTTGATTCAAGAATTCCAAGTAGTTTTCCTTTTTCCATGGCACAAAGAAATTCTTTAAAATTCATGGGGTAAAGATGAAGTATATCAACTTTCCCAACCGGAAAAGAATCTCCCTGGTGAAGTGCAACTCCTAAAAGTGAACCAGCAACCGCAATATGATAATCGTTACTATTTTCGCAAAAATATTTTAAGCAGGAAATTGCTTTTGGGATTTCCTGAATTTCGTCTATGAAAATTAAAGTTTTACCTTTTTCAATACTTTGGCCGGTAAGAGCAGAAATACCGCGGATAATTCGTTCTGTATCAAAATCGCTGAAAAGTTCCAGCATACGTTCGTTTTTTTCACAAGAAATGTAGGCAAGATTTTTGTATTCGCGTTTTGCAAAATCTTTTAATATCCAGGTTTTTCCTACCTGTCTTGCCCCTTGCAAAATAAGAGGCTTTCTAGAGTCGCTGTTTTTCCATTCTATAAGCCTTTTGATTATATTTCTTTCCATGTTTTTAATTTACATTTTTCTTGACAAGTTTTTAAAGGAAAAATACATTTTTCTTGACGTCTTTTTTTTTCACTAAACTCCAATTTCCTTGTAAAGTCAAAAAGTTTCAGTTATAGTCAAAACAAGTTGCAGAGTTTGCGTGAGGCTATGGAGCACCGGCGATGGCAGTTTCAACTGCCGAAGCCGAAGACCGCAGGCACGCTATTTGCGGGCCGAGGACTTTGAGGGGTACCGAAGTGCGGAACAGCCGCCCCGGAGTGAAGTGAGGGCGAAGCCCGAACGAAACGGAGGGGCACGCCCAAATAAAAGCCAAATATTCTACTAAAAACTTTATTTTATAAGGAGCAAAAATATGCATAAAGGTGGAGATATGATTGTGAATCTGCACAATCTGCCAAAAATGGAAGTGAAAGGCGATATAAAAATTAAAAGGGCCTTTGTTGGCGATAAAGCCGAGATTTTGACCTTTGTGAAAAAGAATTTTCAGAAGACCTGGTTGCCAGAAGTCGAAAAGGCCTTGCTGGCCGACGTTCCTAAGTGTTTTATTGCGACGGAAAATGGAAAAATTCTAGGTTTCGCCTGCTATGATTCGTCAGCTCGTGGATTTTTTGGGCCAATTGGGGTAGATCCTAAAAGGCAGGGGGAGCAAATTGGGAAAAATTTGTTGCTTCGAACTCTGAATGCCATGCTGGAATACGGTTACAGATACGCAATCATCGGCTGGGTTGATGACGCTGAACTTTTTTATCGGAAGGTGGTTCGGGCGGAATACATTAAGGGCGGAAATCCGGAAAATAGCGTTTATTCGGATATGATTGAGATGTAGGTGGAGTTTTTAACTGGTGAAGTTGTATTTTTGGACGTGCTGGTCTATCAGGGAATATAAACAGCTTCGAGCTTTTGTTGCTGTCATTACTGCCATAAAATCACCTCTAATTTAAAACGTACGCTATACCACCGCCTGCTTTAAATAGTTATCCAAAATTGCCTGCGTTTTTTTGAATATCACCAGGTTCACTTGATAAATAGCATATTCTGATACTGCTGTTTTGCAATTTCAGCCGACGGTTTTTGGTTTCACTAATTATACGGAGTATTATCCCTTTTTTTTTATCAATCACACAAAAAAAGTGATTGAACCAAAATTAATGAAAAATACAAAGGTAATTTTACAGCAGGCGACAGAGTTATTATTGGTGCCCTGCAGGAAAAACTCAGCCACAACGAAAAACTGATTGATGTTGCACGAACAAGTAATCCGCAGATTTTTCAGCAGGGAGTATTCCCAAAAGAATTTAATAAAGCCGCTATGGAATGCTTTAACGAAAGCCAGGATTCTTACAAAGGCCTGTTTGAAGATAAAGCTAAATATGATGCCATTATGTCCGCTTTGGCCGATATTTTGTTCAGACAGTTTACAAGCCAGAGGGTGTAGAAAATCGCGTTTTCTTTCGTTGCCTTTAAAAATTGCAATTTTTAGAGGCGCCCATAAAAATCCGAAAGTGTCATTTTGCCACAGCCTCTGGCCCCTTTTATTCCAATATTTCCTTATGAAATTCCAAGACGCTTATCGGAATTAAGCCTTTTTAATTTTCTGCGCAACCACTTGAAGGTGCAGAAGATTAAAGGCACCGGCGTCCTTTTTTACACGCCCTTTGTACCCTTTTGTACCTTTCGTTGAATTTAAAATGTTTTCTCTGAATTTTTCAAAAAGATAATTTCAGGTTCCAGGTCAAAATTAAATTTTTCTTTGACTTGAGATTTTGCCAGTTCTACCAAGGCTTCCACATCACTAGCTTTTGCATGATCTACATTGATTATAAAATTTCCGTGAAAAGGGGCAATTTGAGCACCTCCGATTTGACGACCTTTTAAACCACATTCATCAATCAGTTTGCCACTTGGCTTTCCAAAAGTATGATTATTTTTGAAAACTGAACCCGCACTTGGGTATTTAAAATGTCCCTTATCAACTCTTTGCGCTATAAATTTTTTGCAATCGGCTTCTATTTTTTCCTGGTCAGCTGGAGCTTTTTGCTTTAAAGCAAAAGTTGCAGACAGAATGATTTTTTTATCCTGAGCCAAGTTTGTTTGAAAGGGGGATTTTTTATAGTCCCATTTGCTTTTATCAAAAAAAGCCTTTTGTATTTTTGTTTTGCCATCTTTTTGAACTGTCAAAAAACTAGTCTGGTAGAGAATATCGCTGATAGATTTTTCAAAACAGCGGGCATTCATATAGATTGCTCCGCCAATCGTTCCTGGAAGTCCTGCAAATTCTTCTGCTCCAGAAAGATTATTTTTTGTGCAGAAGGAAACAAAGGCGGACATTGGTGTGCCACATCCACAAGTAACAAAAACGGTATTTGAGATTACTTCTGTAACAGGCTGTCCTGTTTGATTTACTTTCGGTGGTTGAATTTCTATGTATTTTTCATCGTTTATGATTATCTCGTTTAATTTTTCGGTTGAGATGATTATGCTATGGTAGGGCTGATCTGGAAAAACTATATTTGATCCACCACCCAAAATAAAAAAATTATCCTGGGTATTTTGTATGATTTCTAGGACGGTTTGCAACTGCAAGGTGTTTTCGGGACTTATGAACAAATCAGCAGTGTTTCCTATTTTGAATGTTGTTTTTGGGGCCAGGGGAAGATCTTTTCTGTAAGGAATTTTTGCAGTTTCGAGGCTGTGTAGTAAAAAGTCGTTAATCATGGAGATAGTATATAGAGGAATTGGAAAATTTGTAACTATTTAGAACAGACACTCCGAACAAAATATGTCATTCCAAATTTATTTCGGAATCTTATAAGATGCTGAAACAAGTTCTACATGACATATAGGTCTTTTTCAAGGTCACCTAAAAATTGCAATTTTTAGAGATTCCATTATATATTTTCTCTTTATATATTTCTTTCTGTGAAATGTTGTCTAATTCAATGCGTCTTCTCTTTGAAAGTTCAAGAAATTCATCTTCTTTCTCTAGCCCAAGATATCTTCTTTCTAAAATATTTGCGGCAATTCCTGTAGTGGAAGAGCCTGCAAAAGGGTCCAAAACCCAAGCATCTGGTTTCGTAGATGCTAATATAATTCTCCCAAGTAGAGGCAAGGGTTTTTGTGTTGGATGCTTACCGCAAGATTTTTCCCATTTTGCAATAGCTGGTAAGGACCAAAT
>CAVFQN010000120.1:0-2789 GCA_963624615.1 Treponemataceae bacterium | reverse complement strand
GTAACTCATGACCAGATTGAAGCTATGACTTTGGGTACAAAAATCGTTGTAATGAAAGACGGTGTTATCCAGCAGATTGGTGCTCCATTGTACTTGTACAACAACCCAATCAACAAATTCGTTGCAGGATTTATCGGAACACCTCCAATGAACTTCTTGACAGTAAAAGTTCTTGAAAAGAACGGAAAGATTGTTTGTGATGAAGGTTCTTTCGAAATCAACCCAACAGACGAACAAGCTAAATCTTTGAAAGATTACATTGGTAAGGAAGTTTCTTTCGGTATCCGTCCAGAAGATTTGACTTATGTAGACAAGCCAGCTGCTAAAGATGATATGCAGATGAAGATTGTAAACAAAGAACCACTGGGAGCTTCTACACATCTTTACCTTGTATCAAACAAAGGTCAGCAGATTATTGTAAACACAGGTGCAAGTGCTGATTTCCGTCTTGGCGATTCTGTAAACATCGTTCCAAATATGGAAAAAGCTAAGTTCTTCGCAATGGATGAAGGCGAATTGAACATCTGTGATATGATTGAAAAGAAATGGTAATTGTTTTTTAATCATCCTTAATCTTAAAAGAGTCCCGTATCTTGTGGTGCGGGGCTTTTTTTTTGTATATTAGTATCATCATGATAAAGAATTCTGTTGTATTATATAAATCCACTGTGGCAGTAATTGAAGAACGAGATGGTGATAAATTTCAAATCCGTTTTTGCACCCAGCCGGCAACTTCTACCGGAAAAAAAGCTCTTTTTGGTCAGCAAAAAGTCAGGGAAAAGGATGTTGTCCTCCTGCATGAAGGTCCTTGTTCTTCCCTGGAAAATCTTCTTGCCTTTTCTGATGAAAAAATCCCTAATCAGCTGAACGAAACTTACGAACTTTTGCTTTCTGATGAATCTACTGCAAACGAACCTGTGTCTATTTCTGATTTGGCAGAATACGCCCGGGGGGCTTTTAAAGCGGACGAATCCTGGGCTTTTTATTCGGCCCTGCTTTCCGATGTCCACTTTGCCCCAAAAACTGATGAACTCAAAAACGGAAAAATCCTTTTTGTTCCTAGAAATCAGGCAGAAATTGACTCTATAAATCAAAAAAAATACGAAAAAGATCACGAAGAAGAAATTCGCTCCGCATTTTTAAAACGCCTGCGGGCAAAAAAAATTGACCTGCCGGGCGATGCAAAATTTATGGGTGAAATAGAAGCTTACGCTCTTTGCAAAATCGAAAAATCCAAAACTATGGCAGATGCAGGATTTTCCCAATCTCCAGAAAAAGCCCACCAGCTTTTGATTGACACTGGAATTTGGGATTACACAAAAAATCCTTATCCTACCAGATACGGTTTTAGTTTTGAATCGGCCAGAGAGCAGCTGGGACCTATGCCGACTGAAGAACGGGTTCAAATTCCTGGTTTTGCCTACGCTATTGACAGCGAACATTCCACCGACCCAGACGACGCAATTGCTTTTGATGGGGAATATCTTTGGGTTCATATTGCAGACCCGGCTTCATCAGTTTTGCCAGATTCTTCAATAGATATTGCTGCGAGAGGGCGGGGTACGACCCTTTATATTCCGGAAGGGGCTTCCAGAATGCTGGCAGAATCCTGCCTGGAAGATTACGCCCTGGGCTTAAAAGAAAATTCTTCGGCTTTATCATTTAAAATAAAACTGGACGGCGATAGTCAAATAGAAGATTGCCAGGTTTTAAAAACCTTAGTAAATGTAAAAAGACTTACCTACAGGCAGGCCCAGGAACAAAAAAATAGCCCGGAATTAAAACCACTTTTTGACCTTGCCGAAAAAAATCGGGAAAGACGCCTGCAAAATGGGGCCGTCACAATTCAGATGCCGGAAGTGGACATTTGGGTGGATAAGGAGACCAAAAAAGTTTCTATCGCCCCTGATGAAAAATACGAAAGTAACGATATGGTCGCCGAATGTATGATTATTGCAGGTGAGGCAGCCGCCCGTTTTGCTTTTAAAAATCAGATACCATTTCCTTTCGTCAGCCAGGAATCCCCTGAATTTCCAGAAAATATTCCAGACGGCTGGGCAGGCTGTTTTGCCAAAATCAAGTGCATGAGAAAGCGGTCTGTGGGAATTACACCGGCCCCTCACGCAGGCCTTGGACTCTCTTTTTACAGCCAGGTAACTTCTCCCTTGCGCCGTTATAGTGACCTGATTGCCCACCAGCAATTGCGGGCCTTTATAGGTGGAGAAAAAGTACTTGCCAAGGACGAAATGCTCGAAAGAGTTGCCGCCGGTGATGCCGCTTCTCTGGCAGCCAAAAAAGCCAGCCGTCTCAGCGAAACTCACTGGAAGCTGGTTTATCTTTTGCAAAATCCCGAAAAAACATACCAGGCTTTTTGTATTGACCGACGTGGCGATAGTGGACTTTTCCTGATTCCAGATTTAGGCATGCAGACTTCCATAAAAGTTGGTGACGAAATGCAACTGAACCAGGAAGTTTGTTTGAAGATGGATAGGGTGGATATTCCTAATCAGAATGTGCAGTTTGTGGTGCTGGCAGGGTAAAGAACCTGGTAATTCAATAGCAGTGCTTGCAGTAACTCTTAAGGGATAATTAAAATTCGGGCGGTCCGGCGGACAAAAAAGTTTTGACATTTTTTTGCGGTAGCCAAGTCTTTTGAACCCCCCCCCTGTAAGTCGAAAACAAAATACATCTTGTCCGCCGTCGGCTGTTCCGCAGTTCGCTACCGCTCTAAGTTCTCGCGGCACAGATAGTGCCGCTCCGGTCTTCTGCTTCGGCAACTGAAGTTGCCT
>CAVFQN010000119.1:0-11904 GCA_963624615.1 Treponemataceae bacterium | reverse complement strand
AGAAGATATTTCAAAACTTACCGGGCTACCTCTGAAAACTGTTATGGAACTAAAGTAGTAAAATCTGCTATATTTGCGGTATAGTTTTTGATGTGATTTTGGAGGTTTAGAATGAAAAAAATCCTATCAGTTTTTTTAATTTTTTTGACTCTGTCTTCGGTTTTTGTTTTTGCAGATTCAGAAGAAGATCCTTTTGATAAACTCGTAGAAAAACTTTTGAAAGATTTTGATGGCGAAAATAGCACCATGGTTGTAAAAATTTTCAATGCCAGTATTAGTGCTAACGAAAAGAAAAAAGTCTCAAAATCAGTTCAATTTGCCTTGTTCTGTACAGATAGGGTAGAAATTGTTTCCAATGTTGAAGATGCTGATTATGTTTGTTCTGGCAACATCGAAGTTGACGGTCCAAACTACATTGTAAGTGCCAAAATCACAGATAATTATGATGGGACGACGGTTGCAAAAGCCCGCCAGAAAGTTCCAAAAAAGTATTATGAGGATGAAAACAAGGCAACTGTTACTCAAGTTGTAGTAGACGAAGATGAAATTGATGCAGGCGATGTTCTTGGAGCTGTTATTTTGGGCAGCATTATTGGAGGAGTTTTCCACGAACTCACAACTCCGCCACCGCCACGTCCAAGACCAAGACCTGCACGTCCTCCTAGAAGGCCTCATCCATAAAATTATTAAAAAAAGGAATAGATTATGATTTTTTCACCAGTAGAAATTCAAGAAACTGTAAACATGTTTATGCGTCAAAAGCTTGATATTCGTTGTATCACAATGGGTATTTCGCTTTTGGATTGTGCTGATTCGGATGCCAAGCGGGCCTGCGACAAAATTTATGACAAAGTAATGAAAAAAGCCGGCAATCTTGTAAAAACCGGCCAGGATATTGAAAAAGAATTCGGCGTCCCTATCATCAATAAACGAATTTCGGTAACTCCGATTTCTTTGGTGGCCGGAGCATCTGACGCAAAAAACTACGTTCCCTATATCAAAACCCTGGACAAATGTGCAAAAGAATTGGGGGTAAACTTTATTGGTGGATTTTCTGCCTTAGTTCAAAAAGGAATCACTCCGGCAGACCGCATTTTGATTGATTCTATTCCAGAGGCTCTGGCTACAACCGATTTTGTTTGTTCTTCTGTAAATGTCGGTTCTACAAAATCCGGTATAAATATGGATGCGGTCAAGCTGATGGGTGAAACTATCGTAAAAACTGCTGAAATTTCTAAAGACAAAGAAGTAAACGGCTGTGCAAAACTTGTAGTTTTCTGCAATGCCCCGGAAGATAATCCTTTTATGGCAGGTGCTTTCCATGGGCCTGGCGAAGGTGACTGCGTTATCAATGTTGGTGTTTCTGGTCCTGGCGTAATTTTGGCTGCTGCAAAAGAATATAAAGGTCAGCCAATTAATGTGCTTGCTGATGGTATCAAAAAAATGGCCTTTAAGATTACCCGCATGGGGCAGCTGGTTGGCTCTGAAGCTGCAAAACGTCTTTGCGTTGATTTTGGTATTTTGGATTTGTCTTTGGCCCCAACTCCTGCCGTTGGTGATTCTGTAGCCCGCATTCTGGAAGAAATTGGTCTGGAAGGCTGTGGTGCTCCTGGTACAACTGCCGCTCTCGCCATGCTCACCGATATGGTAAAAAAAGGTGGCGTTATGGCTTCTACAAATGTCGGCGGACTTTCTGGGGCTTTTATTCCTGTTTCGGAAGATGAAGGAATGATAAACGCCGTTCAGCAGGGGTCTATCTGCCTTGAAAAACTTGAAGCTATGACAACTGTTTGTTCGGTAGGCCTGGATATGATTGCAATTCCGGGGGATACTCCAGCCACAACAATTTCTGGTATTCTTGCTGATGAATTTGCAATTGGAATGGTAAATAACAAAACTACAGCCTGTCGTCTTATCCCAGCCCCTGGCAAAAAAGCCGGTGAATGGGTCGAATTCGGAGGTCTGCTTGGTGGCTGCCCTGTTATGCCGGTGAGCAAATTCGGTTGTGCCGATTTTATTAATCGTGGCGGACGTATTCCCGCCCCAATCCATTCATTCCGCAACTAAGCCTTTTTAGCCTTTTTTATGAAGATTGTCTCGGCAAATCAAAGCGATTTTCCTCTTTTGGCTCAATTTATTCGGCCTTACGAGGAAAAATGTATTTTTCTGGCATCGCAAATAAGGCGAAAATCCGACCATATTTATATTATCAAAAAGAATGATGATAAAAAATTGGTGGCAGATAAAAACTTGTCACCGGTTAAAAAATCTGACATTCTTGGGGCCTTTTATCTTGATTTATCTCTTTTTCACTGTATCCCCAATCCTGAATACCTGAATTGGGAGGAAATCCTTCCTTTTATAAAAAATACAATTTCTGCTGCAAATCCTAATCCAACATCAAAAGTAAAATGCGTGAGTGGCGAGGCTAAATCCACAGAATTTTTTGTGAATATTTTAAAAGATTTTCAGGGGCAGCCTTATCAGATAAATCATTACAAACTGATGACGGCCAGCCACGTTCAAAATCCGCCGGAAGAACTTGCAAATGATGATAAAATTATCCGCTGTACAGAAGCTGATAAGGATTTGCTCTTCCCAATCCAAAAAAAATACCTGACCGAAGAAGTCGCTCCTTTTGGAAAAACCGTTACAGATGCGGAAGTTTCGCTGGGGCTTAGACAGACTTTGAAAAATCAACTTTGTCTGGCTCTTTACACTGATGGTCAAATTGCGGCAAAAGCGAATACAAACGCCATCGGAATAAATTGGATTCAGCTGGGGGGCGTTTATACTCATCCTCTTTTTCGGCGAAACGGATACGCCTGGCATTTGGTTTCGACAATTTGCAGGCGGGCAGAAAAAGCCGGAAAAAAATCAGCATTATTTGTAAAAGACATAAACGTGCCGGCCATGGAATTGTACAAAAAATCCGGATTTGAAGATTCAGGATTATATGAAATTGCGTATTTTTAAGAACGACATTTCGAATTTGCAAACTCTCGTCATTCCAAACTTGGTTCGGAATTTCCTGTCAGAGAGACCCTGAAACAAGTCCAGGGTGACGACTTGGGGCAGTGTCCTACACCAGTTCTCCCACCACTTTTTCATAATTTCCGTCAAAAGTTGCATGAATGAGGGGGCGGGCTAAAATCACCTTGTCTGCTCCATAAAAAATAGCGGTCTGAACATCACGTTTGCAGCGAATTCCGCCATCTACCCAAATCTGGTCGCAATATTTTTTCAACTCGTCAGCGTGTTTTGCCAAAAAATCGCCAGTACTGCCAATTCTCGTTTCAATTCTGCCACCATGATTTGAAATATAAACAACTTCGGGCTTAACTTCCTTTACAAGGTCTATATCCGCATCCGTAAAAACGCCCTTAATCACAAATGGCCGGTCTGCCATTTTGCGAAATTCTTTAAGCTGGCTGGCAGTTTTTCTTTCCAGATTAACCAGATTTCGCATGGTCACAATATTGTAAGAATCAATATCAATTCCAATAAAATCGGCATAAGGCTTTACCCAGGAAATTCGCTCTTCCAGGCGATTTTGAGGATAGGGTTTAAGAAAAAAAGCAGCAGAAACAGAAGGATCGGCTTTTTTGATTGTGCGAACGGCGTCAATTCCAAACTGGAGTTTTTCATCCGGGCAGCCGTCACCAATGCAAAGTCCAAAACCTGCCAGGGCTGCATTTTTTAAATACGGAAGATAAAAATCACCTTCCTGGTCATATCCAATATTTTCCACAGCCCCAGTAACAGGCCCGCAGCGAATCATTTCGGGAGTAATTTGAATATTTGTGATTTCTGAAAATTTGCCTTTTTTATCAGCCTGGTCAAAAAGATTTTTCCAGGCTTCAAAATTCAACTGAAAATTTTTACTCTGAAAAACGCCACCCAGCCCCGGCATATTGCCTTCGCAGCCGTAGCCATCACACACAGGACAACGGTGACATTTTAAATTGCCAGAAGTGCAAAGTTCCGAATACTTTGTTTGACTTTCCTGGTTCCCACCCAAAGCCATTGGTTAGTCTCCAAAACAAATGCCCAAATCGCGGGCAGTTTTGAGCATAGAATCATCTTCTGGAATAGATTTAACTTTTCCAGCAACTTCGCTTAAAGGAGTAGCAACAATTTCGCCATTTTTTACGGCAACCAGGTTTCCAAATTCGCCGTTTGCAAGAAAATCGGCTGCGGCATTTCCAAGTTGGGTGGCAAGCAGCATATCGTAAGGTGATGGATTTCCACCCCTCTGCAAATATCCCAAAACTGAAGTGCGGGTTTCAATTCCAGTTTCGGCTTCAATTTCCTGGGCAACGCGGAAAGCTACAGACTGGCTCATAGTTTCGCGGGCCTTTTTCAAATCCTTTTTGCCTAACTTGCCTTCAGCCAAATCCAAAGCCCCTTCAGAACATGCAACGATAAAATGATTTTGCCCTTTTGCTTTTTTATCTTTCAGGAATTTTCCGATTTTTTTAATATCGTAAGGAATTTCTGGCAGGAGGATTACATCAGCATTGCCAGCGACGCCAGCGTAAAGTCCCAGCCAGCCAACCTTGTGGCCCATAATTTCCACAACCATACAGCGGGCGTGACTTTTTGCGGTAGTTCTGATTGCTTCAATTCCAGCGGTCGCAACATCAATTGCCGAATGAAAACCAAAAGTTTCGTCAGTTCCAACAATGTCGTTATCAATGGTTTTTGGCATACCAATTACGTTAAAACCTGCGTCAGACAAAAGAGAAGCAGTGGTGTTTGTACCGTTTCCGCCAAGGCAAACCAGGGCGTCCAGCTTATTTTTTTTGAAAGTTTCTTTGATTCCTTCAACAGGCAAAAGACCGGTTTTTGGATCTGGGACAGGATTTTTGAAAGGTTTAACGCGGGAAGTTCCCAGCATAGTCCCCCCCAGATTAATCATATTTTCGAGGTCAAAATCATCCATGCGGACAACATCATTATCAATTAAACCCCGATAGCCGTTTTTAATTCCAATAAATTTCATTCCGTAATTATTTTTTCCGGAAATCACCAATGAACGAATTGCAGCATTAAGCCCAGGTGCGTCTCCACCCGATGTCAAAATACCAACAGTTTTAATAGAGCTTGCTTTCATAAAGTCAATTATAACCGTTTTTTAAGACATCTAACAGTAAAAACTTCTAAAAACTTTTTTCTAAAATCTTTTTTTTACATACCGATAATGGAATTATGAAAGCGTCTAATAAATCTAGCATTATTACAGGAGTTGCACTGCTTATTCTGGCAGCTCTATTTTCTATCTGTTTGATTTCACAACCTTTTGACTTTGGAGCAGCAGGTCCAGGTCGAAACAACATTTTTTATTTTATAGGAAATATGTTGTATACGGTTTATGGCTTTTCCAGTATTTTTATACCTGCTTTTCTTTTGATTTCTGGACTATCAGCTTTTGCGACAAAGTGGACTGCAAAAAAAACTATGAGGCTGATTACCGCCCTGGTTCCATTTTTTACCTGCGTTGTTACAGAAAAAATTATACGCTCGATTGTTGATTTGGGAGGCTCATTTGCTGGGCTAAAAATCATTATCGCCTTGATTACCGGAGCAATGCTCATCATTATTGAATATTTGGGAGCCGGAATTCTTGCTGATAAGATTCAGAGCCAGCACAAGGGAAATTCTTATACAAAACTTTCTAAAATCCAGGTTCCAGAAGAAAATCTGACTGAAAACAAGGCTGATGGCAAAACTTACATCAAAGAACGTTCTTCAATTTTTGATAAAGTTCTGGCTGCCGTAAATACTAAAAAGCCGGCAGATACAATTGATGATGATGTCGAAGATATGGAAGAAATCCAGGATGAAGAGGATTATTCTGATTATAATTCAAGTCTCGCTTTTGATTCTGATGAAGATGATGGAAAAACAAATCCTTACGCCTCTTATGAAGAAGAAATTGCTGCCGAAGAAGCTGAAAATGCAGAAAATAAGAATACTTTTGATGATGATTCGACGGCTGCGCCTGCCGAAAATCCTGCATCTGAGAATTCAGCCTCTGAGGAAGAAAACATCTTTGACGCCTGGACTGTTGATTTAAAAACTGCTGATTCAAAAACAGAAAATGATAGCAATGATGAAGGCGTTATAAACAAAAATACAATGATTTCCCAGGAAGAATTTGCCGCCCTTACCCGCCCAGATGAGCCGGAAGCAAAAGTGGAAGATGAATTGGAATGGCCGGACCTTCCGCCAGTGCCAGATAAACTTCCGCCGGAATATGATGCGGATTTTGACGAAAATGACCCTGATTTGGAATTTCCACCAAAAAATGTACCTGCAGCAAATGAAAATGAAGTGGATGAAATCGACGATAATCTCTACACTGACGACTTTACAGACACCACATACGACGTCTATGTCGAAAAGGCTTCTCATTCCAACGCTGAAAATTCAACCCTAGAAGCTCATCATTACGCTGATTCTGTTGTAGAAAATCCGAATTTTCCACATGGAATTGTAATTCGTGATGGGACAGAAGAAGAAAATTCTGATGAGTTGGACGAAAATGCTCAAAAAACAGGGCAAAATCAGCCTGCAAAACCTAAATATCCTTCAAAAATCTCCCTTGTAGAAGACGAAAATGTTGAAGTCGAAGATGATGATGACAATTCGTCTGAAAGCCTCGTTTCCCAATCATCATCAGAACCTGAAATAGACGATGACGATTATTATGTGGAAGATGAAACACTTCCTTTCCCAGAATTTGACATTGAAAGCCCAGCTATTCAAAGTGAAGATTATCAGATAACTGAGGATGAAAGTCTGACGGTTGATGATGATTTTGAAGAAACAAATTTACATAATTTTTTTGATAAGGTAGACACTTTTTCTACGGAAAAAAAAATTGAAGATCCCTATACTGTAGAAAATAAGGAAAAAAAAACTAATTTAGAAAAAAATGCAAATCAGGAAGATAAAGTTTTTAATCAGATTGCCCAGGCGGAGGCTAGTGCCGGCTCAAAAACAACTATTTCGTCTGCCGCTTCTGATGTTTTTTCTGATATGGAAGCCGACATTCGAAAAAATATGCCTCAGTCTCAGCTTCAGCTTCATCCTCAAACTCCAGAAATTGACAGCATGGGGCATTTTACAACAGAAAATCAAAGCAACCTCCCAGATTTGGAAAAACCTGCCGCTACAAATCTTACTGCCGACGAACTTTCGGACTTTTTTAACGCCCAGCAGGAAGAAATGAAGCCAAAAGGCACAGAAATTCTTGCAAATCCGCCAAAAATCACCAATCAGGCTACTAAAAAGGGCCCTTACGTTATTCCGTCAGACCTTTTGACCGCCTACAAAGATGATGAATACTGGGTGATTGACGAAGGTACCAAAAAAGCCGCAATGAGCCTGAAACAGACCCTGGCCGAATTCAATATCGAAGCCGAAATCATCGGGATTAAAAAAGGGCCTGTTGTAACAATGTTTGAACTTTTGCCAGCTCCTGGCGTAAAACTCAGTAAAATTGTTGCCCTCCAGGATAACATTGCCCTAAGTCTCGCGGCTCAATCTGTTCGTATCGTTGCCCCAATCCCTGGAAAGCAGGCAGTGGGAATTGAAGTTCCAAACCGCCACCGTTCAGTTGTTGGCTTTAGGGAAATAATCGAAATGGACTTGCCGGAATGGAAAAAAATGTCAGTTCCTGTAATCCTGGGAAAAGATATTTTGGGAAAAGCCCAGCTCATCGACCTGGTAAAAACTCCTCATATGCTCATAGCCGGTGCTACAGGTTCGGGAAAATCTGTTTGTGTAAACTCCCTGATTCTTTCGATTTTGTACAAAAGGTCTTTCCGCGATGTAAAACTGATTTTGGTTGACCCGAAAGTTGTTGAATTAAAACTTTACAATAATATTCCTCATCTTCTTACCCCTGTAATCACAGAGCCTAAAAAAGCTTTGCAGGCTTTGAAATGGGCTTTGTGCGAAATGGAAAGACGTTACGCACTTTTGGATCACATGGGAGTTCGAGATATTTCAAATTACAATGCAAAAATCAAAGAGCAAAGTATTGCTACCGAAAGACTGCCGTATATCGTAATCATTATTGATGAATTTGCTGATTTGATGGCAACTTCCGGCAAAGAACTGGAATCGGTAATTGCAAGACTTACTGCTATGTCGCGTGCTGTAGGAATTCACCTTGTTCTTGCAACCCAGCGTCCATCTGTAAACGTAATTACCGGTTTGATTAAAGCAAATATTCCAACCCGAATTGCCTTTATGGTTGCTTCTCGAACAGACTCCAATATCATCATTGATACAGTTGGTGCAGAAAAACTTTTGGGGCGTGGTGATATGCTTTACGCTTCTGCCGTTGATCCAGCTCCAGTCCGCATCCAGGGGACTTTTGTGAGTGACCAGGAAGTTGAAGATGTTGTTCGTGCGGTTAAGGAATATGGTGAGCCGGATTATCTTGATGATGAAATTTTTATTGATGATGAAGATGACGAAGGTGCAAGAGATTTGTTTGGCCAGCCGATGGATGATGATGATCCGCTGTATGACCAGGCTTTGGAAATTGTAGTTCAGGCCGGTAAAGCCAGTGCTTCTTACATTCAGCGCCGTTTGAAAATTGGTTATAACCGGGCTGCAAGGCTTGTTGAAGAGATGGAAGAGCGGGGAATTGTCGGTCCAGCCAACGGAAGTAAACCTCGCGAAATCGTCCATCTTCCGTAATTGGTGGTGAAATATGTCTGCAAAAGTAATAATTCTTTTTATCCTTAGTCTGATAATGACTGTGATTTTGTTTGGCGTAGGAATTTATTTTCTGTCTGCCAGGTTTTTGGACAAGCTCAATGAATCATCAGCCGTAAAAAGTGCAAAAACATTCGCAAAAAACAAGTCCCGGGCAAAAGGTTCTGCTTACGTCGCCCTGGCTTTGGGAGCCATAACCCTGGTCTGGGCAATTATGCTCATAGGTTTTCCACAAATCATGCAGATTTTGGCCCTGGCTTATATGATTGCCCTTTTTATTTGCTGCATTATTTTGGTTGTTTTGTACAAATAATTTCATTATTTTTTTAATATGGATTTACAAGAATTCAAGTACCTTCGCGAAAATCTGGACACCGACGGTTTGCAGGGAAATGACTGTTCGCTAGTCAACATCTTCCTTTATGCCGAAAAATACCATATTTCAACAAAAATCGTAAAAAATACATTTTGCCGCAAATATTTAGGACAGGGGATAAATTACGGTTACGCTTTCCCAATTCCTTTCAAAAATGCCCCAAAAGATTTTTTGCCCCAGATTTTGGAGGACTTACTCACCGAAAATGATGATTTTGACGGGATAAATTTTACATATCTTACAGAAAATCAGAAAAATCAGCTTGATGATTGCATTAAAAAGTATTTTCCAGGCTACAAAATTGATTGGAAATCTTGTCAAAACTACCGGGATTATCTTTACCTGCAGGAAAATCTTGCCAGCCTTGCCGGCTCACAGTTGCAAAAAAAACGAAACCACGTAAATAAATTCAAAAAAAATTTTGCCGGTCGCTGGGAATTTAAAACTTATCCAGAACCCGGTAAATCAGCCATTCTATCAGATATTTTTGCAGTGGAAGAAAAATGGTTTGCAGAACATTCCGCCGACCCGGAAAAAACTTTTGATCTGGAAAATCTGACAAGCGAAAAAAATCTGATAAAAATCGCCTTGGAAAATGCAGAAATTTTTGGGATAAAAGCTGGCCTTTTGTATATCGACGGAAAGCCTGAAGCTATGACAATTGCCTCTGAAATTTCGCCCGACACCATCGACATTCATTTTGAAAAAGCTACATCCCAGCCGGCAGAACTAGGAGCCTACGCCGCAATAAATTATTTTTTCGCCCAAACCCTGTCATCATACAAGTACATAAACCGCGAAGAAGATTTGGGGATTGAAGGACTCAGAAAAGCAAAACTGTCTTATAAACCGGCAATTATTCTGGATAAGTATTTTGGGCAGATTGTAAAAAAATAGCAGGGGTTATAGGTTACCTCTAAGAATTGCAATTTTTAGAGGTTCCTATCCGAGGTTTCATCACTGAACCTTGGCTAAATCGTATTTTCTGGCGATTTTGCAACCTAAATAAACAAATGGAGTGTCCAGCAAACTTGTAAAAATATAAATTATGTAGCAAGATGCCGTAATTCCTACCAGTTTTTTAATTTCGTAAATCCCTAAAAAAGCACCAAAATTAAAAACGACGATATTTACCAGCTGGGAGAGCAGGGTAGAAAAATTGTTGCGCAACCAAAGAAATTTTGTGTGGCTCCCTGATTTTTTTTCTGTAAAATCCCACCATTTATGATAAAGCCAGACATCAAAAATTTCTGAAATTGCGTAGCCGGCAAGGCTTGCAAAAAGAATGCGGGGAGTATTTGAAAAAAGTGCTTTTACAGAAGGATGGGCCCAGTCGCCTTCTGCCGGCTGGTAATTTATCCACATTACAGAAAGTATGATAAAAAGAATTGTCGTGATAATTCCGATGTAAACGCCTTTATTTGCATCTTTTTTGCCGTAAACTTCGCTCAAAATGTCTGTTGCCAGAAAGCTGGAGGCAAAAAGTGTATTTCCCAGCGTTTGATCCATACCAAAAGCATGTACAAGAATTGTAACTTCGATATTTGCGAATACTGCACAAATACCAATCCACGCAAACAGACCGCTTTTTCCAAAAAGTCTTAAAAAAAGGACTGTTGAACCAAAAGAAATTAATAAAGAAATGATAAGTAAAAGTTCGTTCATTTAACTTGACCTGGTTTTGTTTTGCGACAGGAAGGACTTCGAACTGTCGTTTGATTTTTACAACGAAAAATCTAGCAAATTTGAAGAATTTTTGCAAATGACCTGGGCGAATTGTGTTATAATGAAAAAATGTCTAGAGAAAGATTGAGCAGCAGGTTGGGATTTATTCTGCTGAGCGCGGGATGCGCTATTGGTTGCGGAAATGTCTGGAAATTTCCGTGGATGGTTGGACAAAACGGTGGGGCTGCCTTCGTTTTGATTTATTTTGCATTTTTGGCTTTGTTGGGATTGCCGGCTTTGACTATGGAATTTGCCCTTGGCAGGGCGGCTCAGGCAAGTCCTGTAAAAATGTACCAGAAACTGGAAAAGCCTGGCAGCAAATGGCATATTCACGGTTACGTTTGCCTTTTTGGTAATGTTGCCCTCATGGCTTTTTATACTGTTGTTACCGGCTGGTTTATTTATTATTTTGTTTCTTTTGTGGCAGGCCGTGGTTCATCTCTTTCATTCGGGGCTATGATTTCCAGCCCTAGAATCAATGTGATGTATCTTTTTATTTCTGTTGCTCTGTGTTTTGTTATTTTGACCCGCAATTTGCAGAGTGGTCTGGAACGCATTACAAAAATTATGATGGTTTTGCTTCTTGTTCTGATGACAGTCCTTGCGGTCAGAAGTATGACCTTGCCGGGCGCTGGTGCAGGGCTGGCTTTTTACCTTGTTCCGGATTTTTCTAAAATCAACTTGAATTCCATTGTTTCGGCTATGAACCAGGCATTTTTTACACTTTCGCTGGGTATTGGTGCTATGGCTATTTTTGGAAGTTACATTGGAAAAGATCATTCTCTGATGGGAGAAAGCCTTAGAATCATTATTTTGGACACCTTTGTTGCGGTTACTGCCGGCTTGATTATTTTCCCGGCTTGTTCTGCTTACGGACAGGAAGTTGGTGCTGGTCCGTCGCTTTTGTTTAACACAATGACTGTTGTTTTCAATAATATGGGCCCGGTTGCTGGTAGAATTTGGGGCAGTATTTTCTTCCTCTTTATGATTTTTGCAGCATTTTCTACGGAACTGGCTGTTTGTGAAAACATTTTGGCTTGTGTCCGCGAATTGACTGGCTGGTCACG
>CAVFQN010000118.1:0-15525 GCA_963624615.1 Treponemataceae bacterium | reverse complement strand
GACTCTAAGTTTAGATTCAGTTTATATTGCTCTTTTATAATATAAAAAATATGAAACGCCTTAGGTTTAAAGTTGGCATTCTTAAAACAATTTTTCCAGTTCTTTTTCACTATATTCCCAAAGCTGAATATTACCTGGCTCATCCGGAAAAGTACGACAAGCATAAAAAATTTAAGCTTGCCCAGAAAATTGTTCACCTGGAAAGAAAAGCCGTCTGGACAAAAAATCTGGTTTACGGGCTGGAAAATCTGCCCAAACAAGGCGGATACATTATGTATGCAAATCACCAGGGAAAATACGACGCTCTGGGGATTGTCGTAACTCACAACCGCCCATTTTCGATTTTGTGGGCAAAAAAATCATCTCAAATAATTTTAGCCAGACAGGAAAGTCGGCTTTTGGAATGTGAAATTATCGACCTGGAAAATAAATCATCTTTTCTCCCTTCTATCAAAAATGTTGCAAATTCGGTAAAGGGTGGAAATCCCTATCTGATTTTTCCAGAAGGTAAATATGATGATAACAAAAACAGTCTTCAGGACTTTCAAACCGGCTGTTTTATGGCATCTTTTTTGTCAAAATCACCAATCGTACCAGTCGCCATTTACGATTCCTACAAAGCTATGGACGAAAACACCCTTTTTAAACCTGTAACCGTCCAAATTCATTATTTAAAGCCAATCTTCTATGAAGAATATGGAAAATTAAACCGCAAAGATTTAGCCGAATTAGTAAAATCTAGAATTCAGGCAAAAATGATAGAGATAAAAAATATGGAGGTCTCTAAATGAGAAAGGTAAAAATTATCACAGATTCTTGTTCAGATTTGAATAAAGATTTAATGGACAAGTACAACATTGATTATGCAAAAATGAACACAGTTTATGAAGGAGTTACTTCGCCTGCCGATTTGACTTGGACAGCTGATGATGTTCACAAAATGTATAATATGATGCGTGAAGGCAAAAGAATTCTCACAACTCAAGTTCCAGTTGAAGAATTTACCAGAATCTTCACAAAATATGTTGATGAAGGTTTTGATATTGTTTATGTCGGTTGTTCTTTGAAACAGTCTGGCTCTGTAAATACAGGTGCGGTTGTTGCAAAGCAGATTATGGGAAAAAATCCTGATGTTTCAATTTTCTGTATTGACTCTTTGAATGCCTGTCTGGGTGAAGGAATGTTGGCTATAAAAGCCGCTGAATATGCAGCCACTGGTGATAAATCTGCCCAGGAAGTAAATGATTACGTTATGTCTATCAGAAAAACTCTCCACGAATATGCAACAGTCCACACTTTGGATTATTTAAAACGTGCTGGTCGAGTAAAAGGACCGGCTGCTTTCTTCGGAAATCTGATGGGGGTAAAACCTATCATCATTGCTGATAAAAACGGTGAACAGGCTGCTTTCAAAAAAGTAAAGGGCCGCCAGAATTCTTTGAAAGAAATTGTAAATCTTCTTAAAGAAGGAATCAAAACCCCGGAAAAACAGACAATTTATATTGGCCATGCTGATTGTTCTGAAGAAGAAGTAAAATCTTTGGTTGACCTTGTAAAACAGGAAATTCCTTGTAAAGACGTTTTTGTTGGATTTATTGGACCAATTATTGGAGCTTCAATCGGACCAGACGCATTTGTTATCAACGGTTTTGGTGATGAAGTTACATTTGCGGCCGGAGAGTAAGGAAGATTTTTTCTACAGGGCTTGCACTTGTGCTACCCTAAAGGAAGTTTTAGAGGAGTTTTAGATGTCTGTAAACACAATTGACGGAACTTTGTATTCACAGCTGATTAAAAGTGGAGCTGCAAACCTAGGAATCCACGAAGAAGAAGTAAACAATCTTAATGTTTTCCCAATTCCTGATGGTGATACTGGAAGTAATATGCTTCTTACCATGACCGGTGGAAAAAACGCCATCATTGACGAAAAAAGTCTTTCCAAGGCTGCGCAGGTAATTTCAAGTGGAATGCTGCTTGGTGCCCGTGGAAATTCCGGGGTAATTCTTTCGCAGTTTTTTGATGGAATTTCGGCAGGTTTTGGTGACCTCGAGAATGCCGACGTTGCCCAGTTCGGAATTGCCTGCCGCGAAGGGGTAAAGCACGCCTACGAAGCTGTTATGACTCCGGTAGAAGGAACAATCCTCACTGTTGTAAAGGACGCTACAGAATACGCTTGCAGTATTCCGGCAGACTCAATTCTCGCTTTTATCGAAAACTTTATTTCGGAAGCAAAACTTTCGCTGGAACGCACGCCAAATCTTCTTCCAGTTTTGAAAAAAGCCGGTGTCGTTGATTCTGGCGGAGCCGGTCTGATTTACATAATGGAAGGAATGAGACAATTCCTCAAGGGCGAAGTGATTGCTGACTCAAAAGACGGCAAAAATGAAGATGTTACAAAATCAGTTCATGGCGGTAGTCTGGGAAATCAGGCAAAAGGTCTGGATTTAAATAAATTTACATCAGACAGCGTTTTGGAATTCGGATATTGTACAGAACTTTTACTCCGCCTGCAGAATGCAAAATGCGATGTAGAAAAATTCTCAGTAGAAACAATCAAAGATTACCTGGGAACAATCGGAAACTCAATTGTCGCTTTCAAAACTGGCTCAATCATCAAAATTCACGTTCACACAAAAACTCCAGACAAAGTTTTTGCATTCTGCCAGAAATATGGCGAATTTTTGACCGTGAAAGTCGAAAATATGTCTTTACAGCACAACAACCTGGACGAAGAAGAATTTGCAAAACCAAAAAAAGCCACAAAAGCAGAAATGAAAAAATATGGAGTTGTTGCCGTTGCTACCGGCTCAGGAATTCAGCAGATGTTCCGCGACCACGGAGCAGATGTCATCGTTGATGGTGGCCAGAGCATGAATCCTTCTGCCGAAGATTTTATCAAAGCCTTCAACGAAGCAAACGCCGAAACAATTTTTGTTTTTCCAAATAACAGTAATGTAATTCTTGCGGCAAAACAGGCTGCAAAAATGTTCACAGACTCAAAAATCATCGTTATTGAAACAAAAACAATTGGTCAGGGATATGCAGCCCTCACCATGATGGACACAAGTTCCAATGACCTCAATCAGATTATTGATGACATCAACATGGCGATTGACGGAGTTGCAACTTACCTGGTTTCTCACTGTGTTCGCGACGCAGAAATGGACGGAAAACTCCTACACGCCGGCGACTACATTGGATTTTTGGACAAAAAGATTCTGGTTGCATCAAATGACCGCAAAAAAACAGCTTTCCAGACAGTAGAAGCAATTGATTTTACCGACCACGAAGTTTGTATTTTAATTCGCGGAGCAGATTCTACCAGTTACGAGGAAGAAGAAGTCAAAAATTATCTTCTTTTGAAGCACCCTGGAATCGAAGTTTATGAAATTGATGGACAGCAGGATATTTACAGTTATATCTTTATTGTAGAATAGGGCAAAGTTGCCTCTAAAAAATTGCAATTTTTAGAGGCTCCCATAATAGAATAATTTTTAAGCGAGGGTGTCTGAAAAGTGATTTTCCGGCGACCCCTGTTTTTTTTTGGAGTTTTTGATGAATATTGCAATTTTTATTATTGCCGCCCTGGCAGCCTATCTGATTTCGGGATTAAATCCTGCCATTATTTTTTCCCATCTGATTTACAAAGAAGATGTCCGAAATAACCCAAAAGGCAGCGGAAATCCTGGCTTTACAAATTTCAAACGCTGCTACGGCATGAAATGGGCCTGGCTGGTTTTTATTTTGGACATCAGCAAGGCAATCATCATTGAACTGATTTTTGGCTGGCTTTTTACAAAAGTTTTGGGCGAAAATTTCAGGTTGGTGGGCATTGCCTGGACAGGACTTTTTGCAATGTTCGGTCACGCTTATCCAGTTTGGTACAAATTTAAGGGGGGCAAGGCTTTTTTGGTCTGCATTTCTACCCTCTTTTTGATTAACTGGAAAGCCGGACTTTTTTCTTTTATCCTTCTTGCAATTTTACTTTTGCTCACCCATTATATGTCGCTTTCTACGATTATCTCTCAGATTGCGGGCGTTGTAGTTTTGCCATTTTTGGGAGTTTCAATCTGGCCAACAATTTTGTTTGCCTGCTGTACCGCTTTTACAACATTCCGCCACAAGGAAAATATCAAACGCCTTGCAAGTGGAACAGAAAGAAAATTCTATTTTTTGAAGCACAAGGATAAAGAAGATAAAGCTGATAAAACTGATGATGATACATCGGCTTCAAATCAGCAAAATCAAAATCAAACTGGAGAATAAAATGAAATACAACGAACTTGCACAGAGAATTACAACCGTTATTTTATTGACAATTTTTTCGGGACTGGTTTTACTTTTATCAGAACACCCAGTCGTCATGATTGCCCTTGTAATTTTCCTTGCAGGCCTGGCTGTATACGAAATCTACAGTGTAATGGGCTTTGGCAAAGACATTCCTTTCATAGTGATTACGGAGATTATCGTAGTTGCCGTTTCCTGCATCCGTATTCCAAAATACACATTTTTGTTGACATTTATTTACCCGGTAATTGTGCTTTTCTTTTTCACTCTGATGATTACCCACAAACGCTTTACTCTCGATTCCAAATTTCAGGCTTTTTTGATTGCCATGGTAATTCTTTATTTTTTCCAGGCACTAAAAGAACTTAGATTGGTAAACCAGGGCTTTTATTACCTGAGTTTTGGAATTTTGGTCAGCGTTTTGACAGATTCTTTTGCCTTTGTCTGGGGAAAATTAATCGGAAAACACAAAATGGCTCCAACCGTAAGTCCTAAAAAGACCTGGGAAGGTTCTTTGGGAGGTGCACTTTCGGCACTATTTTTTATAGTGCTGATTGCGATGCTGGAAGAGCGGCTGGAAAATATTACAGTTATGTATTATCCCCTTGTGATTGTAACCTTGGCAGCTTCGGCATTGAGCCAATTGGGTGACCTTTCCATGTCGGTAATCAAGAGGATTTGCGGAGTAAAAGATTTTGGCTCAATTTTCCCAGGCCATGGTGGCGTTTTGGACCGTTTTGACAGTCATCTTTTTGCAATCCCTTTTGTTTTAATCACCCAGACCTATTTGCTGGATTTTATAAATTAAGGGCATCTCTTAAAATTGATGATTATCCAACAACAAGTAAAAAAACACACAGGGCTTAAAAAAATACAGGCCCTGGCTCTTTCATCTTTATTTTTTTTCGCAAATCTTTTTGCCCAGCCCCTCCCCGGCTCATATTACGATTTTCTGGACGCCACAAAAGACCTGCCGGCCGGCCACGACAAAACCCAACTGATAATTTACCGCCCCCAAAATAATGGAACAATGAACGACATCCGGTGTTTTTTGCACCTGGAAGATGAAAGCGGAAAAGATGTCACATACGACCAAAACTTTGTGACTGCGACCTACGAATGGACAAGTTCCGCCCCCGACGTAATCAACAAATATAAAAAAACATACTGGCTGAGTGGTGGGCTTGCCATGCACCTGAAACTCCGCAAAGGCAAGTACAAAATCTCTGTTTACACCCCCACCGATCAGCAAAATAACTGGACCTACCCAGAAGAAGGACAAAGACCTTTTGAGTGGAAATCCAACGTTTTTGTGTATGACACAGAAACCCCTGCCAAAGTGATTTTTGTAACTCCCACAGCCAACGAAAACGGCTTTTATGATGGTGGCTGGAAAATTTCGGGGAAGAGGGAGTAAAATTATTCCATAGTTACCCTTCTTGAATTCTAACTTCATCATAAAACGTCACGCTTCTTACTTTTTATTGACAAACACATTACATTCTATAATTTTTTGGAGGCTTATTATGGCTAGTACATTGGTACAAATTAGAGTAGATAAAGAGTTAAAGAACGAAGCGACAAACATTTTCGAGCAGCTCGGACTTGCCTTGCCAACGGCATTCAGAATATTCCTTAAAAAATCAGTAGAAGAAAGAGGCATTCCGTTTAGTATGAGGGTAAATTCTGAAAAGAAATCCCTTAAAAAAGCAGATGATATTCTTAAAATTGCAAATAGAGAAGCAAAAAAGAATAAAATTCAAAACATTTCACTTGATAAAATCAATGCAGAAATAAATGCATACAGAAAAAGGAAATAAAAATGAAAATTTTCCGCGTTGTAGATACTAATGTCATTGTTTCGGCTTTATTAAAAAGAAGTTTTGTCTAGGAAAAAGTTCAATTTTTCACAAAAAACAATTGAAGATATAATTGCTCTGATTGTAAAAAACGGCATCGAACTTTCTGGTATTTCTACCGAAGAAAAACCAACTGATCCAAAAGATGTGATTTTCTACGAAGTCACAATGGCTTCCAGGCAAACGGACGAAACGTTTCTAGTAACAGGCAACATAAAGGATTTTCCTCTAAAACCATTTGTTGTAACACCAGCAGAAATGAAGTTGGAACTGATAAAGAAGATGCCAAAAAAGCAATTGTTCGACTTTCAAACGGACTTGAGAGGACTATTAAAAATTATAATGATGGAGATATGAAAGCTCTTTGTGAAATCATAAAGACACTTTCTAATTTTGCGAAAAAACGAGGAGAAGACATAAATAGCGAAAAAATCATTTCTTCAAAAGAACAAAATTTGACTGCATTAAGGGCATCTCTAAAAATTGCAATTTTTAGAGGCGCCCTTAAGTACAATAATAGGTTTTGTCATTCTTGCAG
Source organism: Treponemataceae bacterium (assembly GCA_963624615.1). Lineage (GTDB taxonomy): Bacteria > Spirochaetota > Spirochaetia > Treponematales > Treponemataceae > Treponema_D. The sequence continues at coordinate 8,841 of CAVFQN010000118.1, read as the reverse complement.
GAATTTTCTCTTGGAATAGTTATGCTATTTTCCACAATATCAGTGGTGGAGTAGGTGTCGGTTGGACTATCATTGGAATAATTGTGAATCTTGCTATTTTATTTCCGCTTATGGGAGCAGTTGGAGGACTTATTGAAAAATTCAAGAAAGGTCGTATAGATACCGTCGCTGGTAGAATAGGAATTTATTGCGTACCTTTGCTTTTACTTATTTTCTTTGGACTAAGAGGAGGTAGTTCGTATAAAAACACAATTATGAATGGAGCGGAGGAAATAATTGAAGATGCCACAGGTTATGAAGTAGAAAGGATAATGAGTCTGAGAAAAATCGATAAAAATCTTTATTCTGCAAAAGCTGTTTTTGCTAGTGGTGAAATTATTAATATTGAAATTACTGTAGATGGAGAAATGTTTTATGTGCAGTACAAGTTATAAGTTTTAAATGTAAAATGCAAAAAACTCCGTCCATTGCGTTATGCATGGGCGGAGTTTTTTTTATGTCAGAACTATGATATAATTCAAAACGCATGTCAAACACGGAAATCAACGATTATTTCCCGCGGTAGGCAATGAAGCACCAGCGAAGGCAGTTTTAACTGCCGAAGCTGAAGACCGCAGGCGTGCTATTTGCACGCCGAGGACTTAGAGCGTTAGCAAAGTGCGGAACTGCCGACGGCAGCTTGCTGCCGGACCGCCAGAAAAATCACTATAATTGTTATATTTTTTTGTCTAATTCTTCAATTTAACTTTAAAAAAATATGATATTTTTAGCCTGGGAGACTTATTTTTATGAAAAATCCGAACAAACTGAACCTGGGCCACTATGTTGGAAAACAGATGCCCCTGTATTCGATTGCCATTTTTTGCATGATTATAGCTGTTCTTTTGGATATGGCAGCTCCGATTATTGTTCAGCACATTGTCGATGATGTTTTGATTGGCAAAAAACTTGAACTTTTTAAATTTTTTCTGCTGGGGATTTTGGGAATTGGCGTTGGTCGTTGTATTACTCAGTATGCCCGCGAATTTCTTTGTGACTGGGCCGGAAGTAAAATTGCCAGCGAAGTCAGAATTAATCTTTTTCAAAAAATCCAGTCTTTGAGTGCCAATTTTTTTGATGGAATTAACAGTGGCGAGCTGATGAGCCGAGTCAAAGATGATGTTGACCGCATTTGGGATGTTGCCGCTTTTATGGGGATTTTGATGGCGGAAGTTTTTGTCAGGACTGTGACTGCAATTTATTTTATGGTGCAGATTAACTGGCAGCTTTCTATTATTCCAATTATCGGGATGTTTTTTTCTGGCTTTATTGCCATCAAAATGGAAAAAAGTCTGGATTCTCTTTACGGAGACCTGGCCCAGAAAAACTCTGAACTCAACAACACAGCCGCCGAAAATCTCTCTGGAGTCAGAACTGTGAAAGCATTTGCTCGGGAAGGTTTTGAAATTGCAAAATTCCACAAACATAATCAAAAATATTACGAACTCAACATTGATTTGAGCCGGGTTTTTGTAAAATACAATCCTCTTATCCAGGTTATCACAAGAACTTTGTCTGTAATCACCCTGCTTTTGGGCGGTTTAATGGTGATTAAGGGAAATCCTTTTGCTGGCGGTGCAACACTCACAATTGGCCAGGTAATTGCCCTTTTGAATTATGTCGGAAATATGATTTGGCCAATGGAAATGCTGGGTTGGCTTACAAACGGCATTTCTAGTGCAAAGGCCAGCATAAAAAGGCTCAACAAAATTTATGCCGAAATCCCTGATATTAAAGACCAGAACACCGCTTTGACTACCAGCCTCGAATCTGATCTGCAGGACGCAATTTTTACCAGCGATGATATTTCTGGAACTATTACGTTTGACCACGTCACCTATAAATCTGGGGACAGGAAAATTCTTGATGATGTGACTTTTGAAATTAAGGCCGGCCAAACTCTTGGAATTATGGGGGCAACTGGCTCTGGAAAAACGACAATCATCAATCTTTTGAAGCGAATGTATGATGTGACGGAAGGTTCTATAAAACTTGACGGGGTTGATATTCGACAATTGCCGCTTCCGACATTGCGACGGTCGATTGCGGCTGTTATGCAGGATATTTTTCTTTTTAGCGATACGATTGACGGAAATATCCGCCTGGGGGCTCGCGAAACTATGACTTCTGCCCAGGTTCGCTCTGCCCTGGTTCAATCCCACGCTGCAGAATTTGTTGACCGCATGGAAGATAAGGAACAGACGGTCATTGGGGAGCGGGGAGTCGGACTTTCCGGCGGTCAAAAACAGAGAATCACGATTGCAAGAGCTCTGGCACGCAAAACGCCGGTTCTGGTTCTGGACGATTCCACTTCTGCCCTGGACACAGAAACTGAGCAGGATATTCAAAAAGTTCTAGCAGATTTGACCGGCATGACCAAAATCATCATTGCCCACAGAATCAGTGCGGTTCGCAAGGCTGATAAAATCATCGTTCTGAAAAAAGGTCACATTGCCGAAGAGGGGACTCACGAAGAACTTCTGGCAAAAAATGGCTTGTACAAAGAAACTTATGATTCGCAGTATTAAAGTGGCAAATGTATATATGATGACCTGCACTCGACGTACTGCCACCCCGAATTTGTTTAGGGGGCTCATAAGACAAACTTTCCGGAGGTAAAATATGAACAGTTACAAAACAGATGAAGATATAGTAAAAAAATCAAACTTTGAAACAATGACCCGCCTCTTTAAATATCTCTTAAAATACAAGGGGAAAATAATCGGCGTTTTTGCCTGCATGGCTTTGGGAACTATTGTCGATCTCATAAATCCTCTTTTGCAGGAAAAGGCCATTGACGACTACATTTTAAAATCAGACATTCCGGGATTGGTTAAAATTGTGATTATAGGGGCGGTCATAAACATTCTGGCCGTTCTCGCCATTAAAATCCGAATGCTTTTGATGGCAAAAACCAGCAACAAAATTATTCAGGAACTCAGGCAGCAGCTTTATGACCATATTCAGAGCCTGGATTTTGCATTTTTTGATTCCCGTCCGTCTGGAAAAATCCTGGCTAGAATTATTGGCGACACAAACTCCCTCAAAGACATTATCGAAAACGCCGTCACCACTTTGATTCCAAACATGGTGACCGTAGTTGCGGTTATGGCAATTATGTTTGCAAAAAACTGGCAACTCGCCCTGGCCGCCCTCTGCTCCCTGCCTTTTATGATTGCGGGAATTTTTCTGATTTCAGCAATGGCAGAAAAACACTGGAAGGCAAAACGTCAGAAATCTTCAAATATGAACGCTTTTATAAATGAAGATTTGTCCGGTATTAAAATTATCCAAAGTTTTAGGGCCGAAAAAGAAACCGATAAAACTTTCCAGGATTTAGTTTGGGCAGACCGCAAGGAATTTATCAAGGCTGTCCGCTGGGGTGATGCTTTTGGTTCCTGGGTCGACCTTTGCTGGAGCGTGGGAACTATGGCTCTTTATCTTGTCGGCGTTATGATTTTGGGAATTGACAATGTTTCAATCGGAACTTACATCGCTTTTGGTTCGTATGTGGGAATGTTCTGGCAGCCGATTATGAATTTAAGCAATTTTTACAATCAGTTTGTAAACGCAGCTTCCGGGGCAGAACGTATTTTTGAAATTATTGATAAAAAAGCCACAGTCACAAGTCCTGAAAATGCAGAAAAAATGCCAGTAATTAAAGGGGATGTTGATTTTAAGGATGTAACATTCGGCTATGATGCTGAAGTTGATGTCCTGAAAAATGTTGATTTTAGCGTAAAGTCTGGCGAAACAATTGCCATTGTAGGGCCGACAGGGGCAGGAAAATCGACAATCGTAAATCTGATAAGTCGTTTTTATGATATAAAATCAGGCTGCATCACGATTGATGGCAAAGATATCCGCCAGGTTGATTTGGAAAGTCTCCGCACCCAGATGGGAATTATGACCCAGGATAATTATATTTTCAGTGGGACAATCCGCGAAAATATTTTGTACGGAAAACTGGACGCTACAGAAGAAGAAATGATAGCCGCCGCAAAAGCTGTTCATGCTGATGATTTTATCCGCGAACTGGAAAATGGATACGACACAAAGTTGACTGCTCGCGGTGGAGAACTAAGCAACGGTCAAAGACAGCTGGTTGCATTTGCAAGAACTATGCTGTCAAATCCCCACATCCTCATTTTGGATGAAGCAACTTCCAGCATAGACACAAAAACGGAATTGCAGGTTCAGGCAGGTATTGCAAATATGCTCAAAGGCCGCACAAGTTTTGTAATTGCCCACAGACTTTCTACAATTCAAAATGCCGACCGCATATTTGTCATAGACAAGGGTGGAATTGTAGAAAGTGGTAGTCCACAGGAACTGATGGAGAAAAAAGGTGCATACTACGCTTTACGGCAGGCACAATTTGCGTAAATTTGCACTATAATGGAATGGAGGTGATATATGAATAATGAAAAAAAAATCAAGGAACTGATTGAAATTGCTATAAAAATGCAGGACAGGTCTTACGTCCCTTATTCACATTTCCACGTGGGAGCTGCTTTGTTTGCAAAAAATGGCAAAATATACACAGGCTGCAATGTAGAAAACGCCGCCTACGGTCCCAGTAACTGTGCCGAACGAACTGCCATTTTCAAAGCGGTAAGCGAAGGCGACAAAGACTTTGCTGCAATTGCAATTGTAGGGGGCCCAGAAGACGCCCAAGGAAAAGTTGTAATAAAAGATTATTGTCCGCCCTGTGGAGTTTGCCGCCAGGTTCTTTCGGAATTTTGCGACAAAGATTTTCAAATAATTTTGGCAAAGAGCCCAACGGATTACAAAGTTTATTCTCTAGGAGATTTGTTGCCCCTGAGTTTTAGTCTGTAATGGTGGAAAGTTTTGTATGATGAAATGTCTGAGATTCCGGGACAAACTCGGACGTTCCATCACCTCCAGAATGACTTTCCATCAAGTCTAAGATGATATTCCATCACACCCAACTAATTTCCTTCCCGTTTAAAACTGCCTTTACCAAAATGCCGTTTTCATAGAGTAGCTTTAAGGAAAAAAACGGGGCTTTTTTCTCAATCAAATCCAAAAATATTTCGTCCCCTTTCCAATGGGACAAATCATTCAATTTAGATTTTTCCACCCACTCCAAAGTTCCTTCATCACACTGGTCGGCAGTAAAAAGTCTGCCAGAAAATTTATCACACCAGAAAATGTGCATGAACTCGGTGTAAATGCCATCGGGAGCAGAGTCATCATTACAAACAAAAGTTACAATTCCACGATATTGCAAATCTTTGGAAGAAAGTTTCAAACCGGTTTCTTCTAAAACCTCACGACAAACGCAATCTTCCGGGCTTTCAGAATTTTCAAATTTTCCGCCAATTCCAATCCATTTATCTTTGTTGTAATCATTTTCTTTTTTGACCCGATGGAGCATGAGGTAGGAGTTATCTTTTTGGATATAGCACAAAGTCGTGTTGATTAAAGTTTTCACAGGATTTTCACCTCACCGGAAAGTAAACGCCCCTGAACGTCTCAGAATGCCAGAATCACCATTTTGAAGTCCAAATCTGTCATTCTGGGGTAGTTCAGAATCTCAAATTACTTACACAAAAGAAGAAGTCCTTCCACAATCGCCTTATGCTCTTCGGGAGCAATTCTCGCGTACAAAGAATCAGGCGTGTCATCAGCCATTACAGGAACTTTTTTCTGAATCAGGATTTTGCCACCATCACATTGACCACTCACAAGGTGAATTGTACAGCCAGACTCTTTTTCACCAGCAGCCAAAACAGCCTCGTGAACGTGGTGTCCCCACATTCCAACTCCACCAAATTTTGGCAAAAGAGCCGGATGCAGATTAATGATTTTGCCTTGATATTCAGAAATTATGTCACCAGATAAAACCGTAAGCCAGCCTGCCTGGACAATAGCCTGGACACCATTTTCTTTACAAAGAGACAAAACAGCATCAGAAACAGCCTGTCTTTTTTCGTCCCGGCTGGCAGCCATAGCCACATCTTTTCCCATCACAGAGTAAGGGCTGGTAATTGCAGTTTTTATCCCCGCCAACCTGGCTCTTTCCAAAGCATAAGCATCTTTGTGGTCAGAAATTACAATGACAATCTGATACGAACACATTTTACCTTCTTTCTGCTCATAATCAATCAGAGCCTGAAGATTTGTGCCGCCACCACTAACTAAAACAGCCGTTTTTAATTTCATCATATTAGTCTTCAAAAATCACAGAATCTTTCTGACCATTTACTTCGCCCTTAGCGTATTCTACACGACCAATTTTATAGGCTTTCATATCAGGACAGTAATCTTTGTGATACTTAGGAGCATTTGCATTGAACATTTCCAAAACAGCATCAGCTTCTTTTGCATTTACAGCAAGAACAAAACCAATTCCCATATTGAAAGTATTGTAGATTGTATTCAAATCGGCACCGCGTTTAATCAGTTCGCCAAAAACAGGAGGAATATCCCAAGAATCCCGCTTGATAACCGAAATCAGCTGTTTTTTGCCTTCCTTAGCTTTTGGATACATACGAGGAATATTTTCATAAAAACCGCCGCCAGTTACGTGAACCATACCATGAATAGCCTTACGATATTTTCCCAAAACTTCCATTACAGGTTTTACATAAATACGGGTTGGAGTAAGAAGAACTTCTCCAATTTTCTTGCCAGTATCTTTGCCATCAATAACAAAAGGATCATCAAAATTACTTACCAGTTTGCGGACAAGGCTAAAACCGTTTGAATGAACACCTGTCGAAGAAAGTCCAATCAAAACGTCTCCTTCTTTTATATCCTGGCCGGTAATCATGTCCTTTTTTTCGCCAACACCAACGCCAAAACCTGCTAAATCATATTTGCCATCATCATAAAAATCAGGCATTTCGGCAGTTTCGCCACCCAAAAGAGCACAGCCAGTGTCAACACAACCGTCAGCAACCCCCTTTACCAGATCAGCAGCAACGGCAGCATCCAGTTTTCCACAGGCAACATAGTCCAAGAAGAACAAAGTCTGCACTCCAGAACAAAGAATGTCGTTTACACTCATAGCAACACAGTCAATACCAACAGTGTCATATTTTCCCATCTTAAAGGCAATGTCCAGTTTTGTACCAACACCATCAGTTCCACTAACAATTACAGGATTTTTATAGCCTTTTGGAACCTCAAACATACCGTTAAAACTTCCAAGTCCAGTCAAAAGCCCTGGAATTGCAGTACGCTTTGCGTGTTCCTTATACATATTTACCGCGCGGTAACCTTCTTCAACATCAACACCTGACTCTTTGTACGATGCCATGGAAATCTCCTAAAATTTTATATCTATTCCAGTGGCAGCCGCATCACTTGCAAGCTTAGCCCTGAAAGCTTTTAATTTTTCTGATAATTCTTTATCCTGCAAAGCAAGAATCTGCAAAGCAAGATAAGCCGCATTTTTTGCACTATTAATTCCAACAGTGGCAACCGGGATTTGAGGAGGCATTTGAACGATTGAAAGAAGGGCGTCCATCCCCCCTAAACCATTCGATTTTTCGCTCACGCACTCAAGAGGAACGCCAATAACAGGCAAAGTAGTAAGCCCTGCAATCACCCCAGGAAGGGCAGCCGCAAGACCCGCCCCAGCGATAATCACCTGGCAGCCATCTTTTTCAACCTGACCAACAGTTTCTTTTAACAAAGCCCCAGCCCTGTGGGCAGAAATGATATAAGCCTTGTAATCCACGCCGAATTCCGTAAGAACGTCGGCAGCCTTTTTCATAGTGTCTTTGTCTGATTTTGAACCAAAGAAAATAGCAACTTTCATATCGGAGTTATATCACAAAAAATCCTTTTTCTCAATAATGGGCATTTTAATGGGCATTTTAGATGCATTTTTTAAACATTTTGGAAGCCTAAAAAATAAGGGAGCCATAAAAATAACAAAAAAAACAGCCACCTATTCAAGTCTCACTCCGAAAACCAGTTTTCAACCTTCAAAAAAGAATTTTCTACTGCTTCAACAAAATCAGAAACATTACGCGTAACTAAAACCATTCCATTTGCAATAGCCGTTGCCGCAATCTGGCAGTCCTGAAGCGGCAATTTTTTTCCATTTTGTTCCGCTTTTGAAAGCAAATTTCCACAAATTTGTGCAGCAAAATCATCGTAGGGAAGAATTTCCGTATTATCCGCCAGTTCTTCAACAAATTTTTCAATAGAAGACTTTTTCTTACCGTTCGGCAACCTTGACATCCCATATATCAATTCTTGCCAAACAGTCGAAGAAGTGGCACATAAATTTTTTGTCATTTCATATCGAGATATAACATTTTCATCAGGCCTTTCTTTTGAAAATTCTGAAACCACATTTGTATCCAGAAGATAAACTTTCTTCACTTTCGCACCCCCTCTTTATTCTTCAGAAATAACCCTATTGGAATCTAAATAAATTTTTGGCATTTCAGGAATTCCTTCATTATCCAAAACATCAGCATACTTTTTTCTCCATTCAGCAAGCCAAAAAGGCTTTTTCGAAGAATTTTCTTTTTCATACTCCTCATAACTAATCAAAACCGCCACCGGCTTATCATACCGAGTCAATTCCACCGGTTCCCCCCCCTCCGCAATTTTCACCAAATTAGAAAGATTATTTCTTGCCTCATAAATCGACGCCCTGCACATATCAGCCTCCTATACTGGCTAACATTTTTCATAACTAGCCAACTAAAATTAATATATTACTAAAAATAAATATGGTCAACTTTAAAAATGTTGGCTAGAATTTTTAGGGCGGTCCGGCAGCCTTCACTCGCTTCGCTCGTTCAGTCCGCCGTC
>CAVFQN010000117.1:0-2079 GCA_963624615.1 Treponemataceae bacterium | reverse complement strand
AAAAAAACTGGGCCTTCGTCCGGTAGTAACCGCGTGCAACGTGGCGGCAGTTGGAACAACAACGCCAGCAACTGCACCGTTTCCAACCGTAACAACAACAACCCGTACAACCGCAACAGCAACAACGGCTTCCGCGTGGTTCGCTCCGCGCAGCTCACCCTTATTTTTTGCATACGCGCAGAACCAATAATAGGGTAAACCGAAAAATATCGTGCAGAAGAGAGCGGTCTGGCATGTCCAAAATGACATACCTGGCAACCCTTTATGCGAAAAATTCAAACCGGCCAGTTGGCAGGGTTTATGGGCACGACGGTGCTGGTAGCAAAGAAAAAGTCTTAGCGAAGGCTTCGCCGTGTTTGTTTTTTTATATGCAGTACAAAACTTTTATGCTGCCGGCAAGTGGCAGTGAACAGACAGAAGAAAATTTAAATGTGTTTTTGCGGACCCACAGAATTGTAAGTGTGCGTTCGGAATTTGTTGCGGGTGAAACGCCTTCGTGGTGTGTTCTGGTGGAATATGTCCAGGCGGAAGGAAGTGGAGGTGTAAAATCATCAATGTCATCGTCACAAAATAAAATTGACTATATGCAGGTTTTGCCCCCTGATGAATTTGCGATTTTTGCAGATTTGAGGGAACTCAGAAAGTCGCTTGCGAAAAGGGACGGTGTGCCTCCATTTGTGGTTTTTACAGATGAAGTGCTTGCAAACATAGTAAAGGCAAAACCAGATAATCTGGGAAAACTAGCTGCAATTGGTGGCGTGGGGCAGGTAAAAATTGAAAAATATGGCAACGATGTTCTTGCAGTTCTGCGTAAATTCATAAAATCATCATCACAAAATGAAAAGACAGAAAAACCTGATTCAACAAATTGCTGATATCCAAAATCTGCACCTGGCCTATTACAAGGCAGCAAAAAAAAAGCGGCTTTCAAAAGAAGTCATTTTATTCAACGAAAATTACGAAAAAAATCTTGAAGATTTAAGAAAATCTCTTTTAAGCGGAACTTATACCCATGGAAAATACCGGCAGTTTACGATTACAGACCCAAAACAGCGTATAATTTCCGCTGCCCCTTTTCCAGACAGAATTGTCCACCATGCAATAATGAATGTTCTTGAGCCGATTTTTGAACGCCAGTTTATCTATCACACTTACGCCTGCCGCAAGGGCAAAGGAACTCATTCGGCTGCCCGCTATGCCTTAAAAATGGCACAATCTTCGAAATGCTTTTTAAAGCTGGATATGAAAAAATATTTTGACACCATTGACCATGGGGTTTTAAAGTCGCTTTTGATAAGAATTATAAAAGATAAAAAATGCCTGAATCTTCTGTTCAACATAATTGATTCTTTTTCTAACGATGGTAATAAAAAAGGACTTCCCATCGGAAACCTGACCAGTCAGTTTTTTGCAAATTATTACCTTTCGCCACTTGATCATTTTGTTTTGGAAAAATTGAACCCCTCTGGTTATGTGCGTTACATGGACGACATAGCAGTTTTTGCTTCTTCAAGACAGGAATTAAAAAGGATTTTTGTTCAGATTGAAAAATTTTCCCGGGAAAAACTTTTCCTTACGCTAAAGACGCCAGTTTTTGGCTTGTGTAAGGATGGACTTCCTTTTCTGGGCTGGAGACTTTGTGCTGATGATGTGGGGATTTTGCAGAAAACTAGAAGACGAATGAAAAAAAAGGTCGGTGAAATTTTGAATGATTATCGTTTTGGGCGTAGTTGCCTGGAGAAGACGGTTGACCGGTTGAAATGTGTTGAGGCGTGTAGAAGGCTAGGCTAAGGGGGCGTAGTATATCAATCTGAACCGCCCACATTTTTTGTTCAATAAAGAGCCGCACAACTTTTGGCATTCCGCACAAGGTCATATACTCCCTGAAATTTTCAAGCCAGACATTATATTCAGTTTTGCTAAAAGGCTTTGTTTTGAAGGGCGGGCTTGTTTTTATATGTCATCTCTCTAAAAAATACTGTAAATCTTCCCTGTATATGCTATAATTTCCCCATGCTTAACAAAAGATTTTTGCCAATCGGCATTCAAAGTTTTGAAAAACTCCGCAAGAATAATTAT
>CAVFQN010000116.1:0-2286 GCA_963624615.1 Treponemataceae bacterium | reverse complement strand
TTGAAAACCGCAAAAAAGTTGATGATTTGGACCAGCAGATTTCAAATCTCCACAGCGAAAATAAAGAACTTTCTGTAAAAATTGAAGAATACAAAGAAACTCTCAACAAACTTAAACTGAACGAAATTCAGATGCAGGAGCAGATTACTGCCAGCCAAAACCAGATTTCTGTTTTGAACCGTCAGTTGACTAGCGAAAAAGCTTCTTTGCAGGAAACTGAGGATGAACTTTTTACGGAAAATAAAAGAGCCGGAGAAATCCAGGATCAAATTAATACTTATCAGGATGAACTTGCGGAAATTGAATACCGGGGCAAAAAACTTGCCGAGGAAATGAATAAACTGGACGAAGAAATTGCCAAGGCAAATAAATCTGTTTCGGGAAAATCTTCCACTTTGGATAAAAAACGCGAAGAACAAAACCGCTGCCAGGAACAATACGAACGCCTTACAATTTCACTCAATTCGTCTGACAACGATATTCGCAACGTAAAACAGAATTTCCAGGATCAATATTCCCGCGACTTGATGGAATTTGAAGAGAGAATGTACAAAATCACAACTCCATCAGCTGATTTGAGGGAAAAACTTGCCGAAACAAAAAAAGAATTCCAATCTTTAGGAACTGTAAACCTGATGGCTCCGGAAGAATTCGGCGAAGTCAAAGAACGCTACGAACGACAGCGTACAAATTACGAAGATACGCAAAAATCTCTGGAAAACCTTGTCCGGGTAAGTGAAGAAATTAAATCGAAATCGGCAGAAATGTTTTTGGAAACCTACAATCAGATTAAGAAAAATTTCCACAATATGTTCCGTCGTTTGTTTAATGGTGGGCGTGCCGAGCTTAAACTCGAAGATCCGACAAATATTTTGACATCTGGAATTGACATCTACGCCCAGCCACCTGGAAAAAAGCTCGAAAACATTGCACTTTTGTCTGGTGGCGAAAAAACTATGACTGCAGTTGCCCTTCTTTTTGCGACTTATCAGGTTCGACCAAGTCCTTTCTGTCTTTTGGACGAAATTGACGCCGCTTTGGACGACAAAAACGTTTCAAGTTTTGTAACCACTTTGGAAAGTTTTGCTTCTGTGAGCCAGTACATCGTTATCACTCATAACAAAAAAACTGTAATGGGTGCTTCGACTATGCTGGGTATTACGATGGAAGAATCCGGAGTTAGTAAGATTATTGCCCTCCGCCTTGACGAGGATATAAAAAGAGGGGCTGAAATTGATCACGCCCAGGATAATTTTGTTGATGAAGATATTCCAGACGAGGAAGGGGTTGTTTTGCCACCTCGGCCACCAAAGAGAAATATTTAAGGGAAACCTCTAAAAATTGCAATTTTTAGAGGTGACTTTGCCCTAAAATAGTTAAAGACCTATGAATTATTTGTTCGAGCAAGTAAAAAATAAATTTTTCTCAGTAAAAAACACTGTAAAAGACAAGATTTTTGATTTTTATCACGAAAACAAAAAACTTGCCCTTATAATTGCAGGCCTTATTCTGGTTATTTTGATTTGTCTGATTCTTTTGATTTGCATGGCAGGTAAAAAATCTAAAAAAACTGATAACTTGCCTGGTGGAGAACTGATTTTAACCGAAAATCTTGTAATTCCGGACGGACCAGAACTTCCACGAGATTACACAACTTCCCGTCAGACAAAGGAAAAATGGACAGACGAGGAAGCCGAATCCTGGTTTACAATTCCAGGTCAAAAAGAAATAGACTCACTTGCTACCTCAAATGAAAATCTTGTAAATGAAATTATAGGAGCGGCTCCATGAAAAAAACTTTTGTAGCAATCGCAATCGTTTCTTCTTTGCTTTTACTTTCATGTGCTTCAAACAATATTTCTCAAGATTCAGCGGATGCTGGAGTTGGTTCTGAAATTGCTGCCGAGACTGTCAACGGGGCGGATGCAGAAATTGACACTGGGACGGGCATTGAAATTACCACAGTGGCGAACGCAGAAATTGACGCCGGGACAGACCTTGAAAATAGCACCAGAGCGACAACCGAATCAAATTCTGATGACACCATAGAAAGCCCATCAGAAAATTCTTTTGAGCTTGAAGAACCTGGTGACTTTGAAGAACCTCTTGTAATCACCCTGCCCCCTAAGGAAATTCCTGCCAAAAATGAAGAACCGGAAAATTCTGACAAAAACACAGAAGAAATCCCTCTGCCAGAAGAAAAAGTAGAACTTGAAGATATGCCGGAAGTTTTGGAGATGGAAAATGAAGTTGAAACTGGACACCCTCAGGAAGAAAAAACTGACC
>CAVFQN010000115.1:0-3744 GCA_963624615.1 Treponemataceae bacterium | reverse complement strand
GCATTTGAAGATGCCAGAACGCCCAGCCTTAAACCAGGAACTCCGTAACTTTTGCTTATGGATTTTACAACAATTAAATTTGGATATTTTTCAATAATTTCCTGATTCAATAAAGTGTATCTGATTTCTTTTTCAGCAAAATCAATAAATGATTCATCAAAAATCAGTTTAACTTTAAGCTCTTTTAATTCGTCCAGCAATTTAAGAACCTGGTCTTTTTTGAGGAAATTGCCGGAAGGATTATCAGGATTTATTAAAAGAACAGAGTTTACTCCATTGCTTTTTACAGTTTCTATAATGTCCTCTGTCGTGTAAGAAAAATCTTTTTTGTCTGTCCAAATTGGAACAATCTGACAATTTGTAAAACGTTCCGGATATTCATTAAAAGTAGGGTAAGGAACAGCAATTTTTCCTTCCAGTTCTTTTCCCAATGATGAAATCAGTTCTGCAGCTCCATTTCCTACAACAATATTTTCCGGCAGCAAATTGAAGATTTTCCCTGCCAGTAAACTCATTTGAGCTGCCCCGGAAGGATATTGGGTTAAAAGAGTTTTAAAACTGACAGTCAGTTCATTAACCATTTGTTGTGGTGGAAAATAAGGATTTACCAGATAGCAAAAATCCTTTAACTGAGGGAAACGCCAGTAGCCGCCATAACGTTTTTGCAAAAGTTTGATTTTTTCTTTTCCTGAAGCAAATCTGTTTTCTGCTATAGAAAGATCTGCCGGGTCGTCAATTTCATACCAGTCATCACCAGAAACAGGAAGACCTTTTAATGTTGATGATGAAAGAAACGAAAGTACCTTCAAAACCTGCTCATAATATTCATTTTTTCCAAATGCTTTTTGATAGGCTTCCAGAAACGGCACATAATAATTTTTTGAAAAATCTTTTGAGAATTTGTAAATATTTACAGTCTTGTAATAATTTTCAGTTTCAAACCAGTTAAAATGAGCTTTATCAAGCATACCTGTGATATTGTTTTCTTCATCCAGAAGTGTACAAGTTCCGTCCATCCAGCTTTCAAAATGGGAAACAACAGCAAGATTCTGGTCTTTTGATTCTATGAGTTTACTGATAATTTCCGGCTTAAAAATCAAATCACTTTCCAGCAAAATCGTATCGTCATTACAAAGCTGATCTTTTGCCATATAAAGCGAATAGATGTTGTTGGTTTTATCGTAAACTTTGTTTTCGATAAACTCTATTTTCATTCCGTTTAGATTTGATTCATTGAATTTTGAATTGATAAAATCAATTAAAACATTGCTTTTGTAACCGACAACAATAATCATTTTTTTGATATTGTTCTGAACTAATGCTTCTATCGCATATTCAATCAGAGTTTTTCCATTTACTGGAACCATACATTTTGTAGCATTTTGAGTATATCTGCCTAATCTTTTGCCCATTCCGGCTGCTAACATTAAAGCCTGCATATTATTCTCCTGTTTTATTTGTAACTGTTTTAATCATATAGTCAGCAATTGCCTGTCCTGCTTTACCTTTGTTAGTCCAGGCCTGAGCTTTTGCCGTACGTCTTAAATCCGCAAGTTCTTTTGAATCGCTTGCCGATTTTATTACATCACCTATATTTTCAAATTGTTCTTCCTTGAGTTCAATACCAATTTTCGCCAGAGTTTTGAACTGCCAGATGTCTTTTCCACCATTTAAGTCATAAGCATCATAAGGACGCAAATCAAGGCTGGCGTTCACATACATTACAGGCTTATCACAAAGGAAAGTGTAATCATAAATGATGCCAGAAAAATCCGAAATCATTATATCAGATTTTTTCATAGCATAGATATTGTCTCTCTGGTAATCCCACTCAAGATTTGCTGTGTTTTTATATTTTTCTGTAAGAGCGTCAAGCATATCTTTTTCAGATTTTTTTGATTGAGGATGCGGTCTGACTATAATCCGCCAGCTGGTTTTTACGAGTGGGTCAAGAAGTTTTTCACCATATTTAGATAGAAGGGCACTAGGTCCCCAGCTTGGAGATACCAGAACTGTAAACTGATGATTTGTTTCTTTCGGAATAGAGTCAATTTTTTCTTTTAACGTATCAAGATAAGGACAGCCCACCGTTATAAGTCCTTTGGCTGGTAAATTTCGCTGGGCTTCAAGTTTTCTTATATCATCTTTTTGATAATCACCAGAAAGAAGAATTGAGTCAAAATAGTCAATTCCAAAAAGTCTGTACATGGTTGCATCACTTGGGGCGTGAAGTACATGACCATAATGGCGGACATTTCGGCTCCTCTTCAACTGATAAACCTGCAGCCCCGGAGTAGTCATCAGAACAAAAGTTGCAGAAAGCATATTCAGTTTTGCAAAAGCCATGTTTCCTTCGCCAATGAATTCGGGTTTTACAAAGTTATAGCCCTGGTCAAAACAAGGATCTTTTTGTGCAGAAGTGTAATAGGTCAATTCGATCTGGCGTTTTTCAAATTCGTCACAAACAGGTTTAAAAACATTCCAATACTGGTTGCCTTCATTGTAGATAACGTAATTTTTTTGTGATAAATCGCTGGCAGCTACATTGCCTTTTTTGCCCGAAAAAATCACTTTTAATTTTATCCACAGGGCTTTTCCTAAGAAAAACAGGGTTGTAGCGGCACCAATCAAGATCGAAAAAAGCATGGAACCCGTTCCCGGGTCGATGTAAAGCATGTAATTAGTCATTTGGAACCTCCTGTACCCAGTTTTCGTCAGTAAAAATGTTTTCTTTTACCCTGTACCAGCAGGAATTTTTTACAGTGAAGATATTAGCAGAGCTGCTGTGATGTGGCATAAAAATATCATCAGTGGTCACAAAAACTCCACCAGCTTTTGAGTTTTCGTTTGTAAAATTTTTGAGCGTAAAAGGATTTTTTGGATTTTCAACTAAATCTTTTACAGCTATGTAAGGTGTATCAGCATTAGTCATAAAAGAATTATCAGTTTTTAAGTCTCCAGTGGAATTAAAGTCTTTTACCATTAAAAGTGGATTTAAATGGTCTTTTACAAAACTTTCAATATCAGCTTTATCAAAATTTTCATCTGCAGTTGGACCATAGCCAATTCCGTGGTCAGCAACTATGATAATTCGAGTATTGTCATAAACCCCATTTTCTTTTAAATATTCAAGCCAGTTTCCAAGAGATTCTAACGAGGCAATATTTATATCATAACCAGCCTTAGAATCTTCAAATTCAATTTTGTGATTAATTAAATTAAGGCTGGAAATATTTTCGTTTGTGTGGGTGACTTCGTTTGTAATAATCATCAGACTGTTTTTTTCTGATGAAAAATCTGTAAGTTCTTTCATAAAATAAAGTTCAGAATACCAGTCAATAAAAGAATCCATATCAGAAACATTTTCAGATGCCCAATAATTTCCCTTGTAGTAAACAACTGGCCTCAAAACTGCAGGGACTTCCCGGAAGAGACTTACAAAAAATAAATTTCGATTTACACTTTTTTGAATATCAGAATCATCATAAGATTCTCGACTTGTCTTAAAATCGGCGGTGTAACGGCCACTTAGTTTATAACCTTCAATTTTGTCATAAGGTTTTGTAAAAGACATATCAGAAACATAATTTAGATTTCCCCAAGATGTATCAAACATAGACGCCGTAAAATCTGCCTGTTCTGTCAAAATGCGGGGCAGGGTCAAAAGGGCTTGATTGTGTTTATCTTTCAGGCTTTCGTCCTTTCTCTTGTTGATTTCGGCTGGGGTATATTCATAGCCACCGT
>CAVFQN010000114.1:0-11230 GCA_963624615.1 Treponemataceae bacterium | reverse complement strand
GCAAAAATCACGAGCAGAAAAACAAAATTTTCAGGATTTTGGAAAAAGTTTTTTAGATTTATCATGAGGATATAGTAATATAAAATTTTTCTTTTTCTTCCACAGTTAATTCAGAAGGCTGCATATTTTTAGATTTAGCATACTTTATAAGTCCACTTAAATCTAATTTTATTTTAGGAAGACTACTCATTAAAACTGGATTTTGAGTATTTTTTAAGCTTTCCCTATATTTGTTCATCAGTCCATTCATAAGTATATCCTTCCAATATTTTTTGAGCATTTTCTTCATCAATCGCAAATTGAAAGGGATGAAGAATTCCAATGTGTTCACAGTTAAAAACTTTCATATAATGTTCTAACAAATCTTTGTTTGCCGCAAAACCACACATCAAGCCATTAAAACCATAGTCTATAGATTTTTTTGCACAAATTACAAATAAATGACCTCCAACACCAGCATACTTTATATCATCTGTCAATTTACGATTATTTTGGGGATTTGAACACATCCAACAAATATAAGCAGCCTTCATATCATCGTTTTTTGCAACTGCTACCAAACCTTGTATATCGACAGAGCCTTCAACAACAAGTGCATAAACTTCATTTTCATCAAGAAGCTCATCCCAATTTACATACCAACCATTATTTCTATTATATTTTTTAGGAAAGATTTTCTGACAATACGGACTACTTCTGTAGAAACAAGTTCTCCAGTTTTCATATTTTTGAGGCAAGGTGTAAATTCATCTATCCATACATTTACCATAGCATAAATATATCACAACTTTTGAAAAAACTCTATTTTTCTTTCCTCACTCTTCCCCCACTTTCTTACGATAATAAAAATATGAAAAAATCAATTTTTAAACGCAGGCTTTTTATCATCCTTATCACTTTTATCACTCCTTTTATTTTTGCTGATGAAGGCATTCTTTTTCAATTTAATCATCACGAAGGAGATTCTGTTTCTCATCTTTCAAAAGTCCAGGAAGAAGCATATTTGAATGGCCGGCTAAACAATCGCACTGAATTTATAAACAGAACGTCTACCACAGTTCAGGAAGTTTATGATGATGGTTCGGCCCTGATTCATACCCATTACATGACAACTCAAAATTCCCTGGTAAACAGTACAGATGAAGTTTTATCCTGGGGGGAAGAAGACGACGTTATTATTCACAGAAAATCTGATGGCGAACTTTATGATTCAAACAATGATTTTTTGCCGACAGTAAGAAATATTCCTTCATTTCCAGATTATCCTGTCAGCCTTGGTCAGTCATGGCAAAAAGATGGTCTGGAAGTTCATGATTTGAGGGAACTTTTTAGTATGAGCCAGGCAATTCAGATTCCTTTTACAGCGACTTATACCTACAGCGGAGATACAGAAGTTACCGGCGAGGACAATTCCAGCCACAAACTGCAAATTATTGATGTTTATTATGAATTTTTCCAGGATAATACCCGGGGAAAATATTACAAAAATACAAGCTACGCTGGGTCAAAAGGTTATGCCCAGCAAAAAATTTATTGGGATTCAAGTAAAAATGAAATTGACCATTTTGATGAAGAATTTCAGATTAAACTTGTTGATATTTACGGCAATACTTTTTTGTTCAAAGGGATTTCGACAGGACAGGTTACGGAGTATAAATCTGTAAATAATGAAGACACTGTAAAAAAACTTGAAAAAAGAGTCGAAAAATACAAGCTTAACGATATTTCGGTAAAACAAAGTGATAAAGGTTTGACTATCGCCCTGGAAAATATTCAATTTGAAGCTGATTCTGACAAACTTCTCCCATCCGAGAAAGAAAAACTTAGAAAAATCGGGGATATTTTGAAAGAATTTTCAAATGATCTTTTGATTACGGGGCACACCGCCCAGAGAGGCACCGAAAGCGGCAGACAAAAACTTTCCGAACAAAGGGCAAAAACCGTAGCCGATTTTCTGGTAAAAGAAGGCGTCAGAGACCAGTTCCATATTTTTACCCAGGGAAAGGGGGCGACCGAACCGGTTGCGGAAAACTCTACAGAAACTGGCAGAAAAAGGAACCGCCGGGTAGAAATCACAATTATGGATTAGAGAACTTCCTAAAAATTCCGAGGCAAGACCGAAAATCATAGCTATATGGCGAGTGGAAAAAGTTACGGAAGGCTATGAAAATGCGCCATTTTTCCCTAAGAAGGATTTTTTAGAGATGACCTTTCCTTCTTCACCCGCAATTTCCCTTTCCAGAAAAAATTATCCAGTTCTACTTTGCCAGAATCTTTAAGTTGCTTAATCACTTCTTCTGCATCCCCATGAGTCCAGACATTTTTCCCCAAACTCTGGCGATATTTTTTATTCAAACTATCAAAAAGTTCTGCTTCAATTTCATCTTCCGAAAAATAATTCCGGCTCTTTTTTATAATCCGGTAGGCAAAATCCCAGTCTGGAATAAAAGGCTTTTTGGGAGGATTTTTCCGGTCATTACACAAATCACAACCACTACAAACCGCTTTTTCCGCCCCCAAGGCATCCAGCAAAACCTGGCGTCTGCAATCCTTCGTTTCTGCAAATTCCCGCATGGCCGCTTCCCTCGAACCTTTTGAAAAAAACGAGTAATTCAAAGAATCTTCCAGACTCCAAATCAAAATTGCCTTGGCAACAGAACCATCGCGGCCACCCCGACCTGCCTCTTGAATATAAGCCTCGGCGGTAGGACTTGCCTCTATATGAACCACCGTTTTTATATCCTTTTTATCCACCCCCATTCCGTAAGCACAAGTCGCACAAAGAATTCCATCTTTGCTTTCGTAAAACCATTTTTCTGTTTCGTCTTTTTCAGGTTTATCCATTCCCGCATGATAAAATCTTGCTGTTCCAGGGCCAAAACAAGCATTTAATTCATAAGCCATATCTTCAGAATTATTTCTTGTACCACAAAAAATTATCATAGGCCGGGCTTCCGTTTTTGCTAAAAAAAGGGCTTCTTTTTTCTTGGCAGCCGCATATTTTACAAAATAATGAATATTCTGACGGTCAGAATCACTGCGAACAATGTGGGCCTGGCCGTCAAAAAGGATTTCTGCAACTCTTTCCAAAACTTTTGGCGAAGCTGTTGCGGTGAAGGCAGTTATCATTGGAGGATTAAGAGTTTTTATCACTTTCCCCAATCCCAAATAAGCAGGACGGAAAGAATCTCCCCATTCACTGGTACAATGAGCTTCATCAATTGCGATATGTTTGATATTTACGGTTTTGAGTTCTTCCAGAAGTTCATCATTTTGCAAAACTTCGGGATTGGCCAGAATAATTTGAGCCCCATTTTTGATTTTTTCAAAATTTGCCTGGCGGTCTGCCCGAGATTGACCGCCCCGGAAAATTACAGACCGCAGGCAGCCTTCTTCCATACGCCGCTGTTGATCCGACATCAAGGCTAATAAAGGATAAATGACCAGGGTCGGCCCGTCCAAAATCAAAGCCGGCAGTTGAAAGCACAAGGATTTTCCCGCCCCAGTCGGCAAAAGGACAATCTGACGCCCCTTGCAAAAAGTGTCATCCTCATCCTGGATTTCTTCATAATCCGCTTTGTTTTTTTGATATTCGTAGGCTTCCAAAATATTTGCCACGACAAGCCTCTGCCAGGGATATAAATATTTTATCCCAAAATTTTCCCAGGCAGTCTGGGTAACAAAATCCTCCGACTGGAAAATTTCCAATTCTTGTTCATTTTGATTTTCTATGTTTTGCTTCATACTATTAATATTGTCAAAACATAACGATTTTAGGAAATGAAAATAATTTTTTTTCGCTTTTTTTTGATTTTTGAAAGACTCTCTTTACTCTGCCCCATTTTTATCATCAGTTGCAACTTCTGCAGCTTCTTCTTCAGATTTTTTTTCTTCTACTTTTGGAGCTGAAACTGCTTTTACCTTCCTTTTCTTAGGTCTTGGCGGCTTTTTTCTATAAGTCACAATAAATTTTGCAAATTCTACAATCAAAAGCATGGCAACTACAGTTACAATCACTCTAAAATCCGAGAGTACGCCAATAATCAATGAAAAATATTCTTTTATTTCCATAATTTTTTTATCGGTAGAAAAAAAGAAGATTACAAGAAAAAATCTTTGAAAGATGTTTTTTAAGAAGAACATTCTGCATAAACCGCAAAAATTGCCTTCTTAGAGTTCTTCTGAATTTATAATGCAGTTACCCTGTAGAGATATTCTTTAGTGGTGGAAATTTTACTTCATTTTTTTTATACTTTCCAGCATATGATTGGAATTATTGATTACAACGCAGGAAACATTACAAGCGTTGAACGTGCACTAAAAAGTTTGAATATTGATTTTATTCTTTCAAAAAATCCTGGCGACCTTGAAAACTGCGAAAAACTGATTTTTCCAGGAGTTGGGGACGCAGCCTACGCTATGCAGGAGCTGAAAAAAAGCGGATTTGACACTTTTATCAAAGAAAAAACTAAAAAAGGCTGTCCGCTTTTGGGAATTTGCCTGGGTTCTCAAATCATTTTTGACAAATCAGAAGAAGGCGACACCAACTGCCTGGGACTAATTTCTGGTTCTATTAAACATTTTTTTACAATCGAACAATCCCTACAATCACAAATAAAAGTTCCACACATGGGCTGGAATAATCTCACAAAATATGGAGATTGCCCTATTCTAAAAGACCTGCCTGAAAATGCTGATTTTTACTTTGTTCATTCCTATGTAATTTGCCCGGAAAACAAAAACGTCATTAAAGCGACTGCCGATTACGGCATAAAAGTTCCAGCCGTAATTCAAAGTGGAAATATTTTTGCCTGTCAGTTCCATCCGGAAAAATCTGGCCAGGCTGGTTTAAAAATTTTACAAAATTACTGCGAGTTGTAATAAAAATATGATAAAAAAGAGAATAATTGTTTGTTTAGATGTAAAAGATGGACGCACCACAAAAGGCGTTAAATTCCAGAATAATGTTGATATTGGCGACCCGGTGGAAATGGCAAAGAACTATTACCGCCAGGGCGTAGATGAACTTGTTTTTTATGATATTATCGCGTCGGCCCGGGGCAGAGGCCCAATTTTGGATTTGATTTCCCGCGTTGCTTCCCAGGTTTTTATTCCATTTTGCGTTGGTGGTGGGATTGGAACGATTGAAGATATTCGGTCAACAATTCTTGCCGGGGCAGAAAAAGTTTCTCTTAACAGCCAGGCAGTAAAACACCCCGAATTAATCACCGAGGGGGCCAGAATTTTCGGCAACCAGTGTATTGTACTTGGAATGGACGTCAGAAAAGATCCATCAAAACCCAGCGGATACGGCACAACAATCAATGGTGGCAGAATAGACACTGGACTAGACGCCCTGGAATGGGCAAAAAAAGCAGTCAGCCTTGGAGCAGGAGAAATTGTCCTGAATTCTATGGACGCAGACGGAACAAAAGCCGGCTACGACCTTGAACTAACCCGCATGATTTCAGAAAACGTTTCTGTCCCAGTAATTGCAAGTGGCGGAGGCGGAACTCCAGACCACATGGCAAAAGTTTTGACACAGGGAAAAGCAGACGCGGCTCTGATCGCCAGCATGGTGCATTCAGGTCAATACACAGTAAGTGGAATTAAAGAAGAACTAAAAGGAATGGGCATTCCTGTGAGGTTGTAGGAGAACTGGGGATTATCAGCAATCCACTCTGAACCTTGCCCGGCTGGTTTCAGTTTCAAAAACGTCAATAGCAAAAAGAATTGCTTCTGTTTTGCCCTCCTGATAAGACAAATCCAAGCCATTTTTTTTCAATTCCGCAATAAGATCATAATAAATATACATGGCTATTCTTTCGGCAGAAGGATTCTGATTAAAAATTTCCATATCATTAAGATTTGTATGGTCAAGATTTTTGCAGACAGATCGTAAAGCAGATTTCAGTTTGGAAAAATCAATCAGCATACCGCCCTCGTTCAATTTACTGCCGCGAACATGGGCAAAAACCTTATAATTGTGGCCATGAAGATTTTCACACTTCCCATTATAATCCTTTAAAAAATGTGCCGCAGAAAAATCGGCCTCAACACGAACTTCAAAACTCATGCTCTAAGTTATACAGGTAAAAAAAGGGGATGTCAAAGCAAAGACTTCAACTTTCCCACCAATAACGCTATAATGTTTTCCATGAAAAAAATACTTTCACAACTTTTGCCATCTTTTGAACACACTCTCGTAGCAGCAGATGGAAATCCAATTACAGACATTTCTGATTTTAATAATATTCCAATTACAAACTTAGTTTTTGATTCCCGGGAAGTTACAAAAGACTCTCTCTTTTTTGCCCTGCCAGGAACTCACACCGACGGCAACCGTTTTATAGCCCAGGCAATTTTAGCGGGTGCAAATGTTGTTGTTTTTCAGGGACAACTTTCCGACTCCCAGAAAACTGATGTTGCTCAGGCAATCATCAAACGAAGTTTAGATAATGAACTTTCTTCAGAAATCGAAAAATTTTCGCCAGTTTTGATAAACGTTCCAGACGCCCGCTTTGCCATGGCTCCGCTTTCTGCCTGTTTTTACGACAACCCATCGGAAAGGCTGATCGTTTTTGGAGTAACCGGCACAGAAGGTAAATCTTCGACCGTATCTTTTATCTGGCAATTGCTTAGAGCCTGCGGTCAAAAAGCAGGTTTTATTTCTACAGTAGAATATTCTTATGGTAATGACGCCCTCCCAAATCCCCAGCATCAAACTACCCCGGAAGCCCCAATTATCCAGGAACATTTAAATAAAATGCTGCAAAACGGCTGTAAATTTGCAGTTATCGAAACTTCCTCTCACGGACTTTCCACGAAATTGAATCGCTGTGGTAATATTTCTTTTGATTGCGGACTTTTTATGAATGTCACCCTGGAACACTTGGAATTCCACAAAACTTTTGACCAGTACCGTTCAGATAAAGCAAACCTTTTCAGGGCCCTTGATAAATCAAACCATGGAAAAACTATAGCCGGCGAAAAAATCACTCTTCCTTCTCTTGGAATTGTAAATTTGGAAGACCCTTCCGCAAGTTATTTTGCCGACGCCACAAAAACAAAAGTTGTAGGTTTTACCTCACTTGGAAAAGCCGGCCGGGCAGCCACAGAAAATGGCAAAGAAATCCAGCTTCCTCCAATTCCAGCTTCCGTATCTTATTATTTCCAGGCCAGCGATATTCAGTCTGATGATAAATCTCTGACTTTCACTCTGGACTCCAACGACAAGGCTCTCCACACAAAGATTTCTTCAAGCCTGCCAGGGACATTCAATTCATACAACATTATGGCGACAATTCTTGCCGTAAAACCTTATGTCTCCCAGACTTACGAAGAACTTGCAGCCTTGATTCCAAATCTTAAACCTATAAAAGGCCGCATGACAGAAATCAAAGAGGGCCAGCCTTTTGAAGTTATTGTTGATTATGCCCACACCCCTTCAAGTTTTGAAACGATTTTTCCGCCAATCCGACAGCGCTGCAAAAGGCGGATGTTTGCACTTTTTGGAAGTGGCGGGGAGCGGGATTTGACAAAACGCCCTTTGCAGGGACAAATTGCCGGGAAATATTGCGATTTTGTAATCCTCACAGACGAAGATCCTCGTGGAGAAGATTCTGTCGAACTTTTAAAAATGATTGCCGATGGAGCAGAAAAAGCGGGCAAGGTTCTAAATCAAAATCTTTTTATCATTCCTGACCGCCCGACTGCAATCACAAAAGCTTTTGAAATGGCAAAGGCCGGCGATATTGTACTTTTGCTGGGAAAATCACACGAAAACAGCATTATCTACAAAGATTATGTTATGCCTTATGATGAAATCACCACCGCAAAAGAAATTTTAAAGGAAATGAAAAAGGAAAATAAATTTTAAAAAATATTTTGGGGGAAAATATGAATATTGCCGTAATTTACGGTGGACGTTCTGGAGAACACGAAATTTCACTTATTTCTGCCGCTTCAATCGTTCGTGGAATTAAAAAAGAAAATAAAGTATTTCTTATAGGAATTACAAAAGATGGCAAGTGGTATTTGCAAGATGATGATGAATATCAGAGAATTTTAAATGATAAATCTGCAGCCCTTTCCATCAAAAATGACGAAAAAAAATCAGTCAGCCTGATTCCAGGT
This sequence comes from Treponemataceae bacterium, assembly GCA_963624615.1. Classification (GTDB taxonomy): domain Bacteria; phylum Spirochaetota; class Spirochaetia; order Treponematales; family Treponemataceae; genus Treponema_D. The sequence continues at coordinate 3,094 of CAVFQN010000114.1, read as the reverse complement.
GGAAAAAACAATTGTTTTGTTGTTGATGGAAGAACTTTGAAAGTTGATATTGTTTTCCCGGCTCTTCACGGCACTTACGGTGAGGATGGGACAATCCAGGGGCTTTTTGAGATGTGCGATATTCCTTATGTAGGCTGCACGCACCTTTCCTCTGCAATCACAATGGACAAAGAAAAAACAAAAATGATTTGGCAGAGCCTTGGCCTTCCAGTCGTTCCTTATGTTTGTATGAAACGGTCAACAATTCTCAACTCTATAGTTTATGACGCCGCCATCGAGGATATTGAAAAAGAACTGGGCTATCCTATGTTTGTAAAACCTTGCTGTGCAGGTTCTTCAAACGGAGCAAACAAGGCAAATGACAGGCGGGAACTTTCTTGTGCCCTCACAGAAGCTTTTTTGTGGGATGATAAAGTTTTAATCGAAAAAGCAATTAATGCCCGCGAAGTTGAATGTTCGGTTACCGGAAATTCTGTTACTTTTCCATCAGAATTAAATTGCGAGGAAGTTATAGCCTATATTCCTGGCGAAATTGCCCCAAGCCATACTTTTTATGATTTTGATGCAAAATATAATGACCCGGACGGAGCTAGACTTTTGATTCCAGCAGAACTTTCTGAAAATGACCTGGAAAAAATCAGAAAAACTGCATGTGCCGCTTACAAGGCCCTGGACGCAACCGGACTTTCCCGCGTTGATTTTTTCATTGATAAAGACACAAAAGCCCTTTACCTCAACGAAATCAACACACTTCCAGGCTTTACTTCAATCAGTATGTTCCCAAAAATGTGCGAAGCTGCCGGCCTTGCCTTTGAAGATTTAGTCGAACTTTTGATTCAGGAAGGACTTGAACTTTACAAAACAAGAAACCGTCTGAGTACAAGCCGATAAATCATAAAAATCACAAAATCGCCACTCTCTATAGTAAAAACTAGACGCCTGGGCGATTATGTGATAAAATATTGCAATTATTTTAAACTTAATTAAGAAAAGGATTTTTTGTTATGAAAAAAAATACTGCTTACACAATTGGATCTTTAATTGTCCTTTTGATTTGTGCTTTCTGTTTTGTCATTTTGCCAGCCTTCACTGGTTCGGAAAACAATCAGGAGCAACTTCCACCTTTTGGAAAATACGACGGAAAACAAATTAAATATGAGCAGGGAAGCGATTTTTATAATTTTGCTTCTCAGTATGCACAGATGTATCAGAGTTACGGAATGCAGTTGGATTCTTCCACTTATTATTATATTTTTAGTAATGCTTTTAACTCTACTGTTACAAAGTATGCTTATGAAGATGCAGTAAAAAAGAGTGGCTACATTGCTCCAAAAAATGCAATCACAAGAAAACTTATTCCTTATTTCTCTGATGAAAATGGAAAATATTCTTCAAAACTTTACAAACAAACAGATGACGCTACAAAACGCGAAATCAGAAACGGTGTAGAAGACAGTATTTACACAACCCGCTATCATGATGACCTTTTTGGTTCTTCTAACGATTTGGTTGGAACAAATGCCCTTTACGGTATCAAAGAATCTGAGGCAGAATTAGACTTTCTTTCAAGTTATGGTGATGGAAAACGCGGCTTTAATATGGCTGTTTTCTCTATGGATTCTTACCCAGAAGAAGAGATTTTGAAATACGGAAAAGAAAATGCTGCTAAATTCAACAAATTTGACCTTTCAATCATCACTGTAGAAGATAAATCTACAGCAAACACAGTTGCAAAACGCATCGCAAATGGCGAAATCACTTTTGAAGATGCAATTTCTGAATATTCTGATAAAAACTTCACAAACACAGAAGGAAAAATCACAAACGCTTACCAGTATCAGGTTGAAAGTATTCTTACAAATAAAGATGATTTGGCAAAAATTGCAGACTTGGCAACAGGTTCTGTTAGCGAAATTATTGAAACAGCCGGTTCATTCTCAATTTTCAAGAAAAATGCTGATACTCTAGCCCCAGATTTTGATACAGATGAAGTAAAAAATCTTGTCTCTTCTTATCTTAAAGGCTATGAAAACACTATTATTGAAGATTATTTCACTGCAAAAGCGACAGACTTTACTAACCAGGCTATGAAATCTTCTTTCAAAGATGCTTGTGAAGAACTTGGCGTTGAAAATGTTGAAATTGCTCCATTCCCATTAAATTATGGTAGCGTTGCAATCGCAAAATCAGTTGATACATCTGTAACAGGACTTAGCAATGCTGATACAAACGAGAACTTCCTCCAGACAGCATTCTCTCTCAAAAAAGATGAAATTTCTTCACCTCTCGTTATGAATAACAAGATTATCGTTATCCAGTACACAAGTGATGGTCAGGCTGATGAAGAAGCAAAAACAGTTTCAGCTTCAGATTTGACAAGTTATGATGAAGATTCTGCAAGCACTTACATTCTTGCCAGCGATAAGCTCGAAAATGACTTTGCAAATGTTTACTTCAACCATTTGATGAGTAACTAATTTTTGGAAAATCAAAATAATCAAAAGCCCTGTGTCGTTCAAACGCCTCAGGGCTTTTCTGTTTCATACAAAGGCCATTTTCTCTACTCTAAATACAATCCTTCAAAGTTAATATTACAAAGCGTAGAAAATTTGCAGATTTTACCGGGAACTATAATTCTCTGTAATTCTCCGATTTTGGATTACGGTCTCAAAGAATTGTCCGCAAAAGTTTCGGAAAATTGTCTTTTGGTTTTGTGTGAAGCAGAAGCAGAACTTCAAAAATTTGAAAGGGAAAACCTAAAATTACAGGAAATTTCTTGTGAAAATCTTTTTCCGACCACACAGGAATTAAATAACCTGCCCATCATTTTGTACAAATTGGATTCCACCGGGATATACCGTCGGGTAATCAGACTTGATTTTTCGGCGGGGGTGAATTTTCATAAAGAATATTATGATAAATTACAAAATGCCTGTGTAAATTCTGTAATGACTTTTTGGAAAAACAGACTCACCCTTACAAAATTTGGCAGAAAATATTCCCAAAATCTTTTTTCAAATTTGAAAATTTTGGCCAAAACTAGACCTCTAGCCTCGTATTTTAAAAGCATTACAAAACCAATTATTGTTTTTGG
>CAVFQN010000113.1:0-8522 GCA_963624615.1 Treponemataceae bacterium | reverse complement strand
GAACTGGGCCCTGCCAAGTCTTCAGATAAAAAGTCTTGGATTCAGACTTGAAGGCAGCAATGCAAAACTAAGTGACAATTATGAAGATGTTTATAAAAAGGCAAAATCAGAAATGGACAGAAAAATTGAAAATCAGGAGGAAGAATTAAATAAAAAATTCAATTTTTCTGAATCTTCAAAAAAGGAAAATGCTAAAAATGAAAATTTACCTTCGGAATTTTATGAAATGTTTGATAAATTAACTAAATCAGTTGAATCTGCTGAGCAAAACAATGATTGACCAATGTCAAAAAATAATGCTATATTGTGTACTATTCTTAACGTAATTTTTTAGGAAAATTTTTATTTAATATATAAGGAGCTAGTTCTATGAAAAGAACATATCAACCAAGTAAAGTAAAACGAAACAGAAAATTCGGATTTCGTGCTCGAATGGCTACAAAAGGCGGACGTAAAGTTCTTGCAAGAAGAAGAGCTAAAGGTAGAGCAAAATTATCTGTAGCTGATGAAAAAAAGAAGTACTAATTTTTAGGGATGGAAACAGATTTAATAAAAACGGGATTTTTTAAACGTGAAGAACGGATAAAAAATCCCGCTGATTTTAAAAAACTGTTCAAAAATGGAAATAAGATAAGTATTCCGGGGGCAAAATTATTTTTTCTTGAAAATAATCTTGGAATGAATCGTGTAGGTTTTCCTTTGATTCGTGGATACGGTAACGCGGTCGAAAGGAACTTATCAAAAAGATACAGCCGAGAAGTCTATCGTTTAATTAAATCACATCTGAACACCGGGTACGATATGTTAATTTTAATATATCCCGGAAATGACTCGTTCCACTCGCGATGTGAACAAATTCGTTTATTGTGTCAAAAGGCAGGTTTATTTAAGGAATAAGCTGTGATTAAAATTTTAATCAGTGGTGTGAGAAATTTTTTTGTAAAATTTTTCTGTTTCTTAATTCGAGTCTACCAGATTTGTATTTCTCCTTTGCATCATTCATGTTGCAGATTTTCGCCAACTTGTTCAGCGTATGCTTTGGAGGCAATTCAAAAATATGGGCCGATAAAGGGTCTCTATCTTTCAATTAAACGAATACTCAAATGTAACCCTTTTCATGAAGGCGGATATGATCCGGTTCCTTGAATTTTAGGAGAAAAAAAGTGGATAAAAATACTATTTGGGCTATAGTCCTTTCTACCATCGTAATTATTGCGTCTTATATGCTGCTTCCAAAGTTTTTTCCTTCAATGGCACCTCAAAAACAGGTGGCTATGGAAACAGAAGCTGTTGAAGAGACAGCAGAGCCAGAAGAATTATCACTTGAATCAAAATCATCACTTGTACTTGAAGAAAATAATACAGAAAATTCTGATGATAATGAAATTCTTACAGAAGAAACTTATAAAATCACTACAGATAAGGCTGAAATCGTTCTTACAAATAAGGGCGGTGATATTGTAAGTTATAAATTGCTGGGACATCTTGATACGGACACAAATGAAGGTGTGCAGTTATCGGATAATGTTAGTGATATAAACCGAACCCTCGCAATTTCCTTTGGTTCAATTGCAGACAACACAAAAATTGTAAATGATATTTTTGAAGTTGATATTATTGATGATTACACATATCTTTTTAAAAAAAATGTAAATGTGAATGGTCAAAAAATCACACTGGGAAAAAAATATACTTTTAAACCTGGTGAATATGTTTTTAAACTGGATATTTTGATTCATTCAGCTGATGGTAAAGGTTTGAATATTGATGATATAGCTTACACTATCAGAACTTCACCTCAGATTGGTCCTCATTACAATGCAAAACAAAATCGTTATGAAAATCGTCAGTTTGTAACTTATAACGGTAGTAAATATAAGAGAACTATTTTGGGAACAGGTCAGTTTAAACGAAATGATAAAGAAAGCGTTTGGACTGGTATTGCAAGTAAATATTTTATTGAACTGGTTATCCCTGTAGATGCAAGTACGGTAAGTGGAACTTATTATTCTACAAAAGTCGAAGTAAATGATTATGCAAATGCTCAGTCATTTACAGAAAGAAGAGGATTTTCTGGCAGCGATGTTCAGGATTCTTACTACTTGTATTTTGGTCCTCGTGACGATAAGGAATTGAAGCGTTACAACGTTGCAGATAACAATGGTTGGGGAATTGGCGGATATAAGTTAACGGAAGCCCTCCAGTCTAGCGGTTGGCTCAACTGGCTGGAAAAAATCCTTAAGTTTATCATGGAAATTCTTTATAAGATTATTCCAAACTGGGGGCTTACAATTATCGTAATGACTTTGCTTTTGAAGATTGCACTTTTCCCACTTTCCAAAAAACAGTCTTTGGGTACGCTGAAAATGCAGGAATTACAGCCAAAAATGCAGGTTATCCAGGAAAAATATAAAAACGATCAGCAGAAACTTCAGATTGAAACATCAAAACTTTACAAGGAAGCAGGTTATAACCCTGCAAGTGGATGTTTACCAATGTTGTTCCAGTTTTTGATTTTGTTTGCTATGTATAATTTGTTCAACAATTATTTTGAATTCCGTGGTGCTATGTTTATTCCTCACTGGATTCCGGATCTTTCTGTTGGTGACAGCGTTTATACATTGAAATTCAATATCCCACTTTTGGGAAATGAAATCAGACTTTTGCCGGTAATTTATGTTGGTACACAACTCTTGTCTGGAAAAATTACCCAGTACGGACAGACAGGTACAGGTCAGGGGCAGGCTTCCATGAAATTTATGATGTACGGTATGCCAATCTTGTTCTTCTTTATGTTCTACAATGCACCTGCCGGACTTTTGCTTTACTGGCTCACAAGTAACATTTTGCAGATTGGTCAGCAATTGATTATCAACAAAATGATGAAGCAGAAAAAAGCTGAAATGGAAAATAAGAATAAAACAAGCCAAAAAACTTTGCCACCAAAAGCAAAGAAAAAGTAATGGCTGGATTAAAAAGAATGAAAATAGAGGTAAAAATATGACTTACGAATACGAAGGAAAAACAGAAAAAGAAGCTATTGAAATGGCTGCAAATGAGTTGGGGTTGGAAAGAGATCAGTTTGATGTAGAAATTCTTGAAACACAAAAAAATTCTCTTTTCAAAAAGGGATATGTAAAAATCAGAGTTCATACTCTTGATGATGGTGACAAAGGTTCTGCTTTTGGTGGACAGTCATCAGAAGAAAAACATTCAAAAATTGTAGCTGATCCACTTCCACAGGGTGAATTTGAACAGAAACTTCTTGAATTTATTAAAACTGTAATCGAGAAAATGGGTTATGATGTTGAAGTTTCAATTTCTTACCGCGAAGATAAAAAAATTGGCATTAAACTTGAATCATCATACTCTTCAATTTTGATTGGAAGAAAAGGAAAAAATCTGGACGCTTTGCAGTTGCTGGCAAATATTTATGCAGGACGACTTGGACACGAAGAAATCCGCGTAATTCTGGACACAGAAAATTACAGAATTCGCCGAGAAGAATCTTTGGTTCGCCTGGCTTATACAACTGCCGACAAAGTTCGTTCATCAAGAAATTCTATTTTGCTCGAACCAATGAATCCTTTTGAAAGAAGACTTATTCACACAACTTTAAACGATATTCCAGATGTTGAAACAAAGAGCGAAGGCGAAGGCGTTTATAAACAGGTTCGCGTAATTTACAAAGGAATTCGTTAATGTTTGGGACAAAATCAACAAATTTATACGTAAAAAAAATTGCGATTGCATTTTTGCCATTTGCTTTGATTACCGGGCTTTTTGCAGAAAACTCTCAGAATGTCCAGGTAAAAGCTCTGGTAAAAAGTCAGTATTATGATGATTTAGTTGCAAAAAAAATTGTGACAAAATCAAAAAGTGATACATCAAAAACTTTTGAACTTTTACCGGAAGCAAAATACAGCGAAATTATCAAAAAAACTGCCGTAGAAAAAGGAGATAACACGTTCCCATTTACATTTGAAGGTTTGTATCTTTTGAATAAGGCAGAACTTTTGAAAACCAGCAATTCCAGTGACACAGAAATTACGATTGATGATGTTTCTAGAATTACGAGGTCTGTTTCAAAAATGCAGGGAATGAAATACATCACTTCAAAAAACAAGGAAGAAGTTTTGTATGAACGCTGTTTTACGATTGCAGATGAAAACGGTAAAACTGCTGTTGCCGATGTAAATACCGGGAATGCTGATGGTCAAGTTTCGTATTGTTTACAGGATGACGCGGAATATGGCGTAAATCGCTATAAATTAACTTATAAACAGAGTGATGATGTCTTACTGGCTCAATTTACCATTCTTGATGTGATGGGACTTGGACCTTTTAAAGCAATTTATCCTGAAAAAATGGTAATCAGCATTTTGGTTATGGATTGTGGTGATGATTTGCTTCTTTATCTGACGACAGATTTGGATAGCAAAAAATATCCTGGAATTCAAAAAATGATAACCGATTCTATGACAGCCCGAATGAATGCTGTTTACAATTGGTTTATAACTCAGTTCTAATTTTTGTCCTTGAGTGAGGGAAAAATGAATAATTTGAAAAAAATTTTTACAGGACTTATTTTGGGCACTACTCTACTTTCAAGTGTTGCCTGCAAAAGTCAAAAGGGGAATAACGTGGAAGCATTGAAAGGAAAAGAAGGCGTTTTTGCTATTCTTGAAACAGAAAAGGGTGAAATTGTTCTTGAACTTTTTTACAAACAGACACCAATGACTGTAACAAACTTTGTTGGTTTGGCAGAAGGAACTTTGGACGCTGCAAATGGTAAACCATTTTATGATGGATTAAAATTTCACCGAGTAATCGCTGATTTTATGATTCAAGGTGGAGATCCTCGTGGTAATGGCACTGGTGGTCCAGGCTATAAATTTCCAGATGAATTTGTTGATGAACTGATTTTTGATAAACCTGGAAAACTTGCCATGGCAAATTCCGGAACTGATACAAATGGTTCTCAGTTTTTTATCACACATGTTCCAACAGATTGGCTTAATCACAAGCACACAATTTTTGGGCAGGTTGTAACAGGACAGGATGTTGTTGATTCTGTAGCCCAGAACGACACAATCAAATCTATAAAAATTATCCGCCAGGGTGCAGATGCAGAAAAATTTACTGCTAGTCAGGCTGATTTTGATAAATTGGTTGCAGCTCAGAAAAAATTGAATGAAGAACGCGAAGCAAAAAAAATGGAAGCTGTAATTGAAGGCTGTGAAAAAACAAAAAATGGAATTTATTATAAAATTTCATCAAAAGGAAACGGCAAAAAAGTTGGTTCTGGTAAAAAAGTCACAGCAGAATATCAGGGATATTTGGTTGATGGTTCTTTGTTTGATGCTTCAAAAGGATTTCATCCTCAGGGACATGATCCTTTGGAATTTACAACTGGTGCAGGTCAAATGATTGCTGGTTTTGACCAGATGGTTCAGGATATGGAATACGGTGAAACACGTCATATGGTTTTGCCACCAGAATTGGCTTATGGCAGCCAGGGCTATCCGGGAGTAATTCCAGGAAATGCTTATATTTGTTTTGATGTTAAGGTTGTAAAATAACGTCAAGGCAGATGTAAGGCTAGATATAGAGATTAAGAAAAGACCGTGGGTGAATCACGGTCTTTTTTTTATTCTACCCTAGTTATTGGAGCAACATCAAAAAGGCTCTTTGTGGCTTCGTAAATTTTTCGGGCAACTAATGAATTGTTCATTGTGTAAAGATGGATTCCGGAAACCCCATGGGTAACGAGGTCGACAATCTGGTCGATTGCATAGGCAATTCCTGCATCGCGGATGGCGTCTTTGTGATCGGCATAGCGATCCATCATATCTGTGAATTTTTTTGGAAGAACGGCATTTGTCATGCTGACCATTCTTTCTATTGATTTTTTGTTCGTGGCTGGCATAATTCCGGCTTCAATCGGAACATTTATCCCTTTGATGACACAACGTTCCTGGAAGCGGTAGAATTTTTCGTTGTCGAAGAAAAGTTGTGAAAGAAGATGACTTGCACCGGCATCAACTTTGGCTTTGAGTCCTTCCAAATCATCATAAACAGAAGCTGATTGCGGATGAAGTTCCGGATAGCAGGCTCCCAAAATTTTAAAATGTTTGCCATCTGATCGTTTGCAATTGTATTCTTCGATAAATTTGATTAAATCGCTGGCGTGAGGAAAATCGTTGCAAGGGGTTTTGCCTTCGACTTTATCTCCGCGGAGGGCAAGAATATTTTCAATTCCGGCTTTTTCAAACTGTTGCAGGCAATAAAGGGCATCATCTTTTGTCATATTGATACAAGGCATATGAATTACGGATTCAACGTGACATTCATCTTTTATGCGTTTGGCAATAGCCAGGGCGTTTTCACAGTTTTCGCTGCCACCTGCCCCGAATGTCGTAGAAATAAGATCTGGTTTTAAATCTTTAAGTTCGTCCAGGGTATTAAAAATAGTGTCGATTGGCATATCTTTTTTTGGTGGGAAAACTTCAAAAGAAAAAATTGTCTTGTTCTTAAAATCACTTTCAATAATCATATTTGCCTCGAAAATATTTTGATTTCAGGGAACCTCTAAAAATTGCAATTTTTAGAGATAACTTTATAAATGCTTAATTTCTTTAATCATTATAAAGGAAAATAGAATTGTTATAAAGGGTGATTTTTTGTGCTATAATTTCCAGGATGCCTGCTTTTAGAAATTCTGGACATGCGGATTTGCCTCTTCACACTGGAACGGTGCCTCGTTGGTTAGCCGATCGAATGATGATTTTGGGAACTCTAATTACGGAGTCGCTGGTAGATAATTTTGGGCCGGACGAGGTTTTGATTCGGTTGAGTGATCCTTTGTGGTTTCAGTCTTTTGGGGCTGTGATGGGGATGGATTGGCATTCTTCGGGGATTACGACTTCGGTGATGTATGCTTTGAAGCGGGGCCTGAATCCGCGGGCTAAGGAACTTGGGATTTATGTTTGCGGAGGACGCGGAAAATATTCGCGAATGACTCCCGATGAGCTTTTGGGAATTGCGGACAAAACAGGTTTGAATGGTGATGAGCTTGTTCGCGACAGTAAACTGGTGGCAAAAGTTGACAACAATGCTATTCAAGATGGATTTCAGCTTTATCAGCACAATTTTATTTTAACCAGGTCTGGCAATTGGACTGTAGTTCAGCAGGGAATGAATGTTGCAGAAAAAAAGGCCCGACGTTATCACTGGTGTTCGGCTGATTTGCAGTCTTTTGTGGAAGAGCCACATACTGGCGTGGTCGGGGACAATCGGGGGCAGATTCTTAATTTGACGGATTGTAATGCAAAATCTGCCCGGGATTCTATTTTGGATATGAGTTTACAACGACCAGACAGGATTCTTGAAGAAATTTTGCAGATTGGAAAACCTGAAAATGAAATGATTTTGCTGAGTGGAGGCAAGGTTCAAACTGTCAAAAAATCTTCAATGATTTTGCCTGAAACGAAGCCTTTGCAGGGGGAATTATTTTCGACAGGAGAACTGGGCGAAGATTTTGGTTCGGGTCTGCAAAATCAGATAAATCAAAATCAGATAAACCATAATCAGTTTGTCTATGAAACTAAAGGGCGGTCTATTGTGATGCCATCTCATCACGAAGTTCTTGCCCAGGATGTTGATTTGAAAAGGTTGGGAGGAGTTTTGGCTACGGCCTACGAAAGTCAGCCAAAGGATTTTGAAAGTTTGATGTTAACACCTGGTTTGGGGCCTAGAACTCTGCAATCTCTGGCTTTGGTAAGTGAGGTGATTTATGGAACGCCTTCTCGTTTTAAAGACCCGGCAAGATTTTCTTTTGCCCACGGCGGAAAAGATGGACATCCTTTTCCGGTTCCGCTGAAAATCTATGATGAATCAATCAGAATTCTCCGTGAAAGTATCGAAAAATCAAAACTGGGCTACAAGGATAAATCAGACTGCATCAGACGGTTACACGCAACGGCGCTAAACATTGAACGAAATTGTGCTCCACAAGTTGATTTTGATGCTGCCATAAAGTATGAAAAGGAACATTCCAGGGAGTGGGATGGTAAGACAGTGTAAAGCATTTGCTTTACAAATGCAACTTTTTGTAGTAATTTTATAGACATGGAAACAGTAGCAACAAATATCAGAATCGAAAAACAATTAAAAGAAGAATCAACTCAAGTTCTTGAAGGCTTAGGCCTTTCACTTTCAACAGCTATAACGCTCTTTTTAAAACAGGTCACTTTTCAAAACGCCCTGCCGTTCAAAGTAGAATATCCAAAATATTCTAAGGAACTTAAAAAAGCTTTAAAAGAAGGTGAAAAGCTGGCAAATGATCCCAAGGCGAAAACGTATAAAAATTTTCAAGAAGTTCTTGATGAATTGGGGATTGAAGAATGATGAGTGATATAAACGAAAATGAAGAGATAAAATATTAGGTCAAAATTCGAGTTTTTGCAAAGATATAAAATTTGGCAAAAACCATTGTCTTGCAGATTCATGTTTATGAAACA
>CAVFQN010000112.1:0-10168 GCA_963624615.1 Treponemataceae bacterium | reverse complement strand
TGTTTCTGACCAGATTTTGACTGCAGATCCCTACAATCCGGCAGCAAATATCCAAAAAGCGGAAGATTATGTTATGAACAAAAAATATAAACTTGCCCGCCAGTCTTATCAGAAAGCCTTGAAAGGCGATCCTGAAAATGAAGATGCGATATTTGGCTATGCCCAAATGTCTTATTATACAGATGACCTCAAAACCGCAAAAACATATTTTCAGAAACTTTTGGATAAAAATCCTCATAACGCGGCTGCTCTGGCTTACCTGGGAAAAATTGCTTATGATGATGAAAATTATTTAAGAGCAACAAATTATGTAAAAGAAGCCCTGAAATATGATCCAGAAAATTATGATTACTGGCTGAACTACGGAACATATTTACGCTACCAGGGAAAATTTGAAGAAGCGGCAAAGGCCTGGAATAAGGCTGTGGAAATTGACCCGACCTATTTTTTGGCCTACGCCTACCTGGCAGGCTCTTACGACGACCTGGGAAAATTCGATTTAGCCCTGGAAAATTATCATAAAGTCATAGAAACTAATCCTAAATATTTTTACGCATACGAATCTGCTGCAATTCTTGCCTATCATAATAAAAATTATGAAGATGCCATCAGACTTTTTAATACGGCTTACAGTTACAGCGATCATTGGTCTTACGCCCTTATGATTGCGGCCTGCTATTTTAAACTAAACAATCCTCAGGGGGCAAAAAAAGTTGTTGCTGCCCAGCTCAAAAAAATGGATTCTTCTACAAACGAATATGCAATGGTTCGATTTTTTGGCGAGGGCTACAGCAGAAATGCCGAAAGTCAGTTGAATCAGAAAATCACAAAAGAAACTAATAGCAACAAGAGGGGCAAAATGTTATTCTACATGGGACTTTACTGCGAAATTAACAAATCAGAAGAACTTGCAAAAGAATATTACGCAAAAGTAACAAAAATGCAGGCTCCTATGTTTTTTGAATACAGAATTGCAGAATGGGGACTTGAAGGATGAGCCAAACTCAGAAAAAACTTGAATTAAATGGAAGAACTATAACTTTGGTGGGCACCGCCCACGTCTCAAAGGAAAGTATTGAAGAAGTAGAAAATACTATCAGAGAAATAAAACCGGACTGTGTGGGAATTGAATTGGACGAAAAACGAGCCGATTCTATCCAAAATCCTGATAAATACAGCCAGCTGGATATTGTAAAAGTTTTAAAACGCCACGAAGGATTTTTGCTTTTGACAAACCTGATTTTGGCTTCTTTCCAGCGAAGAATGGGCTTGAATGTCGGGGTAAAACCTGGTGACGAAATGCTGGCCGCTATGAATGTAGCCAAAGAAATGAACATTCCGTCTGTAATGGTTGACCGCCCTATTCAAATCACTTTGAAACGAGCCTGGGGCAAAAATTCTTTCTGGGGAAAATGCAAACTTTTAGCCCTTTTGCTTTCAAGTGCTTTTTCAAAAGAAGAAGTCGAAGCAAGCGAAATTGAAAACCTGAAAAATTCCAGCGAAATGGATTCGATGATGCAGGAACTTTCCAAGGAAATGCCTGTCATCAAAACGGTTTTGATTGATGAACGAGATAAATTCCTGGCCAGCAAAATTTGGGCCAGCCAGGGGAACAATATTGTTGCGGTTTTGGGAGCCGGACACCTGCCTGGCGTTGAAGCCCACCTGCAAAAACTTGCCGCCGGCGAAGAATCCGCTGATGTAGAGGAAATTTCCCAACTCCCTCCCAAAGGTCTTGCCGGAAAAATCCTGGTTTGGCTCATTCCAGCCATCATTATTGGCTTGATTGTGGCCGGCTTTGTTTACGGTGGTGCAAAAGCCGGAACCCAGATGCTCACTTCCTGGTTTTTGTGGAACGGAATTCCTGCGGCGGTTATGTCTTTGATTGGTTTGGCCCACCCTCTTACAATTTTGGTTGCATTTGTGGGAGCACCATTTACATCCCTCTGTCCTTTTATTGGAATTGGATTTTGTACAGCCATCGTCCAGGCTATTATCTGCAAACCTAGGGTTTCGGATATGGAAACCCTGCAAGATGATGTAACTTCCTTAAAAGGTTTTTACAAGAACAGGGTTTTGCGAATTTTGATGATTTTTATTTTGTCTTCTCTGGGAAGTTCTGTGGGAACTTTTGTAGGAGGAGCTGACATTATCGGGCAGCTGAATTCGCTGAAATAAAGGCATCACTGAAAAAGCATCGAAGATGATTTTTTAGTGATGCCCATAATTATCTTAGAAATACCCGTTATAAAACACTTTTTTAAAGTCGATTTTTATTTTTTTCAGATATACTTGCTTATAGCCTTGCTTGCGGGGATTTTTAAGAAAGTATTTTTTTGGCGGGAGTTTTTATGTCTTTCAATCTAAAAAAGCTGATTTCAGCCTCATTTTTTGCCATTTTGACGGTTGATTTTTTTGCTTTTGACAGGCTTCCAACCCAGGAACTTTTTTATTCATATCTTAAAAATGATTCTGATTTGAAAAAACTCACGATTGAAGCCGAAAAGGCCGGGCTTTCGCTCAAATCTACAGAAATTTCCAAAGGTTTTAATCTTACCCTTTCAACTGGAACTATAAGCGTAAAAACTGCAGGTGAAACCGGGCAGATTTCGGTAAAATCCGCAGGGATTTCTGCAAGCCTGCCCCAGGCGTCAAATCTCACCGCCTCAATTTCTACAGATTTAAACTTTTCTGGGGAGACTTCCACCAAGGATGCTTCTTCAACATCTTCGTCCACCACTCCCCTTTCAGATTTAAAAATCAATCTGGAACTTGATATTATTTCAAATTCATCTCTTAACCGAAAAATTGAATTGATGAAGGCGGAAAGATCTTTTACAGAGGCAAAGAGAAATCTCCAGAACGAAGCCCTGCAATCAGAAACGGATTTTTACACATCATTAAAATCCCTGCTAAATTCAACATCAGAAATCATAACTGCCCAGACAAATCTTTACACAGACACAATTGATTTTGAAGCAACAAAAGCAAAAGGCTACTCTCCAAATTCTTCGACCTATAAACTTGCCCAGATGAAAGTTATTTCTGATCAGCACGATATTGAAAGCAAAAAAAGGACTTTAATCCACGATTACACGATTTTTTACAAAGAATGTGGTTATGAAATCAGCCTGGACGAAAAAACTGATTTTTATGATTTAATTCCATCCGATATTCCAAGCCCGGAAATCTTAAAAATAAAAGATTTTGCCCCGGAAAATTACACAAAAACCGAAGATGCCCAGTGGACTTACAAAATCAACACTTTGACCCGAAAATCTGACAAAAATTTTACTCTGACGGCAAACGGAGGCTACACTTTCAACAATTCCACAACAGGTTCAGACAGTGTGGATACAGGATTTTCTTCTACAATTGGTGGGGTAAATCTTTCGGCTGGAATTAGTTTTCCCTTTGAGACAAGTCAAAAGCCGGCCTATACATTTTCTGCAAGCCTCAGCCCGAACCAATTCCGCCAGAACAAAATCACAAATCAGACAAACAAACTTAGCCAGGAAGAAGAAGAACTCGCTATTTTGGAAGCCCAAAAGGATTATGAAACGGTAGTCGTAGACAAAGAACAGGAACTTTTGGATTTGGAATGGAATAAAAAAACTTACCAGGAAAATTATCAAATGTACCAGGAACTTGCCGAAGAACTGAAAATCTGGTTTGACCAGGGAATTATAAAGGAGAGCGAATATCTTTCGGCTCTGTCAAATGCAAAAAATTACAAGGTGAAACTTGTGACAAATTCGATTGACTTCATCATTTATAATAATGAAGTTCGGACTTTGTTTGTTGGAGAATAATCACCAGGAGATAAACGAAAATTTTATGAAAAAAAAGAAAATTACAAAAATCGTCATTTTTACGATTCTGGCACTGGTTGTAATTTTTGCCGGCCTTATTTTAATCAAAACTCTTCTGGCAAACAAAAATTCCGAAAATGTAACATACACCGTTAACAAAGAGATTTACGAAAATGTGATTGAGATTTCGGGAACTGTCACCGCCGCCCAGGAACAGACCCTCCAGGCTTTGAGTAACGGAACTGTGCTTGCAGTTTACGTCGAAGCTGGCGATAAAGTAAAAAAAGGCGACATCATTTTGCAGCTTGATGACACGACCGAGCAGTACAATCTTGCAAAACATGATTATGATATGGCTACGACCCGGATTTCTGGTTCTGAACGCGAATTAAAATTGATGGAAACTCAGAGGCTTTCCCTGGTGCAGAAAATTGCAGACCGCCAGGTTGTGGCAACTTTTGACGGAGTGATTGCAGATTTGGATGTTTCGGTTGGTGATTCTCTGGAGGCAAAAGACACAGTCGGAAGTCTTGTAAATGTTGATTACCTTACCGCCGAAGTAGAAATTGCCGAAGCGGATGTTCAAAAGCTCAAGGTCGGGCAAAAAGTAATTTTCACTTTCCCAGCTCTTTCAAATGAAACTGTGGAAGGCTATGTAACCGGCTGGCCTGCAATTGGCGAAGTTACTTCCCGCGGGGCTACAATCGTAAATGCAAAAGTCCGCATTGATGATTACCCCTCTGGCATTTTACCGAATTTTTCTTTTACCGGGAAAATTGAGCTTAGCCCTACCCAGGAAAATCTGGTTGTTTCGAGATACGCCATCGCTTACGATGCTGATGGCCAGGCTTATGTCGAAATTGCCAGGTCTGGCGAAAAAAGAAATGTCACAGTAGAACGCTACGGCAAAGAATGTGTAAAAATTCTGGAAGGATTGTACGGCGGCGAAGTTTTAAGCCAGCTGACAAAGGGAAAAACTTCCGGGCAAAATAAAAACCAGGGAGGCCCAGGCGGACCAGGCGGTGGCTTTGGTGGCGGTGGCGGAAACCGAGGCGGAGCGGGCGGACCTCCACCGGGAATGTAATCTTTCACTGGGAATGTGATTTTTTACCGAGAATGTGGACAGCCACAGAGGGCGTGGACTCCCCCACCAGGAGTGTGGACTTTCAAAAAGGGACTTTTATGAGCGAAAATGTAGTCAGACTTGAAAACGTAGTCAAAACATATTTTATGGGCGAAAACCAGGTTCAGGCTTTAAGGGGGATTTCTTTTGAGATAAAACAAGGGGAATTTACCGCCATTATGGGACCTTCCGGCTCAGGAAAATCCACCTGCATGAATATGATTGGCTGTCTTGACCGCCCTACCAGCGGAATCGTGGAGATAAACGGCAAAGAAACCGCAAAAATGAACGAAAAAGAACTGGCCGCCCTGCGAAATATCACAATCGGCTTTGTTTTTCAACAATATCACCTTATACCAGCCATGACCGTTATCGAAAATGTAATGCTGCCTTTGAAATATCAAAAAGTTGATAAAAGGGAGCGGCTTATGCGGGCAAAAGAAGTACTTGCATCAGTGGGACTGGAAGATCGGCTCCACCACCGGCCGAACGAACTTTCTGGCGGACAAAAACAGAGGGTTGCCATCGCCAGAGCTATGATCACAAAGCCAAAAATCCTCCTGGCTGACGAGCCGACCGGAGCTTTGGACAGTAAAACTGGGGTTCAGGTTATGGAACTTTTCCGCCAGATTAATAAGTCAAACGGAACTACGGTTATTATCGTTACCCACGACCCGAGAATTGGGGATTCGCTTGAACGCTGCATTAAAATTTTTGATGGCCAGATACAAGGATAAAGCCCCCTTGGTGTAAGTAAAAACAGAAGCCCGCAAGGCAAATAAAAGCCCTTAAGGCAGTAGCAAAAATAAGGATTTCAAAATGCTTGAAGATTTTTTGTACGCATTAAACAATTTTAGACGCAGCAAAACCCGCACTTTTTTGTCACTTTTGGGAATTATTATCGGGGTTGCATCCGTCATCATAATCACAAGTATGGGAGCCGCATCCACCAAAAAAGTCGAAAACACTTTTGGAACTGCAGGCCTGGACGTTGTAAGCATTAATTCCGGCTTTATGAGACGGCGAAGATCTGCAGTAAGTCTGAAATTCGATGAATCTTTTAGGGAAGATATGTTTGACCAGGTGGAAAACATCAAAAAAATCTGGTACAAAAACTCTCTGGGGGCAACTTTGACTTACGGCGAAACTTCTTCCAATATAAGTGCAAGTGCCATCGAATACGGTTATCTGGAAATGTACGGAATGAATCTTGAATCCGGCTCTTTTTTTACGGTAACTGATGATCAGGAAGGAAGTCAAAAAATCATCTTAAATCACGATACAGCAGAATCTTTTTTCCCGGCTGGAGATGCGGTTGGCAAACATATTATTCTGGTAGCCAGCAACGTTTCTTTCGGTTTTGAAATTATCGGGGTACTGGCGGAACAGACAACTGGTATGGAAAACGGATCTGCCTACATTCCCCGCGGTTTTTATTCCAAGAAGATTGTCCCAAATCCACAAGCAGGCACAATTATGGTGCAGGCAACTTCTGCCGAAAAAGCCAGCCAGCTTGTTGATATTCTGACGGATTATTGTACCCAAAAATCTGGGACAGAAGGTTCTGTAAACGTAACCAGTATGCAGTCCATGCTAGACCAGATGAGCGAAATCACAAACACAATGAGTATGATGCTTTCTGCCATAGCCGCAATTTCTTTGCTGGTTGGTGGAATCGGGATTATGAACATTATGATTGTAACGGTAACAGAACGTAAAAGTGAAATTGGAATCCGTAAAGCCTTGGGAGCGAGTCCAGCCGACATCAGGCAGCAATTTCTGGTGGAGTCTGCCAGTATAACTTTGATTGGTGGGATTTTGGGGATTTTCCTGGGAATTTTGATAAGCCTGGCGGTGGAGTATGTTCAGTCCAACGCCTTTATCATCAACTGGAAGGCCTGCGGACTTTCTTTTGTCTTCAGTGTTTTTGTTGGGATTTTCTTTGGATTAAATCCAGCCAGCCGGGCCGCAAAATTAGACCCGGTTGTAGCTTTGTCCAGCGAATAGGATTTTCTACTTTTCGGCAATTGTAAGATTTACAAGCCACCGTTCTTTTTTGAGCCAGATATGTGCAATAACAGCTTTTACAACATCGCTTAGTTTTACGATTGCATACATTGCAATTGGCCCCATTTTCGTAAAAAAGGTTAAAAGAATCATTCCCGCCAAGAAAAGGATATTTGCAACAGTATCACAAATAACTCCCATATTTGTATCTCCCCCAGTTCTCGAAACTGCATACTGAGCATTTAAAAATGCCCAAAGAGGAAGATAAATAGCAGCAACTATAATAAGGTGCTTAGCTATTATTTGTGCATCAAAAGTAAGATTTTTAAACACAAAAGGAACAAGTGCCGTTGTTGCAAAACCTACAATCATAAAAATAAGGCCAAAAATTATTGAACCAGTTAAAACCCAATTTTTGCATTTTCTGGCTTCTTCAATTTTTCCAGCCCCAAGTTCCTGCCCCAAAATAACGTTTACACTAGTTACAATTCCACTACAGCAAAGAAGGAAGAGATTTGACACAGCAAAACCTCCTGCCATACCACTTACAATTTCTGCTCCTCCACGAGTATTGTACAAAGCATTTGAGATAGTCTCTGAAATAGCCCAAAAAAGTTCTGAATATAAAATCATTAGGGATTTTGAAAAAATGTTTCCAAAAAGTTTTATTTTTATAAAAAAGAGCCTTAAAGGATTAAACATAAATGGCGGACGCTTAGCAGCACAATAGCCGATGAACAAAAGAAGTTCTACACCACGAGCTATAACGGTCGCATATCCAGCCCCGGCAACTTCCAGTCGTGGAGCCCCAAGATTTCCGTAAATCAAAAGCCAGTTAAAAAATGTATTAACTAAGGTTGCAACGGAAGAAATTATGAGTGGAACTTTTACATTTTCAATTTCCCTCAAAGAAGAGGCCAAGGCCTGGGAAAAAACCATAAAAAACCAGGAAAGAGCGACGGAACGAGAATAAATCTGGGCCTGATCTAGAATTTTGGAAGCATCGGTATTTATTGTGACCATAATACCAAAGAAATTCCGCGGTGCAATAAAGGAAATTACCGTATAAATAAGTCCAAAAATACCGGCAACAATAATTTTAAAGCGGAGAGTTTGCTGCATCCCCTCTTTATCATTTGCCCCTTTATACTGGCTCATAAAAATACCGGCAGACAGGCAGATTGTATTTATAAGAATAAGGAAGATAAAATTAATCTGGCCGGCAACATTTACCCCGCTCATCTTTATGTCGCCAAGTCCGGCAACCATAAAATTATCAATGAGCGAAACCAAATTCTGAATTAAAAGCTGAAGCATTACTGGGACAGCAATCATAACTGCACGTTTGTAAAAGCTAGCAGTACCAAGATATTTATGCAGCATAAAAAAACTCCGACTCTGTTTTACTTTATTTTTTGTGATTAGGGCAAAATTGTCTCTAAAAATTATAAATTTTAGAGACTTCCATCAATACCCATCACTCATTTCACGGTTGGCATCCTTCTTACATAGGTCATCATAAACTAAAGAACGTTTACGCAAATCTTCTTTGAGTTCCTTCGGGAACGGCATATTTCGCCAGAAAATTCCCCGGACATCTTTATCAAGCCGCTGAACCCCTGTAGATTCCTTTGTCATCCACAAAATATAATCTTCGATGAAGAATTCCTTCAAATCCCCTTTCAACTTCATCTGCTCAACATGCTGATAGTACTGGCCGGTCAATCCTTCTTCCATCCAATAATAAGAAGCTTTTTCTTTGGCAACCTGCCAGCGCAAATCTGCAACGGCAGTCAAAACGGCAATTCTTAAATCTTTCGGATACATTGGCACAACAATACGACCACGACTTGTTACACGGTTGTAACGGTCAAAAGGCTCCCAGCAAAATCCTCTATCACCATAAGTCGGTACCAAAAGAACATAAGGAACAATTCTGTTTGGCACATTTTTATGAATACGGTGGAAAACACCAGGATCCAGTGATTCAATCCATCTCAAAACTTCGATTACATTTTCGCGAGTTCCAGTTCCTTTTTCCGTACAATGGTAAAATTCGCGGGTAAAAATCGGGAACTGATTACCGCGACGTCCAACAGTCATTTTTGCCATCTGGCGAACCGTTTCAAACTCAATTTTAACGGCTTCGGTATCGTTTGTACTGAACGAAGCAGATCCACCATTGGCATCCATTTTGTTTTGAACGTTATCAAAAGTATTTTTTGCTTCTTTGAATTCTTCGAGAACTTTGGAAAGTTCCTTATCATTTTTAGAAAGGCGATGAAGAAGATCTGTGATTTCGGGAAACAGTCTTCGCTGCACATCGGTGTAGCCGGCTTTGTGAGGTTCGTAGCCCATAACAGGATTATGTTCAAACAAATCTTCTATCCTGTTTTTGAGCTCAATTTCCAGCATATTGCGTTCGTTTTCTTTTATACCCAGAAGATTTTCTGCACTCTGCAATTTTCCTGAGTTTTTAGACTGCAACTGCATCAAGCGGGACTGCTCTGCATTCATAGCCTGTTCCGCTGTCATATTTGCAGTTTTTACCTGTTTTTTTTCATCAGTTGCAGAATTATTCATACGACCGGAAGCAATTTCCTTGAACCATTCATCCACATACATAACTGGTTCACCGTACTTATTTTCAAGAAAAATCTTTGAGAAAAACTCTTTTGTTTCTATTTTGAAGAGTGATGGAAGCAAAACCCCAAAACGAACCAACATCCTTTTTGGTAAAGGAACATTTGGATCAACCATTTTGCCAACCATTCCCCTCAGCAATTCCCAATAAGGGGTAATAATCTGCTGACGATAAACTGCGCGGTCTTTTGGATCCTGGCAGGTTAAATATTTTGACAAAACCTGGTGTACACGCTGAGCAGACTGATTTTCGCCAGTTAAGACAGTTTTATAATATTTTGTATCACTAAAAACTTCAGAAGGAGTATCGCTCACCAGTTGTGTGATTGGGACAAAAGCCTTCTGACTCAAATCTACATCGTGAACAGAACGTTTACCTTTAGAACTATCATCAACTTTATCATTGTCAAAACTTGAAAATGAAGGGGCTTCATCAAAAGAACCTGCGTCCTCAATAATCATTTCACCTTTTTTCGCAGTTGCTGCTTCTGTACTTGAAAGTAAAGCCGCAATTTCAGGATCTAATTCATCAGACATTATACAACTCCCAGTAAAAAAGATTGGCACAAGGCAACTTTAGAGA
>CAVFQN010000111.1:0-3714 GCA_963624615.1 Treponemataceae bacterium | reverse complement strand
CGCCCATACTGGAATAAAGTGATTGCTGCCGTAAATAAATGCGAGGGTGGCCGTTTGGAAGAAGTTGCCTGGAACTTTATGCAATTCGGTTTTAAGGATTTGATTTTTATCAGTGCAGAACATGGGGATAAAATTCCAGAACTTTCAGAATTGATTACAAGCAAACTTGATTTTTCCAAAGTTGAAGAAGGTAAAGAAGAAAAGCCTATCAGAATTGCGATTGTTGGAAAGCCGAATACCGGAAAATCTACACTTTCAAACAGATTAACGCACTCGCAAGCTTCAATTGTAAGTGATTATGCTGGAACCACGCGTGATGTTGTTGAAGGTGAATTTGAATATCAGGGTAAAAAATTTCAGGTTTTGGACACCGCCGGAATCCGACGCCGTGTAAAGGTCAAAGAAAATGTTGAATATTACTCAGTAAACCGCGCCATAAAGTCGCTTGATAAGGCTGATGTTGTTTTCCATATGATTGATGCCCAAGAAGGATTGGCCGAGCAGGATAAAAAAATCATTTCGCTAGCCCATGAACGAGGCCGTGGAATCATTTTTGTTTTGAATAAGTGGGACACGCAGGACCAAGACCGCAAAGCCATCAAAAAGGCTGAAGAAAATATCAAAATTATGTTTGGGCATATGAATTACGCCCCTGTTATCTGCATAAGTGCACTTGAGGGCAAAAATATCAAAATGCTACTGAATACAGCAATTGAAATTTATGAGCAACTGAACCGCAAAATTGATACGGCTGCCCTAAACACAGCCCTAAAAGATTGGGTTACGTCTTATCCGCCACCACAAAGCCGAAGTGCAAGTTTTAAACTGAAGTACATGGTTCAAACTAGCACGAACCCGGTAAGTTTTTTGCTTTTTGCAACTCGCCCCGAAGTTGTGCCTGAATCGTATTTAGGTTTTTTGAAAAACAGAATTCGCGCCGACCTTGGATTTGATAAAATTCCCGTTCAGCTTGAATTTAAAGCAAGCCGAAAAAAATGGGAAGAAAGGACTCGTTAATGAATACGTTTACGGTTGCCGAAGTTGCTGAAATCACTGGAGTAAAAGAGTACGTTTTGCGCTACTGGGAAAATTACGTTCCACAGATTGCCCCTAAAAAAGATATCAATGGGCGAAAATTGTACACACAAGAAGATTTGAAAAAATTTTTACGACTGCGCCACCTGATTTTTGTTGAAAAATACACGATTGAAGGAGCTGCCCTACGTTTTGCCAAAGAAATAGACGGAACGACTACTCAGCCTGATGTTAGCCAGCGCACAAAAGATTTGGCACAAATTCGCGACCAGCTTTTAGACGTTTACAATTTGGTACGAAAATATGGAAAAAGATAGAACTCGAGAAATTAAAAATAAAAATTTTGGAAAAACATCACACCACACACATATCATTTCGGATGAAAAACTTTTTGGCAAGCTTGGCAAAACTGAAACTGATATCATTCAGAATTTTGATTCAATTTTGCAAAATATCAGCCACCTAAGTTCAAAACAGATTTTTGCACTTTCACAAAATATAAACGAATTAAGTCACGAACTTACTGATGAGCGCGGAAATCGCCGCAACGGCTACATGAACGAAACAGCAAAACTTTCAGCCTATACACATTATTTTATGTGGTGGAATATTTTTCGCATGACAAACCTTTTTGCAGGCCTGCCACAAAATGCATTCAGCGATTTACACGACGGCGATTACTGCTTGGACTTGGGCAGCGGACCTTTGACACTTGTCATTTCGCTTTACCTTGCACGGCCTGAACTTAGAAAAGTAAAACTGAATTGGTACTGCATGGACATTTCGCAAAAATCGATGAGTTTAGGCGAAGAAATTTTCCTTTCGATTTGCGCAAAACTTGCTGATACTACAACTGATGATTTAGGGCAAAATGGCACGCGACCTAGTTCTAGACTTGATGCTGTCGAGCAAAATGCAACCGAGCCTTGGAAAATTATCCGCGTAAAGGGTGAATTCGGGGAAAAAATCAATAAAAAAGTTAAATTTTTGACTTGTGCAAATATGTTCAACGAGCTTTACTACGACACCAAGATGACATTGGAAGAAGCAGCAAAAAAATATACGAACGCGATATTACCCTACACCGATGAAAACGCAAAAATTCTGATTATCGAACCGGCATTTCCACGTTCAGCACGCTTTATTTCGCTTACACGCGATGCACTTTTGCGAAAAAAATTTCAAATAATTGCACCTTGCATTCATGCTGAAACTTGCCCAATGGACGGAAGAAAAGGCGGAAAATGGTGCCACTTTGTTTTAGACGCTGAAGACGCACCAAAAAAACTGAAAGCCCTTTCGCAAAAAAGTTCACTTCCAAAGGATAGAGCAAGTTTGAGTTTTGTTTTTGCAAGCAATAACGCAGCGATAGCCCAAAATGCAACAAAACTTGAAGATGAAACAATTGAACTTAGAGCCGCGAGCGACAGTATAACCTTGCCCGGAAACAGGATTGGAAAATACTGCTGTAGTGCAAAAGGTTTAATGCTTTTAGCTACAAACGAAAAAGAAGCTGAGAAAAACGGATTTTCGAAAATTGAAAATGGCGACAAAATAAAAATTGCAATTTTAAAAAATAAAACTCCACAAATCGATAGGAAAAGTGGAGCTACAGTAATCGAGTTGTAAGCGAGCGGCGCGCGTTTAGGCTTGAACGACTTAGCCCCAAACCAAAAAGAGCAAAACCTACTTTTTGCGTTTTTGGGCGATGGCTTCCTTCAAGCTTGAGATAAAGCCCTTCAGTTTAATGGAAAGTCCACCCTCACCTTCATCGTAATCAACGGAAAAATCAGTGTCATCAACTTCAAGTTCAGCATCAACATCAATTTCATCCTCATTTGAAAGCATATCCAAAAGTGTAAAAAACATGATGATGACAATCGGACCCAAAATTAATCCGTTTACACCGAAAACTTTAATTCCACCCAAAATTCCAAAGAAAATTACAAGCGGATGAACCTTGATTCGGTCTTTAAGAAGGAACGGACGCAAAAAGTTATCAAGTCCGCTAACCAAAATCGCAGAAAGCACGATATACAAAATTCCCTTCCATACAGAAGTCGTAACGCAAAGCACAAGGCCAATCGGGAACCACACAATCGCAGCGCCCAACATCGGAATAAACGAAACAAACATCAGTACAACACTGAACAAAAGCGCACTCGGCACTTTGAAAATTTTCATCAGTATAAAAGCGACCACTCCCTGATAAAGTGCAACCAAAAGATAGCCGGAAAGCAAACCATTAATCACAGAAGAAAATTTATTCAGCAGGCGAGTCATGTAAAGTTCGTTTATCGGCATAGCCTTAATAAAAAGCTTCGAAAGATAACTTCCATCGCGGTAGAAAAAGAACAACACAAAAATCATAAAAATGATGGAAACAAGAAAATTGCTGGTTCCACTGATAACAACGCGGCTCCAGGCAAAAATTTTAGAACTATATCGGTTCAAAAGCGACAAAATCTGCGTACGCAAATTGAAATTCTGCATCCACTCAGTGCTGATACTATTTTTTTCAAGAAAAGATTTGAGCGCAATGGCAAAACTACTTTGATCCATGAAATCAGGATTTTGGATAAAATAATTTTCAGCATTGGAAAGAAAACTCATCAGCTGGGAAACAAGGCGAACTCCAATAAAAACGAAAAGCACAAAAATTATCAGAATGGTAAAAAC
>CAVFQN010000110.1:0-2592 GCA_963624615.1 Treponemataceae bacterium | reverse complement strand
GAAAAATCCTATTCAAAAGAAATCACTTCAAAATATTCAAATTCAATTGAAGCAGCAGTGGTCAAGGGTGATGTCCAGCTCTTGCCGACCCCATTCTGGTTTTTTGTTCCAAAGGCTGGAGAGGCCGAGGCTGGAACAGGAAGTTTTTCTACGGCTAATTCTGGGGTTGAAAGTGACTTTTCTGGAGGTGTTGATTCTGGCTCTAAAAATTCTACCTCTGTTTCTGCAGATGGGAAAACCTCAAAAGATGGGAAAAATTCAAAACAGGAAACTTCATCTGCTTCTGCCAAGAAAACAGATGAAGAGTCCGAAAAAATTTCTCACTGGCAGCTAGGACTTTTCCGCACTCAAAGTAATGCAAAACTTCTTGCTGATGAATTAAAATCGAAAGGGTTCGAGGCTTATATCACAAGCGAAACTCGGTCAAGCGGAACGACCTACTACATTGTTTTGGTAGACGAAGACAAGTTCGGGACAATTTCGGATAAACTCAGAAACGCCGGATATGATTGTTACGCGGTAGATTAAGCTGGGGAGGCTTTCTCTCCTTTATCTCTGTTGTTTCTATATTCTTTTTTCTATAAAATAAATGACATCTCTAAAAATTGCAATTTTTAGAGCTTCCCATAAATCTGAAAAAAATACAAAGGAAAAACTATGGCAAAAACTTATGACGACAAAAAAATTATCTACACTATGGATCGTGTGGGTAGGGCTTATGGAACAAAAGTTGTTTTAAAAGATATTAGTATTTCGTATTATTACGGGGCAAAAATCGGGGTGATTGGTGCCAATGGTGCCGGAAAATCATCTTTGTTCAAAATTCTTGCCGGAATTGATAAGGATTTTACCGGGGAAACTTCGCTTGCACCTGGTTATACAATCGGGTATTTGGAACAGGAACCTTACCTGGAACCTGGCAAAACTGTAATGGATATTGTAAAAGAGGGCGTAAAGGAAGTTACCGACCTTCTGGCTGAATTTGACAGTATAAATGAAGCATTTGGAGATCCTGATGCTGATATTGATAAGCTTTGTGCCCGCCAGGGGGAAGTTCAGGAAAAACTGGACGCTTTGGATGCCTGGAATCTTGATGCAAACCTGGAACTGGCAATGGAAGCCCTGCGGTGTCCGCCGTCAGATCAGGTTGTTGACGTTTTGTCTGGTGGAGAGCGCCGTCGTGTGGCTCTCTGTCGTCTGCTTTTGCAGAAGCCTGATATTCTCCTTTTGGACGAACCTACAAACCACCTGGATGCCGAAACTGTTGCCTGGCTGGAAAAACATCTTCACGATTATCCTGGAACTGTTATTGCCATTACCCATGACCGCTACTTTTTGGACGAAGTTGCCGGCTGGATTTTGGAATTGGATCGTGGCGAAGGTTATCCTTTCAAGGGAAATTACACAAGCTGGCTGGAACAGAAAAATCAGCGTTTAGCTTTGGAAAATAAAAACGAATCTGCCCGCCAGAAAGAAATTCAGCGGGAGTTGGATTGGATTCACATGGGAGCAAAAGGTCGCCAGGCAAAACACAAGGAACACATCACCCGCTACAACGAACTTATGGCTCAGGAATCTAAAAAGCAGCTCAAAGATACTCAGATTTCAATTCCTGCCGGTCCTCGTCTTGGAAATCAGGTAATTGATTTTGAAAATCTGACTAAATCTTTTGGTGATAAATTGCTTTTTGAAAATTTGAACGTTCATATTTCTGCCGGGGCTATCGTTGGTATTGTTGGGCCAAACGGGGCTGGTAAAACTACACTTTTCAAGATGATTGTTGATGCTGCTGGCCAGGAAGGTGGCGAAAAACCTGATTCAGGGGAAATAAAAATTGGGCAGACTGTAAAACTGGTTTATGTTGATCAAATGAGGTCTGGCCTTGATATGAACAAAACTGTTTACGAAACTCTCGGCGGAGGCGGAGACCTGGTGAAATTGGGAGCCGTTGACGAAAAAGGTCGTGCCCTGGAAGGTGGAATCCGCGAAGTAAATGCCCATGCTTATTGTGGCTGGTTTAATTTTGCGGGCCCTGATCAGAATAAAAAGGTGAGCGTTCTTTCTGGTGGTGAGCGTAACCGCTTAAATCTGGGTATGATGCTCAAAGAAAGTGGAAACGTTCTTTTGTTTGACGAACCGACTAACGACCTTGATGTTCAGACTGTTCGAGCCTTGGAAGAAGCCCTGGAAGATTTTGCCGGTTGTGCCCTGGTTGTAAGCCACGACCGCTGGTTTCTGGACAGAATTTGTACCCATATTCTTGCTTTTGAAAATAATTCTGAAGTTAGATTTTTTGAAGGCAACTGGTCTGAATATGCTGAATGGAAGATGAAAGAGTTCGGTGAAGATGCCGGAGTTCCAAAGAGAACTGTTTACAGAAAATTGAGTCGTTAAAAGTGGAAATTAGACTTGCACCATAGGTGATTTATGAAAACCCCTAAAAATTGTAATTTTTAGGGGTTTTCTCTTAAAAAATACAATTTTCAAAGATATTGAAACAATGAAAACCATTATTCTGCATTACACTGAAAGATACGCTAGGAGGTGTTACAAAAAAATGAAAAAAAGATTGGGAGTAATGGTGCTTTCTTT
>CAVFQN010000109.1:10549-10898 GCA_963624615.1 Treponemataceae bacterium | reverse complement strand
CTCCAAAAGAGTTAACATATAGTATAAAAATATTTTTGAATTTTCAATAGAAATCTTTAATTTTATTAAAAATATTTAGTAAAACTAAAGTTTTTATTTTCCAGTCGCTCGTAGTGATTAGGATTCTTCTAAAAAGCCAATTATTTTATCCCCTGTAAGATAAAAACGTCCCTTTTAATTCCATGCTTATCGGCCACATCTTTAAATTCAAAACGGGCAGATGCATTTTTTTCAAAATTCTTGAGTTCTGTCGCAAGAGATTGTCCGACATAAAGACTGTTTCTCGAAAAAAGTTTGGAATCCAAAACCTGTTTATCAGGATTTTTTTTCAGAAAATCTTCTTCCAGAA
>CAVFQN010000109.1:0-10494 GCA_963624615.1 Treponemataceae bacterium | reverse complement strand
GTGATGGGCCATATCAATAAATGGAACGCAGGAGCCAAGAAGTGCCGAAACTCTGACGGCCAGAGCGGAATTATCATTTTTATCCTTTAGTTTTTTAAAACCGCTAATCAAAGTGACCAGAAATTCAATGGCGGATTTAGGTTCACACTGGTCTGCAACGATGTAACAGCCGTCTCCGGTCGGAACAAAATTAAAAACATTGATTTTATTTGAAAAAGAAAATTTATCTGTAAGGACTTTGCCCAAAAGGTAATGTTGAAATTGATAGATTTTATAAACCTGGTCGCGGGTTGAAGATTTTGAAAAACCAACGATGTCAATTAAAATTATCAGTTTTTTTTCTTCCCGAACATTTGCCATGAGGTTTGGAATGTTATTTGCAACATTTATAATGTGTTCGGTCTTTTTTTCGTCCAGATAAAGCTGTTTTTCTTTGATTTCTTCCTGGATTTTTGAACTCTTTTGCGACCACTTTTTGAAAATATTAAGAAGATTCATTTTTGACTCCTAGGATTTTTTTCCATCAGCATTTCTGCGTCAGCCCGCCCTTGTCGCAGTTCAAGGCTGGTGAAAGAAAAACTGGTGACGGAACTTGTGGCAAGACTAGAGCTGATGGCAGGATTTGCTTTGGAGACAGTATTTGAGTCGGAGCCAGTGACAGCATTTGACTTTGCACCAGTTGCAAGCCCCCTTTGTTCGCCGGAATCTACATTCCCCTTCTTGAGTTTTTCTGATGATTTTTTGATTGCCGGCATGATGACCGCACGAGATGTACGGTTCATCAGCTTGTAGTATTCGCTATCGTCCATTTTTTTTAGATTTTAAGATTCAAGGGCATCTCTAAGTCTTGGAAATAGCAAGACTTAGAAGTGCGCATTTTCAAAGTTGTCTCTAAAAATTGCAATTTTTAGAGACTCACACAATCTTATAGTCGCGGTTTGCAGCCGCTTCGATTGTCGCAATATTAATCGGATTGAATTTTTTGTTGCGGGCAGAAATTGCCTCGTCCAGAGCATATTCAAAAGGTTTTACGCTGGAAATCATTTCTGGAACTGCTTTTGAAAGGCAGCCTAAAACGACCATATTTGTTCCACGAGGATTGTTTGTTTCTTCTGCAATTTCGCTGCAAGGCAAAGCCAGTTTTTTGATGTCTTTGCGGCTAGGTTCAATGTCGATGAGCGATTTATTGTAAATCAAAAGCCCACCAGGTTTGAGCCATTGTTCAAATTTTGTCATGGAAGGTTTGTTCAAAGCCACAACAACGTCCGGTTTTTCGATGACAGGAGAAGCAATTTCTTCATCACTTACAATAACAGAACAATTTGCAGTTCCACCCCGCATGGCAGCCCCATAAGACGGAATGTGGGAAACGAATTTTCCATCACTCATACCAGCCAGAGCTAAAATTTTCCCTGCAAGAATAACACCCTGCCCGCCAAATCCGGCAAAAATTATTTCAGTAGTCATATTATAAGGTCTCCTATTTTAAGGGCATAACCACACCAGCTTTTGGTGCTGCTGCATCAGGAATATTTCCACCAGGTACATCCCTAAAAACTCCCAGAGGATAATAAGGTTCCATCTGATTTTTTACCCAGTCTGCAGCTACAAGAGGATTCACCCCCCAGTTTGTCGGACACATAGAAAGAATTTCTACAAAAGAGTAGCCTTTTCCTTCCCTCTGGTAGGTGATAGCTTTTTTAATGGCAGCTTTTGTCTTATTGATATGCTGAACATCATAAACTGCACAACGCTCAATGTATTTTGGTTCAACAAGTGTGTTTATAAGTTCACAGGCCCGGATTGGATATCCAACTTCTTCGGCTTTACGACCGTAAGGGGTAGTTTTTGTAACCTGACCAACCAGGGATGTCGGGGCCATTTGACCGCCAGTCATACCATAAATAGCATTGTTGATAAAAATGACAGAAATGTTTTCGCCACGGTTTGCTGCGTGAATTGTTTCTGCAGTACCAATTGCCAGCAAATCTCCATCACCCTGGTAGGAAATAACGGTTTTGTCCGGGTGAACGCGTTTTAAACCTGTTGCAACAGCCGGTGCCCGCCCGTGAGCCGCTTCGCAGGTATCAACATCAATATAATTATAAGCGTAAACGGCACAACCTACCGGGGCAACCAAAAGAACATCCTGCTGAATGTCCATCTCATCAATAATCTGACAAATTAATTTATGAACAATTCCATGTCCACAGCCGGCACAATAATGGGTCGGAACATCTTTCATTGATTTTGGAAATTCGTATTTTTTAGACATAGCTTTTTACCTTCTCGATGATTGCATCAACCTTTGGAATAAGTCCGCCAGGTTCGCCATAAAAATCAACATCACTGGTTTTGTGACCTGAATACAATTTAATATCCTGAACCATCTGCCCCATAGACATTTCTACGGTTAAAATCTTTTTTGCATTTTTGCAGGCTTCTTCAAGCTGTTTTTCCGGGAAAGGCCAAAGGGTGATTGGACGGAAAAGCCCAGCCTTAATCCCCTGTTCTCTGAGTTTTTTAACAGCCGATTTACAAACTCGGGCTGCAGTTCCATATCCTGTAAGGACAAAATCAGCATCATCACACATAAAAACTTCACAAGCAGACTCTGTATCGTGGATAATCTGGTATCTTTCAAAAAGATGTTTTACGTGTTCATTCAATTCGCCGTCCGGCCCTGAACATTTCAAAGAATAAATCTTGTTTTGAGATCGATCCTTTGTTTTTCCAGTCAAAGCCCAAGGTTTTTCAGGAAGATTTTCTCGGAATTCCGGCAAAAGACATGGTTCAGACATTTGTCCTAGGTAGCCGTCCCCCAAAATCAAACAAAGAACTCTGTATTTATCAGCAATATCAAAAGCTTTTACAGTCCAGTCTGCAAGTTCCTGAACAGTTCCCGGGGCAATAACTACAACGTGGTAGTCACCATTTCCGCCACCTCGAGTTGCCTGAAAATAATCCCCCTGGGCTCCAGAAATATTTCCCAAACCAGGACCGCCACGCATCATATTTACAACAACGGCAGGCAATTCAGAACCGGAAATGTAAGAAAATCCTTCCTGCTTCAAAGAAATTCCTGGAGATGAAGATGAAGTCATACACCTGGCCCCGGCAGCAGAAGCCCCCAAAACCATATTTATAGCAGCTAGTTCAGATTCAGCCTGCAAAAAAGTTCCGCCAACTTCCGGCAGACGTTTTGCCATATAAGCCGGAATCTCATTTTGTGGTGTGATTGGATATGCAAAATAGTAACGACAGCCAGCCCGGATAGCAGCTTCACCAATTGCTTCGTTACCTTTCATTAATACTTTATTTGCCATTGTCTTAACTCCTAAGCGTCCTCAATTTCGATAACACAATCCGGGCAGATAGTTGCACAAAAACAACAGCCTATACAAGCCCCTATATCAATACAAACAGGGTAAGATACCCCCTGCCCATTTGTTTCTTTAGACATTTCAAGGATTTTTTTAGGACAAGACCTGATACAAAGTCCGCAGCCCTTACATCTCTCAACGTTGATTAAAGGTGTTCCTTTTGCCAAAATAATGCCTCCAATACAAAGATTTTTTTATTTTAAAGTAATATATTCACAATTGCAATACAGTTTTACTAAATAAATTTAATATAATTAAAGTTTTATCATCATCATTTTATCCTGGTGATGACTCTACGCCAGGCTTTGCAGCTAATGTAGCAGCCTGTAAAGATTTTGCCCTACCCCCTAGCAGTTAAACCACTGAGCTGCAGTCTGATCAGCAAGCTGTAGCAAAACTACAAGTGGATTTTGCAAAAAATTTGAATAATTGTAATTTTCACTTTCGGACAAATCACTAAAGCCCATGTGGCGGCTCACAGCCTCAATCACCATTCTGTTGTTAATAATGGAAGGCATACATTCAATCATCATTAAAACAGATTCATTTCCGTGGCCAAGATTTCGGTTATCCCCCCGAGCCTTGTAAAATGGCTGCTTAATCCAGTTACCGGTTATATCTTTTGTGTTTCTGTATTCAACTCCGTAAAATCCTGTTTTACAAAAATCATGGCAAACAGCTGCAACCACAATATCTTTTGCTGTAATTTTATATTTTTCGCCAGAAGGACAGATAAAGAAATTTTCTAGAAGAGGTTTTGCAAATACCAGACACTGTTTTAAAACCATGAGAGTGTGGAGGCTAAGACCGCCCTTAAAATTTCCATGAAAGCGGGTTGAAGCCGGGGCAATCCAAAAATCAGTTTTATCCAAAAAATCCTTTATTCCAAGGGCTTCCTGGTCATCTTTAAAAACATAATCCAGCATTTCCATATAACAAGGCTTGATTGCTTCGTAAACAAAAGTTCCGTTATCCTGAATCGGACAATTTTCTTTAAAAATGTCCAAAAGTTCGTAGCAGTCGGTGAATAATTCGTTTTTTTCTAAATCTGTCATCTTTTTTCTTCCTTTTTTTATGTTCTGCATCTCTGAAAAAGCATTGAAAATGATTTTTTAGAGATGCCTTTAATCCAAAATAGTGATTTCGACACGACGGTTCAAAGCCCTGCCTTCTGTTGTTGAGTTATCTGCAATCGGTTTTTTGCCGGCATGACCTTTACAAATAAAACGGCTTGCCGAAACTCCCCTTTTTGTTAATTCTTCTGCGATTGTTCTTGCCCTTTCGAGCGAAAGTTCCATTTCTCCATCCTCGTTTCCGACCCTTGCAGTGTGGCCTTCTACCAAGAGTTGGGCCTCTGGTACTGTGTTCAAAACTTCCGCAATTTGATTCAGCCTGGAAGTTTCGCTTTCAACTAAGTCCGGGCTGTTTGCCTTAAACTGCAGATTTTGGATTGAAAGTCTGATTCCTGCCGGAGTTGCATCCACCGCTATTTGATTTTTGTTGGTGGCCTGTTTTTTGTTGTTTGCCATGTAATTTGTAAGGCGGCGGGTCAAATCATCATAACGTTTTTTTTGATTTTCTGACATTGCAATTTTTTCAGAATCGTCTGATAAGTCGTCATTTGCAGGAACTGAGACTGGATTATTATCACCATCTTGCCGTTGGGCTACCTGGACAAAATCTTTTTCAAATTCCAGAGACTTATCACCAAGTTTATCCAGGTCATCATCAGAAAGGTCTGCAAGCCTTTTTAAAGCCGGTAAAAGTTTGCTGCGGTCTATAGCCGGCGGGTATTCCGTAAAAAGTGCAATCTGTCCCTTAAACTGAACTTCATTTCCATCAGCATAAGTATATGTTTCATCAACAGTATCCCGAATCACAAGGGCATTTCCACTTATTTTGCTGACATAAATTGTAGCCTTGTGTGATCCTGTTGCTTTTTCCAAATCCTTGTCGCCCCCCCAATCAATGTAAGAAGTTCCACTTCCCATTCCGTACCGGGTTGCCCATTGAGCCGAAAGCAGATAGACACTTTCGCCGTTAAAAAAGTCATCACCAAGATATTTATATTGAACATAAATCGGCATTTTGGTGATAATCCCCTTGAAAAGAGGATCAACTGCCCTTTCCGCTTTTCCAGTCCAGGTATCGCCAATTTTTATCTGCTTGTTTGAAAACGTAGGAAAAGAGCGGAAACTTGGAAAGCCGTTATCTTCAATCATCGTAAAAATTCCGTCATTTGAAATACGGAAAGATGATGGAATTGACTCTCGAATCCCCAATCCTACGCTTTTATTTGAATGAACTGTATCCTGATTTACAAAAAAAGAGCCTTCGTATTCGTAGCCATTGTGGTAGCCTGTCGGCGTGATAAAAGACGTAACTTCCCGGCTCACAAGCCCTGTGTATTTGCCATTATCATAACGTCGTAAATCTGTTCGTTCCCGCAATGTGTAATTGTAACTACCATTATATTCTATTTTTTCAGATTTTTCAGACTGGCCAAAAACAGAAAAAATAAGGAAAAATAACAGGCATATCATCAGCAGATTTTTTTTCATACGATTTTGAATAATATCACACAAAGGCCGGTAAAACAATCTTGAGTAGAAGTCAATTTTACGTTACACTCGTAAAACTTGACAGTGAAACTGTTTGCAATATCATTCGTAATGGAGAACGTCGATGTCAGAAAAAGGCACCAATCAGTATTACATTACCAGACAGGATTCCACAGAATCTAATGCCCGTAGTTATCCGCGAAAATTTCCATTCGCGCTTGCTAAAGCTAAAGGCTCATGGGTTGAGGACGTAGAAGGAAACAAATATCTGGATTTTTTGTGTGGCGCTGGAACTTTAGCTCTAGGTCACAATGACGATGAAGTAAATCAGGCTATGATTGAAATGCTGCAAAATGATGCACCACTTCACACTCTTGATTTAACCACCCCAGTAAAAGACACTTTTGTTCATACATTGTTGTCTTTACTCCCGCCTGAATTAGGAAATAACGCGAAAATTCAATTCTGCTCTCCTAGTGGCACAGATGCAACTGATGCAGCAATTAAACTCTGCAAAACTGCAACTGGCAGGTCTAGTGTCATTTCATTTGCTGGCGGTTACCATGGAATGGGACAAGGTCCCCTGGCTTGTATGGGAAATCTGCATGCAAAGGCTCCTGTGCAGGGACTTATGCCTGATGTACATTCTTTCCCTTATCCTTATTCTTACCGAGATCCTTTTGGACTTGGTGGTGATGAAGGCGTTAAAGCAGCCTGTAACTTTTTTGAAAGGACTTTAAAAGATCCAGAAAGCGGAATTACATTACCGGCCTGCGTTATTCTTGAAGCTATTCAAGGTGAAGGCGGAGTTATTCCAGCTCCTATAGAATTTTTAAAAACCATAAGACGTGTCACAAAAGAATTGGGCATTCCTATGATTGTTGATGAAATTCAATGTGGAATGGGTCGCAGTGGAAAACTTTTTGCATTTGAATATGCTGATATTATTCCGGATGTTCTTTTGATTTCAAAGGCAATTGGTGGTTCTCAGCCAATGGCCGTTGTCGTTTACAATAAAGACTTGGACAAATGGGAATCCGGAGCTCATGCAGGAACCTTCCGGGGCAATCAGCTGGCTATGAAAGCTGGAACTATTGTTTTGAACAGGGTTTCCAAACCAGAATTTCTTGCTGATGTTGTCCGCAAGGGCGATTTAATTCGTGCAAAATTAAATGATTTGAAATCCAGAGTTTCGATTATTGGTGATGTTCGCGGAAAAGGTCTGATGATTGGAACTGAATTTGTAGATCCAAAAGGTCAAAAAGATTGTATCGGTTCTTTGCCTGCCGCTGGTGACATTGCTGCAAGGGTTCAAAAATTGTGTTTTGAAAATGGACTTATTGTTGAAAAAGGCGGAAGAAACGGAGCGGTTATGCGCTGTCTTTGTGCTTTAAACATAAGCGACCAGGATTTGACAAAAGCATTTGAAATTTTTGAAAAATGCGTTTTGAAAGTCAACGAAGAAAGAGCATGAACAATATTTTCCTGACAAATAATCAAAATGACAAAGAAACATTCAAAAAAATCATAAACCAGGTTTCTGACGCCATAACTCAGGCTTTTGCTGATGACAGGGCCTACTCCGGCCCAAGACCTGACCAGTTAAAAAAAATAATTGCTCAGGAAACAATTTTGCCGGAAAAAGGCCAAGGCTGGGAAAAAGTTTTTGAAGTAACCAGGCAAAAGATTTTACCCAACCTTCTCCGCACCCCTTCCACCGATTACATGGCTCACCTCCATGGGCCATCTCTGGTGGAAACAATTGCGGCCGAACTGATTATTTCGACATTTAACCAGTCAATGGATAGTTGGGATCAATCCCCTGTAGCTACCGAAATTGAAGTCGAAGTAATCAAACATCTTTGTAAACTTTACGGTTATGATGAAAATAGTGACGGCGTTTTTACTTCCGGTGGAAGCCAGTCAAATCAGACTGCAATCATTCTTGCCCGCGATATTTTCTGCCAGAAAGTTTTGAATTATGACATCAAAAAATATGGCGTAAATGAAACTTGTCGAAAACTCAGAATGTACACCAGCGAAATTTCTCATTTTTCCATGGAAAAATCTGCCCATATTCTGGGGCTTGGCTACCAGGCAGTTGAAAAAGTTCCTGTCGATGACCGTAAAAAAATGGATATTCAGGCTCTGAAAACCCTTATTGAGGCCGATAAAAAAGCCGGAAATATTCCATTTTTGATTGTGGGAACTGTCGGCACAACAGATTTTGGGTCTATTGACCCCCTCAATCAGCTTGCAGAAATTGCAAAAGAAAATAAAATGTGGCTTCATGCGGATGCTGCTTATGGTTCTGGCATGATTATGTCAGAAAAATATGCGGATAGGGTTGCTGATATAAAAGTCTGTGATTCTGTGACTATGGATTTTCACAAAATGTTCCTTATGCCAATTTCTGCTTCTGCAGTTCTGGTAAAAAACGGCAAGACTTTTGACGCCCTCACCATCCACGCAGATTATCTTAATCGTGAGGAAGATGAAGAAGACGGCTACACAAATCTTGTAGATAAATCCCTGCAAACTACAAGGCGTTTTGACGCCCTTAAAGTATGGATTTCTTTTCAAGTTCGGGGCAAAGACGGCTGGTCAAATCTTATAAATACCAGCATGGAAAATGCCCAGTATTTTTATCAGCAGTTAAAAAATGACAAAGATTTTCAGGTTGTCACAGAGCCAGAAATTTCTTCTGTAGTTTTCAGATATTGTGCTGCAGAAAATTCTGACCAAGTTAATAAAAAAATTCGCCGTCGGTTAATTCACGAACATGGAGTTGTAATTGGACAGACAATCAGCAATGGTTTTACCTGTCTGAAATTTACCCTGTTAAATCCTTTAATCACCCACGAAAAACTTGACCAATTAAAAACATTGATAAAAAAACTTGCCCGTGAAGTCTGAAATTTTGGGGTAAGTCCGAGAGACATTTATGGGGACCTCTAAAAATTGCAATTTTTAGAGGAGACTTTATTTTTTTGATTTTTTGATTGGAATAATCGTAAAATTGATATTTTTTTCTGTTTCCATTCCAGCTTCTATTTCAACTTCCCAGAAAAGTGTGGAAACAGATGACAGATCTACAGGCAGAATATTTGCTGTATGACTAAAAGGTCTTTTAAAAATAATTGGATTATAAGAATATCCGCAGGTTTCATTTGGCTCAAAAACAAAGGCAATACCACTCTGAGTGTCAGAAATCCTTGCTGCTGTAACATTTTTCAGTTTATCATTTTTTTCCAGTAAACTTGCAGTGCTTTCACTTCCATCCAGGAGGATTTTTTCACCATTATCTACCAGCTCAACACTATCATAAATAATATCATCAGCATTAAAACTTGTATTTGCAAAGTTTGATTCAACGGCAAAAACGGCAGAAAGTTTTTTATCACTTTCATTTTTAATAATGTACTGAACATACATGCCAGTAGAATTGATAATATATTTTTTCTTCAAAAAGATCTGCTGATTAGTTGTTTTTAAAACAGCCCTTGCATTCAATTGGATTTCATGATGATTTTGTGAATATTTAATTTCAGAATATTGAATTCTAGAAAAAACGCCATCTCCGGCAGGTTCATTATTTATATATTTTGAAAACTGATCTTTAGTAAAAAAGTGATCTATAAAAATGCCGCGTTTGTAATCATCATTTACGCCGTCATATTCAAGCCATCTGGAAAGATTATCAGCATAATTTCCAGTATTTTTTAGAATTTCTAATTCCTGAACAGCCCCCGAAATCAGAGAAATATAGGCAAAAAAGTTTTCCATGCGGCAGACATATTCATTCAGGCCATCATTGTTGTAGTCAAAACAAGTGATTGATTCCTTGAACTTGCCGTCTTCCCGCAAGATTTTTTCCGCTTCCATCAGATATTTATAAGACTGATGTCTGTTTTTGGA
The DNA here is from genome assembly GCA_963624615.1 of Treponemataceae bacterium. Taxonomy (GTDB): domain Bacteria; phylum Spirochaetota; class Spirochaetia; order Treponematales; family Treponemataceae; genus Treponema_D. Next base: position 632 of record CAVFQN010000109.1, on the reverse strand, counting down.
ATTCGCAAAAGCCCCTTTATCTGAACAAATTAAACTTGAACCATTTTGAGCCTGCCAGAGTTTTTCCCTGGCGGCTTTTTTTCTCATTTTGTCGCCTTTGTATTGATTTACCAGCATGCTGGTGTACATAATTCTGTTGTAAAGTGCATGACTAAATGTATAAGTATCCAAAAAATCAAAAACCGTATACTGGCGGTTATTTTTAGAATCTTTTTCGATAAAAGCAGTATCAATCCATTTTGCGACAGAACCATTAATTCCAGCCGGAATATAAGCCGGAACTTTTATTTTGATATTTTTTTTGTATTCCAGCAGGGTTGTAATTTTTACCCTGGTATTTTCAGAATTTTCTTTAAGATATTCAGCCAGATTTTCAAACCATTTTGCTTCAGACAATTCAATCATTGTTTCATGGCTCAAATTAATGTTTACAATTCGGTCAACGTCCAGTTGAAAATGCTTGTCCTTTTTTTCAACTTTTTCAACGGCATTTGTAATCTGATTTATAAAATCCTGTGGCGAAAGGTCTTTTTCTGGTAAAAATTCATCATAATATGGATAAATATCCACAGATTTATTTAAATCAGACATGATGATTGGCAGAAATTTTCTTTTATTTTCTGGGATAAGAG
>CAVFQN010000108.1:0-5968 GCA_963624615.1 Treponemataceae bacterium | reverse complement strand
GGCATCTCTAAGTCTTGGAAATAGCAAGACTTAGAAGTGCGCATTTTCAAAGTTGTCTCTAAAAATTGCAATTTTTAGAGGCTCCCTTAATTTTCTGATGGTGCCAAATCTTTTATGATAATTTGATTTGTGCTAACCCCATTAAAATGATTTTTACTCATCGTATAAAGTATATCATAATTTTGACCTACAATAATATCTTTTCTTAATCTTTCTGCCTGCCCCCAGTACATGGCAGGAATTTTGTATTTGCCTGTTTCAAAAATAAGTTTCAGGTGCTGAGGCTCTTTTTTCCCGACAATAATGGCATCTACAAGTTTAAAATTTTTTGTCATAAACAAAAGTTCAGAATTTTCTGAGCCGTAAGGTTCAAAAATTTCCAGAAGGTCAAAAACTTCAGGGCTGATATGTTGGGTTGGAAGTTCCGCATCAACAAAAGTCTGGTCAATTTCTTCTGTAAGTTGGATTGATGAAAGAGTCGACTTTGCTTTTGTTAAAAATTCGTTCAAGCGGTTTTTATCAAAACTAAAACCTGCAGCACAGTCATGGCCGCCATGGTTTATAAAAATATCACCAAAAGAATCCAAAAAACTTGTGGCAACGAGGCCCCTGCAAGACCTCATCGAACCAATGCAAATATCTTCAGAAAAAGTAATCGCAATGGCAGGCAGGTTAAAATCATTCATAAGTCGGGCGGCAACGATTCCCGTAACTCCCTTGTTTATGCACTCATCAACGCAAATACAAAGTTTGTTATCATATTGGCCAAGATTTTTTTCCGCATCATCATGAATTTTAAAAATCGCCTCTGAAACTAAATTTTTTCTTGTTTCATTCAAATCAAAAATCTGATTGGCAAGAATTTCCCTTTCTTTCGGGTCTTTTGAAATGAGCAGTTGGAGCGAAAGATTTGATTTTCCCATACGACCGGCCGCATTCAAAGCTGGAATTACTGTCCAGGAAAGATCTGTCGAAGTTACAGAATCAATATTTATGTTTAATTTATTGAATAATTCTGCAAGACCTGGGCGGGGGCGGTCATTTTTTATAGAAAAAATTCCGTTTTTGACAAAAATACGATTTTCATTTTTCATCGGCATAATATCTGCCAGGGCTGCCAGGGCAACAAGCTGTAAATCTCGCCTTTCGTCTTGAATCTGATCAGGATTTTTATCTGCAATTATTTTTTTGCAGTAAGAAACATAGAGATTAAAAAGTGTGTCGATAACCGTATTTTGATTTTCGTCGTATTTTGCAATAAGAGATAAAGATTGAAGCTGGTCGCTGGATTTATTTTTAAGGGAAGTGTAGTATTTTGTGATTTCAACCTTCAAATCATAAAGATTAAATTCCACTCCAGAGCCAAAAATATCTTTTAAAAGCTGGCTGATTTTCGCAAGATCCCAGACGTAAATCAACTGGCCTTGCAAAAAGTATGGAAGTTTCAGGTCGTAAATAGAAGTTTTGCCAGGAATAATTTTTTCGTGCAATTCCTTTATTTTTACAAGATTTCGGATTTTCAAGCAGTCAATATTGTAACATTGATTTTGATTATCTTCTGTGATGTCAAAAATACAGATTTCTGCATTATAAAAATCTGATTGGGCAAAACGCAGGGCAGAAACAAGTTTGTAGGCAACCGCCGCCCCCGAAATATCATGAAAAGGGTAGAGCGAATCTTGAGTTTTCGGGTCAAGAATAACTATGGCGTCTGGCAATTCCTGGTGGGGATTGTGGTGATCTGTGACAATCACTTCAATTCCAAGGTCATTGGCGTGTCTTATTTCATCAAAATTTGAAATACCGCAGTCAACAGTGATGATTAAAGTCCCATCTTCTTTTGCAAAATCATCAACTGCATTCATTGAAAGACCGTATGGATCATTTTCGAGGGGCAGTCGCCAGCTAACATTCAGTCCCATTCTTACAAGCTGTTCATATAAAATCGCCGTACTGGTAATGCCGTCCACATCATCATCACCAAAAATCAGAACTTTTTCGCCTTCTTCCTTGGCCTGCAAAATCCGTTCAATTGCGTCTTCCATATTTGCAAAATTAAAAGGACTGTGCTGAAATCTTAAATCATCTTCAAGATAATAAAGAATATCTTGGCCGGAAGTGATTCCCCGCCTTACGAAAATGGAAGCCAAAATCTGGTTTACATCGTATTTGTCGCACAAAGGGGTAATTTCAGCCTTTGTGACAGTTTTTTTTGTCCAATTTGTCAAAATTTTGTCCTTGAGATAAGTGCAAGTGGCTGCTTTTACTTTTTAGATAGTTTAGACAGTCACTTTTAGAAAAAGTTTGTTTGCCCTGACGTTTTTTCAGAGTTGCCTCTAAAAATTGACTAAATTTTTTTGAAAATCAGAGGATTTTTTTCTGGTGGATTTTCAGAATAAGTTACCGCTTCTTCCAAAAGCCTTTTTGCAGGCTCTAAACATTCTTTATCTTTACCAAATATTTCCATAATCAAATCGCCCTTGCAAAGTCTGTCGCCAGTGTGGGCGTGCAAAATCATACCGGCATCCGGGCAAACCTGGTCAGAAGTTTTATTTCGACCAACTCCCAAAATTACCCCAGCCATTCCAGTTTTATAGGCGTCAATGCTGATAATTCCGTCACGAGAGGCGGTCAATTTTGTAGAAAAATCAGACCTTCGTTTTCCAATTTGCCCCATAACCTGGTCCGGATCCCCCCCCTGGATTTTCACATTTTCCAAAAATTTTTTCAGGGCAGAACCGGAAGCCACCGCCCCTTTACATTTTTCGATTGCATCGGCTTCATTTTTTGCAAGATTTGCCATCAAAAGCATTTGCGAAGCCAGGGCGTAAGTCACTTCCATAACATCATCGGGACCTTTGCCCTGCAGACATTCGATTGTTTCTTCAATTTCAAGAAAATTCCCGATTTTGCTACCTAAAGGAGTATTCATATCAGTGATTAAAGCGGCCGCTTTTTTGCCCATTGCCTGGGAGGTTTTTACCAGAAAAGTTGCCAGAATTTCGGCATCAGCCTTGGACTTCATAAAAGCCCCTGAACCGTATTTTACATCAAAAACAAGACCATCAGCCCCTTCGGCAATTTTTTTAGAAAGAATGCTGGCGGTAATCAGGGGAACTGATTCAACAGTGCCAGTTACATCGCGGAGGGCGTAAAGAATTTTGTCAGCCGGAGCGATTTTTTTTGTCTGGCCAATCATGGCATAACCATATTTATTTACATTTTCAATAAATTGCTCTTCGGAAAGTTGTGTTGAATATCCAAAAATTGATTCGAGTTTGTCTAAAGTGCCGCCTGTGTGACCAAGGGCCCGACCACTCATCATAGGATCATGTAAACCGCAGGCAGAAACAATTGCGGCAAGGGGGAGGGAGATTTTGTCACCAACCCCACCTGTGGAATGTTTGTCGACGTAAATTATTTCCTTATTCGCCCCATTTTTGTGAAAGTCAATGACATCGCCAGAGTAGAGCATTTCCTGGGTCAGAAAACCAGTTTCTTCAAAAGTCATTCCATTAAAAAAAATAGCCATAAGCCAGGCAGACATCTGATAGTCGGGAATAGTGCCGTTTACACAGCCTTCAATCATAAAGTGGATTTCTTCTTTTGTATTTTCCTGTGAATTCTGCAAAGTGCGGTTACCATTTTGGTCAGTTACAAAAATTCCCCGCTTTTTGATGATAATGTCAGTCGCTCTCATAAAATTCCCATCCCAGTTTCTATAGAGTTTAGTTTTTGTTCGATACTGTTTTCAATTAAAAAAAAGACAATTTGTTTTAGTTCGTCATAATTTTCCTTTGTCACAGGAATTTTTCTGACTTCTGCCGGCGTTAAAAAAGAAACTGCCGCCAGATATTGAAGAGCCGAAGTTTGCAAACGCAGACTTGGATTCGAGTTGTCAAAAGCAGAGCCACATTCCGGACAAACAAAACTATTATCAATTCCATTATAATATGAAATAGACTTTGGGGCAAACCTTGAACTTAAAAAAGATTGGCCGCAAGAAGAACAAGCGTGCGTCTGTGGCTGCAGTCCCATAAGTTCAAGGTAACGCCATAAAAACCGAATCAAACCCACACGACACTGGTCTTCGTCACAAAGTTCCATTCCATCTAGAAAACCACACACCAGCTTAAAACATTGTCCGTAACTACCACCACACCGAGTTTTAATGGCAAGTTCCGCAGCCAGCGAAGCAGCATACATTTTGAAAAGGTTTTGCCCAAAAGAACTGTGATAATTTTTCACCTCAAAGTCAGAAATTTTGACCTGATTTTTCTCCGGATTTTCATACAGCCAGATATTTCCAAAATTCCATTGAGCCACAAGAGACCTCAGTTTACTTTTTGGGCCACCATACAGCGTCGCATAGAGAATTCCTTTATCTGGAGTCAAAAGAGTGACAGAAGAATTGTTCTCGCCCAGATTTTTCAAAGTAAGAACAAGAGCTTGTGTTTGTGAACTACGATTCATATATATATATAATAGTCAAAATTTAACGAAAATAGGAAGTCAAAGAGAAAATTTGTGTGAAATTTTTGAATTTTTTGTGGAAATGAAGGAGGGTGAAAGGACTTCCGTTGCCCCTTCTTGCGGTGGGCTAAGCTCCCCCGCAACGACCTCATCATTCTCTTTTAAAATTTCTTTTCAAATTTTTCCAGGAGCATTTTCTTATTAAAAAATCCTCTTGCTATTGAATGAGCCATCATGGTCGGGTGGTCTATTGGACCGCATTTTTCCAAAAATTGTTTGAGCGGAGAATGAATACTTTCAAAACTGTCGCTATCGTGGGCAAATAAAAGTACAGTTCCTTCTTTTGTGTCAAAATAAACGCCGTAACTTCCCAGGTAGTCATCCCCATTAAAAATCCAGCGGACACATTTTTGAGCTTCTTCTTTTTTCCATTCGATTTTTTTCTTTGGAAAAATTTTTTCAAAATCCGGTGGGGTATTGTCTTTGAAACGACATTCCATACTGTAAAGTTGGGTAATTTTTCCCCTGTGTCCAATTGGAGGCGTTTCCTTAAATTTTATTGAATTCCAAAAAGCGGTCGGATTAAATTGTACTACCGCCGTAAGACCGTACAATTCAAAAGTCTGCCTTGCAACGTTTTTTGCTATGTAATCAAAATCTGATGGAATAAATCCTTTCCAGCCCCAAACCGGTCCATATGTTAAATACCAGCCACCAACATCAAGAAGAATTGTGAAAAATGTAGTAGCTCCATCATCCACATTTTTCTGAATAGATTCGGAATTTACAACAACAATTTTTCCTGCCGAAGTACGGCAAACAAATAGTTCATTCCCAATTTTTTCTAAGAGTTCAAATGCGTAGTAGTTCCATTGTTGATTGCCCAAAAGTCCACCCCTATCAGCATTTTTGTGCCAGATAGAAGCAAGCCACTGGTCTATTAGTTTACCTGGAATTGATTCGTTGACTTCTTCAAAGTCTGCTAAAAGTTTTTTCGTTTGAGAATTAAACCTTTTTACTTGAGCAGTACCTATAGAATGCCATGGGGTATCATTCCAATAATCATCATATTCATTATTTAGTTGAATAATTTCATCATCTGTCGGTACATGACATTCTTCTGGAAGGTCAACATGTTCCCTGTGTTCCCTTTTGAAAGTATCTTCTTCAATAGCTTCTGTCGTGAAAAATTTTTCAGCTTGTTTTTTGCCGCTAAAAGATGCAAGTTCATTTGGAGTGTGGCCCCATTTAGTCCACAAATGAAGATTGTTATTAAATTCCTGCAAATCTTTAAGAAGTTTATTTGCTTCTTCCTCACTTGAAAAACTTATTTCGTAATCTTCAAAAATAAAACTTAAGGAATCAGTTATGGTGTAGCCTTTTTTTACATATTTTCCAAGCTGGCTTGTAATTTCATCAGCAAAAATATCATCACCAGTTTTTTTTGCAAAAAAATTAGAAATAGCAGCAAATGAAGGATTTATCTCATCATAAT
>CAVFQN010000107.1:24835-35205 GCA_963624615.1 Treponemataceae bacterium | reverse complement strand
AAAATGTGATAGTTAGAAAACGATTTGACGGTGGAGGGGGATTGTGGTATATTAAGAAAGAAGGAAATGCCCGATTCTCGTCGGTCGTCTCCACAAATGGCTAAAAAAGCCGCCAAAGTGGGTTCAAGACTTGGCGGCTTTATTTTTTCTCTTTTCTATCTTTTCGATATGAGAGTGCTGCTATAACTGTGCAGACAATGCTTGCAATGCAAGAAAGAATTGCAATAATTCTGTCGAAAGTCATACGCAAAGCCTCCCTTTGTCAAATTTCAGCACGAAGCTGATTGAGTCCGGGAGACGCCGCCTTTTGAATCTGGCATTTCCAATGTGCAAAGAATAGCATAAAAACCGGAGTGTGTATAGTATAGTTCTATAAAAAATTATACTTGGTAAAATGTGATAGTTAGAAAACGATTTGACGGTGGAGGGGGATTGTGGTATATTAAAAAAGAAGGAAATGCCCGACTCTCGTCGGTCGTCTCCACTGGTGGTTAAAAAGCCGTCCTAGTTTTGCGAACTCGAGGGCGGCTTTTCCATTTAACTCTTTCTATTCTTAAAATGGGAAAGGGCTTTAAGGATTAGATTGGCAAAATCAATTGCCAACGAAAAAAATTCGTAAATCGTCACCTCTGTAGCCTCCCTTTGTCAAATTTCAGCACGAAGCTGATTGAGTCCGGGAGACGCCGCCTTTTGAATCTGGCATTTCCAATGTGCAAAGAATATCATAAAAATCATGGTGTGTATAGTATAGTTCTATAAAAAATTATACTTGGTGTCTTGCGGTAGCGCTGTGAAAGGCGCCGCAGGCGGCCACCGCAACGAAGCACGCCTTTGGCGGGCTGAGTGAGGAGGCTGGAGCGAAGCGGAACCTGGAACATAGCGACGGCAACCGGAATGAGCGAAGCGAATGGAGGCTGCCGGACCGCCCAAATGCTGAAAAACTTTACCCTAGAAAAAATCACCCCCAAAATGTATACTTTTCGTTATGAAAACTTTTGAAGACTTGGGTGTGAAAATCCCTGAAATACTTTTACCAAAAAATCTTGACCTGGCGTCTTGGTCTGTAATTGCCTGCGACCAGTACACGCAGGACATGGAATACTGGAAAAATGCGGAAAAAATTGCGGATGGAAAGGTGTCTACGCTGAACTTGATTTTGCCGGAAGTTTATTTGAATTCGTCGGATAAGGCTGAACGCATCAAAAAAATCCGAAAAAATATGCAAAATTACCTGGAAAATGGCGTTTTTGACCAGCCTATCAAAGGTTTTGTTTATCTGGAGCGAAAAACTGCCTTTGGTAGAACTCGAAAAGGTCTTGTCGCCTTGATTGATTTGGAAGCTTATGAATGGAAGCCTTTTATCAAGGCGAATATCAGGGCAACGGAAGCGACAATTGTGGAAAGACTGCCTCCTAGAATGGAAATCCGCCGCCAGGCTGGGCTTGAGCTTCCCCACATTATGCTTTTGGCTGATGATAAAAATAACATTCTTTTGGGCGGAATTAAGGCAAATCTGGAAAAATCCGCTGCTAATCCTCTTTATTCTGGAAAACTGATGTTGAATGGGGGGGAAATTACAGGCTGGGCTTTGTCTTCTGACGAAGAAATTGAAAGTATTCAAAAATCTCTCAACATTCTAGCCGAAGAAAAACGGGCGGCTGATGGTTCGACCTTCCTTTTTGCTGTTGGTGATGGAAATCATTCGCTGGCGACGGCAAAGGCTGTTTGGGATGAATACAAAAATAATAATCCTCAGGCAAAAGATGATAAAAACTGTCCAATTCGATATGCCCTGGTGGAAATTGTAAATATTCACGATTCAGGGCTTACTTTTGAGCCAATTCACCGGGTAATTTTTAATGCAGAAAATGAAAAGTTGATAGATTTCCTTGCTCAAAAGCTTGCAGGCTCTGTTCTTGAACTTTCTGATGAGCAATCTTTGAAAAATGCGGTGGAAAATTCTACTGCTGATTTTGGTTTTATCTATATTGGTAAAAATGGAAAGCAGAAATTTGTACTTTTGAAAACTGAGATAAAGGAACTTGCTGTTGCCAGGTTGCAGCCGGAAATTGATGAATTTTTGAAAAACGAGAAGGCTGGTTCTGCTGATGGTGGGAAAATCCCTGAAATCGACTATATTCATGGTTCTGACGAGGTTATCAAACTGGGCATGAAAAAAGATTCTCTGGGAATTCTTCTTCCTCCAATTGCAAAAGAAAGTTTTTTTGAAACAATCAATTCTCGCGGGCCTCTTCCTCGAAAAAGTTTTAGTATGGGCGAAGCTGACGAAAAACGCTTTTACCTGGAATGTAGAAGGCTCTTTTCGTAGAAGTCGCGAAGTTTGCAAAGATTGCAAAATTTGTGACTTTCGTAAAGTTCGTAAAAAAATCGGATAAAAATGGCGGAAATCGGGCAATCACAATTTCAAAATCAGATACAAAAACAGCAGCAAAGTCTTTCCCACCTGCAAATTCAGGCTTTGAATTTGCTATCGATGGGGACGGACGAGCTTAAAGATTATATTTACAAAGAAGTAAGCCAGAATCCTGCTCTCGAAATTGTCAAAAAAAAATCTCAGAATTCTCAGGCTGATGAAGAATATTCCAGTCATTTTTCTTCAGCTGCCTCTCAAACCTATCAGCAAACCCTGGAAGCGACCGAGGACAGATCCGAAACTTTGCAAAGTCACCTCATGCTTCAGCTTAATTCCATGCCTCTTTCGCAAGACGAACACGAACTTTCCGAAAAACTGATTTACAATCTGGACGATAATGGTTTTTACGGCTCAATGCTGGCTCCCGAAACGCTTCTCAATAAAAAACGTCCCCTCCAAAATAAAGAAATGCTTGAGCACTGTATTGCCCGCATCCAAAAAATGGATCCAGTTGGAACTTGTTGTAAATCTCCGGAAGAAAGCCTTTTTGTTCAGGCAAAACTCACTAAAAATTGTCCGAAAATTGCACTTTTTATTCTTGATGGCCACATAGATTTGTTAAATCCTCCCCAAGCCGAAAAAGTTTATAAAAAATTGTGTGATTATCAGACTGAATGGCATAAAAAAAAGTTCGCCCCTGAAATTCTTCTGGATAAAATAAAGTATGATTCTTATGATGTGGATGATGCAATCAATTTTATCCTTCATCTGAATCTGCACCCTGCCCAGGGGTATACAAAAGACACCAATTCTCAGTTTGAAAGTCCCGATATTGTTCTTAAAATCGAGAAAGTTCCTGGTTATCTTCAGAATGATGATTATTCGAGGGGGCTTGTTTCTGGAAATCAAAATTATCATTTTCAGGTAAAATACGCTTCTGGAGTTTTACCGGAATTAAAAATTTCTAAGGCGTATTCTTTTGATAAAACGATTTTGCAACGGGCCCAGGACTTGCTGGAAAATCTTGCTTTTCGCGAGTCGACAATCGTTTTGCAAGGGTGTTCAATCGTTAAATTTCAAAAAGATTTTTTTCTGAATGGTGATAATCACCTGACTGCTCTTACCAGAAAAACCGTTGCTGCGGATTTAGGAATTCACGAATCAACTGTTTCCAGAATGTCTGCCAAAAAGGGGAGTAAATATCTTCAGACGGAGTGGGGATTATTTCCTGCCAGTTATTTTTTTCAGTCTGGAGTTGCGGCTTTTGATGGTTCCAAAAAAGTTTCTGCCCAAGTGATAAAGCAAAAAATTCAGCAGATTTTGGCCAGCCACAAGGATGAAAATCTGTCGGATTTTAAACTTACCCAGGAATTAAACGCTCAGGGCATAAAAATAGCCCGAAGAACTGTAGCAAAATACCGCAGTCAGTCGGGCATCAGTAATTCATATCACAGATAATTTATGATGATTTGAGAACTACTTTTTCTGTACCTTATCTTTTTCCTTCTTGATCTTGTTATCAAGAACATCCATTGTCTTGTTCAGAGCAGCTGCAAAATCCTGATCTTTGTCAGAAACATGAGCCTGGGTTCCCCATTTGAAATTAATAGTAATATCAAATACGAAACCGTTGTCCAGTTTGATCTTAATTAACAAGTCAACAATTAAATCATCAGCATAAGCGATTCTCTTAAGTTTTGAATTAACTAACTCAGATTTTTTTGGGTCTAATGTGAAACCCACAGCAGTAATTGATGGTGTCATAATTGTCTCCTAGGAAGTAAATTTGCTTTACTCCAACTAAATTGTAAGTAAGGCTCGCATACGCGAACTGATGATTTACTCATCTATTTAATAATAACACGGAAATTTTGAAAAAACAAATAAGAACCTTTAAAAATTGCAATTTTTAGAGATGCCCTTGAAAAAATATCTTATGATGTGTATAGTATTTTCAGTATGGCGGATAAGAAATTCACTGTATTGGATTTGCTCGACCTTGAATTGTCAGGTCACGACGCGCTAAAACTTAAATGTATAGCGGGACGGCGTGGTTTACCGCGCGCGATTACTGTCCCTGAAATTAACCGTCCAGGGCTTGCACTTTCCGGCTTCTACGAGATTTTTTCCAGTAACAGAGTGCAACTTTTCGGACGTGGTGAAACAGCTTATCTGCAAAAACTTCATAAAGAAAAACAGTCTGAGTCTTTAAGATTTTTCTTCCAGCAGGAAATGCCTTGCTGTGTTTTTACCTACAATCTTGAACCTACCGAAGAATTTCTCCAGATTGCCGAAGAAAGTTGTTGTCCCATTTTGCAAACTGAACTTACATCTAACGAATTTTCCAGCAGGATTATTCGTGTTTTTTCCAATCAGTTTGCTCCTCATCAGACTTTACACGGTGTTTTGGTTGAAGTTTACGGTATCGGAATTTTTCTGAACGGACATTCCGGGGTCGGAAAAAGCGAAACGGCTTTGGAACTTGTAGAACGTGGACACCGCCTGGTTGCCGATGACATTATCGAAATCCGTTGTGTAAATGGTAATACAATTTTGGGGCGAGGGGCTAATACTATGATTAGTCACCATATGGAAATCCGAGGTTTGGGGATTATCAATATTTCCCAACTTTACGGAGTTGGTGCAATCCGCGATCAAAAAGAAGTTCAGTTGATTGTTCAGCTGGAAGATTGGGATTCGGGCAAGGCATACGACCGCCTGGGTACGGAGCAAAAGTACAAGGAATTGCTGGGTGTAAAAGTTCCGGTTATTGAAATTCCTGTTAGACCTGGGCGAAACTTGCCAATTATTATTGAAGCAGCCGCTATGAATGAGCGTCTTAAAAATATGGGTTACAATTCCGCCAAAGAGTTCAATCAAAATGTACTCAAGTGGATTGAAACGGGAGACGCAGTGTCTGCTTATACTGGAAATGATGATTCTTATTAAATAAATATTAGGTCAAAAAAGACCAAGGAACTAGAAAATGATTGAAAAAATCTTAACTGTACAAAACCGTGCTGGTATTCACGCTCGTCCTGCTGCAATTATTGCACAGACTTCAAACAAGTTTGAAAGTGAAATCACCCTTACCCATGATGATACAGAGGTAAACGCCAAGTCAATTATGGGTGTAATTGCGATGGGAGCCGGTTATAACACTCAGCTTACATTAAAAGTTGAAGGTTCTGATGAGTCAGAAGCAGCTTCCGTAATCGAAGAACTTTTCAACAGTAAGTTTGAGGAAGATTAAAAATAAATTTTAGGAGGCAAAAATGAACGGAATTACCGACAGACAGAAAGAAGTTCTGACTTTTATTTCAGACTATACCGAACAAAATTCGTATCCGCCAACAATTCGTGATATTTGTGGACATTTTGGTATAACAATTCGTGCAGTCCAGGATCACATTGCTGCCTTGCAAAAAAAAGGATACCTGTCGCCGAGTCAAAAACGTGCTCGTTCGATTCGGGTTCTGGCTACCCCTGAAGAAAGAACAAATTCAGTTTTTGTAGGGAAAGTGCCTTTACTGGGAACTGTTGCAGCTGGCAAGCCTCTACTTTCAGAAGAAAATCTTGACGGCTATGTAAATCTTACAGAACCTTTCGTTCGCCCTGGAAAAAGTTATTTTGCTCTCAGAGTGCGTGGGCAAAGTATGATTAATGCAGGAATTCTTGACGGGGATCTTGCTGTTGTAGAACAGGCTTCTACCGCTATTGATGGCCAAATCATCGTTGCAGTAATTGATAATGCAATCACACTCAAACGTTATTACAAAGAATCGGATCGTGTAAGATTGCAGCCAGAAAATCCTGATTTTCAGGCCATTTATTGTTCAGATGTAAGAATTGTAGGTATTCTTTCAAATATCGTAAGAACTTACTAGAAAAAATGGCAAAAACTATTCCAATTTATCTATTTTCCGGACCGGAACTTGGTGATAGAAATGATGCAGTCGAAACTGTAAAAGCAAATCACAAAAAACAGTTCGGAAATATAGATGAACATCTTTTTTATTTAGCCGAAACTCCTCTCAGTCAGGTTATGACAATTCTCCAAAGTGGAACTTTGTTTTCTGATGGAGTGCTGGTTGTTTGTAAAAACGCCGAAGTGATTAAAAATAAAGATGATATTCAAATGGTTGCGGACTGGCTCGAATCTGCCGAACCTTCTGCTGTTTTAATCCTCATTTCTGATGAAATAAATCTTGATTCTAAACTCGAAAAACTTATTCCTCCTGCAAATCGCAAAAAATGCTGGGAAATGTTTGACAGCGATAAATTGCCTTGGGTTCAAAGATTTTTCTCCAAAAATGGATATAGAATTCAGCAGTCGGCAGCCCAGCTCATTCTCGATATGGTCGACAATAATAAGCAGGCTCTGCAAAACGAATGTTCAAGATTTTTTGCTTGTTTTCCAAAAGACCACGAAATTACAGAAGATGATGTAGATTCAATTCTTACCCACGTCCGCGAGGAAAATGCTTTTACTCTTTTCAATGCCATGGCGGATGACCGGGAAAGTCCTCAATCTCGCCTGGAAAAATCCCTTTTAATTCTTCAAAAAATCAGGCTTTCAAAAGATTCTTCTTCAGTTATGATTGTTGCAGGTTTATCATCTTGCTTTAGAAAACTGGTGAACTGGCATAAAATTGGTGAGCAGGCCGTTTTTGGCAAACCTTTGCAAAGGCAGTACAGAAAAGCTGCAAATGTCTGGACTATCGGCCAGGCTACTGCCATTCTCGCAGTTTTGGCTTCTACAGATATGCAAATCCGTTCTGGCGGTACACAATTTGAAGACCTGCTTTTGCAAAAGATGATTTACGAAATCATAATAAAAAGGGGAGGGCAAATGGCTAGTCTAGACTGATAGAGTTTAACAAGCCTTTTAATGCTTCCAGTTCTTCCTTACTAAAAGTTGACCCCTTGCCCATTTTTTGATGATCTGGAGACCAAGACCTTAAATCATATTTTGCAGGACGCCCGCCCCAGGAAACAAGGTTTAATTCAAGATTCCAGCCAGCTTTTCCTTCGGCAACCGTTCCTAAATTTTTTACAATTTCAAAAGAAAAATCATCAGCCATATTATCCTCCATAAAAACTTATCAAAACTAAGTTCTATAACCCCTATTTTATCACATCTTTACCCAGATGGCCGTAATAAACATTGTTAGATTTGAAATTTTATTGTAAAATTGGCGTATTAATCAAAATGTGAGGTTTATATGAAGAAAGTTTTCTTAATCCTTCTTTCTGTTTTCTCTGTTTTGCTTTTTGTATCTTGTGGATCAAAACCTGCGGCAGAAGAAAAGAAACCAGAAGCTCCGGTTGTCGAAACTCCGGCTGAAGAACCTGAAGTTGTCGACGAAGAGATAAGTTCTCAACTAGATGCTGAAGCCCAGGCTGAATTGATTGCAAAAATTGAAGATGCAAGAAAGGCTGCAATTGAAGCTGGTGCTGAACAGACTGCTCCAGACCAGTTGAAAAAGATTGATGATTATTATGAATCTGTAAAGAATTCTGATATTTCCAGCAAGGCAGATGACCTTATCGCCCGATACAAATTACTGGAAGATTATACAAAGGCAAAATCTGCAAAAAGTGAAATCGACGACAATAATTTTGCAAGCTACGCTCAGAGCAATTATGACAGAGGTTTAGCGAGCCTTGAAAAAGTTGAAAATGCTTTTTCTAATGACACAGACTTGGACGCTTCCATTTCGGAAAGTGCCACCGATGCTTATTCAAACTTTAATTCAGTTTTGTTAACTGCTTACAAACGACTTGCAAAAGATGAACGTTCTGCTGCTTACGAAGCCAAGAAAAATGCTGATAGTGTAAAAGCTGGAGTTGCTCAAAAAGAGCGCTACAAGGCTGCCGCAGAAGATTTCAAAAGTGGTGATTCTTTGTATTCAATGCAAAATCCTAAAAAAGCCATAGAAAAATATACTTCTGCAAAAGATGAATTCAACGCTTTGTATGAAGAAGTTTCTGTAAAACGAGCCGAAGCCCAGGCTGCAATCGAAGCTGCTAAAAAGCGTGTTGCAGAAAGTGCTCAGATGGCAGAAAGTGCAGATGCAAAAGCTCCTATCACAGAACCTGTGGAAGGTATTGAAGATGCTGACACTGTTCTCCTCGAAGCTGATAATTATGAAGATCCTGCTACTGCCGAAGTTGATATTGCTGCAGAGATTGATGATGATGGAAATGCAATCGAGGAAACCCCGGTTGTTGAAGACCTTGCAAATGAAAATGCAGAAGACGTTTCTGTAGAAGAGACTAAAAATGAAGGTTCTGAAGCTCTTGAAGAAGCTGATGATGTTGAAAATGTAGAAAATGCTGAAGCTGAGCCTGTCGAAGCAGAAGCAGTTGACGCTGCTGAGGAGGAATAATCATGAAGAAGATTTTTTCGCTTGTATTATTAACATTATTTACACTTTCAGTTTTTGCAGTAAGCTATAAAAATAACACATATCAGAAATTAGCTGATGAATACACCAAAAAAGCAGAAAATGCTTTGGATGCCGGTCAGTATGATGATGCGGTTGAATATTCTAGAAAAGCAGAAGAGAATGCTGAACTTTCAAAAGCCTACATCCAAATGATGATGGCTAAAAACGAAGCGGAAGACGCTATCAAACTGGCAAAAAATCAGATTGCTTATGCAGAAAAAATTGATGCCCCTCACACCTATCCTATGGCTTACACATCTGCAAAAGAAAATCTTGAAAATGCAGAAACATCTTTTGCAGGGGAAGATTATCCAAAGGCAACCGAATACGCCAAGGCTTCTCTTGCTGCCCTGGACGGGATAAAAGAAGTAACTCCACTTCCGGAATATTACATTGTAAAACCATGGGCAGAAACAAAAGACTGCTATTGGAATATTTCTGGTCGTCCTTATGTTTACAATAATCCACTTCTTTGGGAAAATTTGTACCAGGCAAACAAGTCTGATATGCCAAAACCTGAAGATCCAAATCTTATTCATCCAGGTATGAAGATGAAAATCCCATCTCTTACAGGTGAATACCGTTCTGGAACTTACGATCCAAAGAAAACTTATGACACTTACGGTGAGTAAATTTTAAAGTTTGCAAAAAAAAGGCGAACTTTTAGAAGTTCGCCTTTTTTTATCTCTTTATCTTCTAATCAAAACTTTACATTTTTATATTTCAGATAAAAACAGAGGGCAGTTCCCATTATTGCGTGTGAAAATTGCTCAGTTCCCATTCCCTGTAGAACTTCTTCCTTTGGAATTTCTATGTAGTTTATAAATTCATCTTCGTCCAAATGTTGTTTTCCGGTCGAAAGTAAATCTTCTGCCAAAAAAACGTGGGTGTGGTTACTAAACAGGGCCGGATTGGGGTTTACACTCCCGAGTTTAGTTAATTTTCCAGCCTTACAGCCTGTTTCTTCTTCCAATTCCCTTTTTGCCGCTGCTTCAGGAGATTCCCCCTTATCTATCACTCCGCCAGGAAATTCCACGCTCAAAGCATTTTCCCCATGCCGCCATTGTTTTACCATCAGAAAATTATCATTTCGTTCGGCAATCACGATAACCCAGTCCGGGGCTTCCATTACAATATAATCTCCTTCCATGCCGGTGTAAGACTTGTCGTGTTTTGAAGTCACCAGGCAAACTGGAGTTTTTAGCAAGGATTTTACACTTTCAGTTTTCCATTTTAATTTTTCATCATCTTCAGAAAAATAATTTTTCATAATTCTATCCTTTCTTTTCTCAAAGTTACTTCGCATTTTATCACTTTTTTCTCTTAAAATCCGCCATAATTTTTGCCACCTATTTTTTGACAGATTTAATATCTGGCTTTATTATATTCATAGGAAGAAATCCCTAGAAATCTACTTTTGACTTTTTAGAGATGCCTGAACTTAATTTTGTGCGAGGTGGTATTATGGCTATTATTTCAATTTCAAGACAGGTTGCTGCGCATGGTGATGAAGTTGCTGCTGAATTGTCAAAACTTCTGGGATA
>CAVFQN010000107.1:15881-24825 GCA_963624615.1 Treponemataceae bacterium | reverse complement strand
TTCTGGGGTACAAATTTTTTACTAGAAAAGAAATCGAAAAACGAATCCTGGAATTAGGATTCCCAGAGTCAAAAATGCCAAAATTTGACGAACGAAAGCCAGGATTTTTTGCATCTCTCACAAAAGACCGTGATGAGTATTTAAATTACACTCAGTATGCAATTCTCGAAGCTGCAGAACAGAAAAATGTGGTCATTATCGGGCGTGGTGCGTTTGCGGTTCTTCAAAATGTCCCAAATAATATTTCAATCCGTTTGATTGCTGATGAAAAAACTCGAATAAAGCGTCTTTGTGATGAATTTAATTGGGATGAAAAAAAGGCTCGCCAGCGTATCCAGGAAAGTGAAACAAATCGTACTGGTTTTCATAACAGTTTTTATAACCTGGATATAAATGATGCTTCCTTGTACCATGCAATTTTTAATACAGGCTTTGTTCCAGTTGAAGACACAGCCAAAATGATTGCAAATCTTGTTCAAACTGTCATCACTCCTCAAAAAGAAGAGGAGGGCAACGCTATGATAGCAGAATTACTGAAAGGACAGTCCGTTGTGAATAAACTTTATTTTATTCACCATCTGAATATAGATTTTATGCATGTGACTATTGAAGATAATACGGTTTTGCTCCATGGTGTTTCCGATTCTCCAGCTGTCGTAGAACAGGCTTTGCAGATAATCAGAAAAGAAATGCCGGAGTATGAGGCTAAATCAGCAGTCAGCATAGTTCACGATTTTAAGGCTTATCAGTAATCTTGAGAGTCTCTAAAAGTTGCAATTTTTAGAGGCTCCCTTTTGTGATTTTTCGGAGGGATTTTTTCAATTATTGACTTTTATGGTTAGATTAGAGATACTTCAAATATGAAATTGTCAAATAAGTTTACCCTTACTCGAATTTTGTTCGCACCGATTCTTTTTCTGTTGTATAACATTCCAATTTGGACAGGAAAATTCGCATTTCTATCTTTAATTATTGCTTTACCCCTTCTTGTTTTTGCTGAATTTACGGATTATCTTGATGGTCATTACGCTAGAAAGCACAATGTTGTAAGCGATTTTGGAAAACTTTTTGACCCTTTTGCTGATGTAATTTTGCATTTGACTTCTTTTGTTTGTCTGATGCAGTCTTACAAAGCGGGTATTTCTTATATTCCGTCTGTTATTTTCCTTTTGATTATGTTGCGAGAGTTCGGACAGAACTTTTTAAGAATGGTCGCCGCTAAAAAAGGAACGGCCATTGCAGCAAGAAAAGGCGGAAAATTCAAAACTGTAATGTACATTGTCACAGAATTTTTTGGGATGTTTCTCGAACTTTTGGTGAGAATTGACCACGTACCTGCTTGTTTTGACACTCTAAAAATCGTTTGTCTGATTTTGTTTATCATCTGCGTGATTTGTTCTTACATTTCCTTTATTGATTATCTGATTCACTTTGGTTCAATCTTTAAAGACGAGTAGAGGAAAAACTTACTTCCCAAAAATCACTTTTACCAGTTGTTTTATATCATTCACTTGAATTGATTTTTCCTCTTTATCAGGGATGATTGACCTTGTAAATCCTAAGTTTTCCGCAGTTTTTACCCTTTGTTTTGATTTTGGAACTGACCTGATTTCGCCAGCCAAACTTAATTCTCCAAAAACTGAAGTACTTACTTGAATGGGCAGGTCAGTTCTTGCTGAATACAGGGCTACTGCGACCGCCGCGTCGATGGAACTTTCCGAAAGTTTTATGCCGCCGGCCACGTTTACGTAAATATCCTGATCTGAAAATACCAATCCGCATCTTTTTTCAATTACCGCTGCAATTCTTGCAATTCTGCCCGAATCAATTTTTTCGCTGTAAATTCTGGAAATTGATGCTTTTGCCGGCACTGTTAATGCTTGAATTTCTACCAAAAATACTCTACTGCCTTCAAAAACTGGGGTGCAAACAACTCCTGCCGGTTGTGATGATTTTCTTTGAGTTAAAAACAATGATGTCGGGTCTTGTATCGGAATCAATCCTTTTTCTGTCATACTAAAAATTCCGATTTCATCTACAGAGCCAAATCTGTTTTTCTGAGCGTGCAAAAATCTTATATCATCAGTATTTCTTTCAAAAGAAATTACAGTATCGACCATATGCTCCAGGGATTTTGGCCCCGAAATTGTTCCTTCTTTTGTGACGTGGGCGGTCATAATCAAAACGGACTCTCTTTCTTTTACCCAGCCAATAAATTCGTTGGCACAGTATTTTAATTGATTTATTGTTCCAGGAATAATTCCAGCTTCTGCCGAATAAATTGTTTGTATAGAATCGATAATCACAAATGCTGGATTCAAACTATCCATTGCATCAAGGGAATCTTCCAATCTGCTTGTAGTCAAAATCTGGATTTTTTCTGTATTTAAGCCCAGTCTGTCAGCTCTTTCTTTTATCTGTGCAGCCGACTCTTCACCACTTATGTATAAAACATTTTCTTTTACCCTGACTGATACGCTTGCCAAAGTTTGCAAAAGCAGGGTCGATTTTCCAATTCCAGGTTCTCCTCCCAAAAGGATTGCCGAACATTTTGTAGCTCCACCTCCAAGAACCCTGTCAAATTCTTCAATTCCGGTTGAAAATCTTGTATTGCCCTGAGCTTTTACAGAATTAAGATTTACAGGTTTTTGTTTTACTGCCTGTTCATTTCCTCTGCCAGCCGGCGAAATGTTATTTTTGTCTATGATGATTTCTTCAAGGGAATTCCATTCTCCACACTCTGGACATCTGCCAAGCCAGCGGAGTTGTGAATATCCACAATTTGAGCATTTGTACATTATCGAACCATTCTTTTTTGCCATAAAAATCCTCTTTTTTATTTTTTGCAAAATTTTTAAATTTTTTAAACTTTTTTTTCAAAAAATATTGACAACTAAAATCGTTGGTAGTATATTCTAATCAGCTTGTAAATAAGCTGATAAACTCTCTCCGATGTCCAGCAACGCTGGACGCAAGGTTCCCTTTTAGTGTTACTGGTTGGGAACTTTGTTTTTTTTAACTCTGGTGTCAAAACTTGTAACTCTGGTTACGAAACCTGTAACCATGGTTACAAAATAGTAACCTTGGTTATCAACTCATTAACTTTGGTTAATTTTTCTATCTTTGTGTTACGATTGAATTTGCAGGCACAGATTCTGTAATCCATGTGTTTCCTCCAATTGTAGAACCTCGACCTATTACTGTTTCACCACCAAGAATTGTTGCGTTTGCATAGATTGTTACATCATCTTCAATTGTTGGATGACGCTTTTTATTCTGGAGGTTTTTCTTTACGCTTAAAGCTCCAAGAGTAACTCCCTGATAAATTTTTACGTTATTTCCAATGATACAAGTTTCCCCAATTACGATGCCTGTTCCATGGTCAATAAAAAATGACTCGCCAATCGTTGCACCTGGGTGAATGTCAATTCCTGTTTTACCATGAACATGCTCTGTCATAATTCGTGGGATTACAGGAACTCCGATGGAGTAAAGAAAATTCGCAATCCTGTATACAAGAATAGCTTCCAGACCTGGGTATGAAAGAATTACTTCTTCATTACTTTTTGCTGCTGGATCTCCGGCACATAAGGCGGTTGTGTCTAAAAGAATTTTTCGTCTGATTTCAGGAATTTCTTCTATCAGAGATATAGATGCTTTTTCGGCTAGTTTAAAACAATTGAGGTTTTTAATATCTTCTTTTGGATTTTTAGAATTTGCATTCGTGTAAATAAGGGCTTTTTCAATTTCGCGGGTAAGCTTTGCGATAATGTTATTAACTCTTTGACCTGTCACATATCTGATATTTGCCGAATCCAAATCTTCAGCTACTCTAAATCCTGGAAAAACCAAAGACTGTAAATCCTGCAAAACAGTAACTACATTTTGACGGTTTGGAAAGTTTTCTGATGTTGATCTGTTGATTAATCCGTAGCGGTCGTAGGAATCAAGAATACCATCAATAAGCATATCTATATTCATTTTTTTTACCTCAATCAAACTTATGGGAATTTATAGTAACATAGATAAAAAATAATATCCATTGAGGTCGGAATTCAATGGAAATTTCTTAAATTTTGAAATGAATTTATTGACTAAAATCTCAATTTAAATTACATTTCTAAAACGCACGTTTTCATATCATAAGTGTGCGGATAACTGCAAATGCCCCTGTAGCTCAGTTGGTAGAGCACCACATCGGTAATGTGGAGGTCTGCGGTTCGATTCTGCACATGGGCTTGAAAACTTTTAAGTAATTTTTAGGGATTATTTTAGGAGATAAATATGGGAAGCAAGAAAAAGGGCGCCGTAGAAATCATCGCCTTGCAGTGTACAGATTGCAAAAGAAAGAATTACACAACTTACAAGAATCGTAAGAATATTACGGGTAAATTGGAAAAAATGAAGTATTGCCCATTCTGTAAGAAGTCTATCTTGCATAAAGAAACAAAAGCTAAATAATTAGTTTAGATATTTAATCATTCTTTATTAAGAATGATTTTAATATATAGGGCAGTAGTTCAGCTGGTAGAGCAGCGGTCTCCAAAACCGCCTGTCGTGGGTTCAAATCCTGCCTGCCCTGATTTTTAAGGAATAAGGTGTTATGGCTAAAATATTTCAGTTTTTTAAAGAATCTAAAGCAGAATTGAAAAAGGTAGTGTGGCCTACAAAAGATGATGTTTTGTCATCAATCAAAGTAGTAATCATTTCTACAATCATCATGGCTGTAATCCTTGGTTTGCTTGATTTAGGATTTACACAGTTGTTCCGCTTGTTAATGAAATAAGGACGGAAAAATGTCTAGAAGTTGGTATATTCTTAACGTTTATACAGGTTATGAAGGAAAAGTAGAGCGAACAATTAAATCATTATTAGAAAAAGGTGATATTGATTCTAATGTTGTTTTAGATGTAAAAGTTCCTGTAGAAGAAGTTGTAGAAATTAAAGATGGCAAAAAGAAAACTCGCATGAATAAATTCTTGCCTGGTTATATTATGATGGAGCTTGATCTTCCAGAAATTGGTTGGAAAGATACTTGTGCAAAGTTGTATCATATTCAGGGGGTAACAGGATTTGTCGGAAATGTAAGTCGTTCTGCTCGTCCAATGCCAATTACTAAAGATGAAGCAATGAATCTTTTGCAGAAGTCTGGTCTTATCAAAGGTGATAAACAGGTTCGTGTTCGCCAGTCGTTTAATGTTGGTGATGTTGTTAAGATTTCGGATGGACCTTTTGCTTCATTCTCTGGAACTGTAAAAGAAATTAATCTTGAAAGAGAAAAATTAAGTGTTGAAGTTCAGATTTTTGGGCGTCCAACACCTGTAGAAGTAAGTTTTTTGCAGGCTGAAAAAGCATAACTTACTTTTTAAAAGAGAGCCTTGTTAGAAAAAACAAGGTTCTTTTTGTTTTTTTTTGTCCAAAATAGATTGTTATTTTGGATATGTTGTTTGGCAAATTCAGGGGTTTGTGTCCCAAATACAAACCATTAATCCTGTTTTTGGGAGAAATGCAAGTCCGTTGGACCTCGGCATTTCGTTAGTAAGAAATCTTTTGATTCTTACACACCAATATTGGGAGAAACAAAATGGCTACAAAAAAAGTTACCGCCGTTATCAAGTTACAGTGTCCAGCAGGAGCAGCAACTCCAGCTCCTCCAATTGGACCAGCTCTTGGACCACACGGCGTTTCTGCTCCAAAATTTGTTCAGGAATTTAATGACCGAACAAAGTCTATGGAACGTGGTCTCGTAATTCCTGTTGTAATCACTGTTTACCAGGATAAATCTTACACATTCATTCTTAAAACTCCTCCAGCAGCAGTTCTTATTAAGAAAGCTTGTAAAATTGAAAAGGGTGCAGGTAACCCTCTTCTTGACAAGGTTGCAAAATTGTCTGCAAAGGATTTGGAAGAAATTGCTAAGACAAAGATGCCAGATATCAATGCCAATGATATCGAAGCAGCAAAGAAAATTATTGCCGGTACTGCGCGCAGTATGGGTGTAGAGGTGGAGCAGTAATATGAAACATGGAAAGAAATATAAGGCAGCTGCTGCAAAATATGATCTTTCAAAGAAATATGATGTAGCTTCAGCTTGTAAAATGGTTCAGGATATGAAGTTTGCTAAATTCGATGAAACTATCGAAGCTCATGTAGTACTTCGTCTTGAAAAAAATGCTACTGTTCGTGATACTTTGGTATTCCCAAATCAGTTCCGTGGCGAAAAGAAAGTTCTTGTATTCTGTAAGGGTGACAAAGTAAAAGAAGCTTTGGACGCTGGTGCAGCTTACGCTGGTGAAGAATACATCGAAAAAGTTAAGGGTGGTTGGCTGGACTTTGATGTTGCAGTTGCTACTCCTGATATGATGAAAGATGTAGGTCGTCTTGGTATGGTTCTTGGTCGTAAAGGTCTTATGCCTAACCCAAAAACTGGTACTGTAACTCCAGATGTTGCAAACGCTGTTGCAGAACTTAAAAAAGGTCGTACAGAATATCGTGCTGATAAAGCTGGTATTGTACATATCGCTGTTGGTAAATGTTCTATGGACGCTGATAAAATAGTTGCTAACATCAACACTCTTCTTTCTGAAGTTGGAAAGAAAAAGCCTGTTGGAGCTGCTTCTTTTGTTCAGTCTGTATCTGTTAGTTCATCTATGGGCCCTGGTGTATGGGTTGATTATAAGGAAGGCGAGTAATGGCAATTAGAGCAAAGAAAATTCAGCCTGCTAAAGCAGAAGCTATTGAAAATGCAAAAAAGACATTTGCTGATTACAGTGACTTCATTTTTGCTGACTATCGCGGATTGACAGTAGAACAGATTACTGCTCTTCGTGATAAACTTCGTGAAAAGAACGCTGTTCTTAAAGTTGTTAAAAATAACTTTGCACGTATCGCTTTCGATGAAATGAAAGTAGAAAATGTTGCTGATTATCTTAAAGGACCTACTGTTGTCGCTATGGCAAAAGAGGATTCTAACGAAGTTGCAAAAGTTCTTTTTGACTTTACAAAAGATGCTCCTACTCTTTCAGTAAAAGGAGCTTCTATTGCAAACGAAATCTACGATGCAGCTAAAATCGAAGCTTATTCAAAGGTTCCTGGAAAGAAACAACTTTATGCTATGTTGATGTCTGCAATGAACGGTCCAGTTCAGAAACTTGCAGCTACATTGCAGGCTTATGCAGACAAAAAATCTGCAGAAGGTGCAAACTAATTTTAGTTTACACTTGTACTTATTGTACAAAAGCACGTTCAGGCTTCATAGCTGTCGACTGTTCGTGCTAAATGCGGAAAAGCTCAGTTGAGTAAAAATCCGCAGCCACTCACCGCGAGTGGAGTATATTTTATTTATATGTGGAGAAGACAATATGGCAGCTCTCACAAATGATCAGATTCTTGATGCAATCGCATCTATGTCAGTTCTTGAAGTTTCAGAACTCGTAAAAGCAATGGAAGAAAAATTCGGTGTTACAGCAGCAGTAGCTGTTGCAGCAGGTCCAGCAGCAGGTGCTGCAGCTGGTGCAGCTGAAGAACAGACTGAATTCACAGTAACTCTCGAATCATTCGATGCAGCTAAAAAGATTCCTGTTATTAAAGTTGTTCGCGAAATCACAGGTCTTGGACTTGGAGAAGCAAAAGCTTTGGTTGAAGGTGCACCAAAAGCTCTTAAAGAAGGCGTAAGCAAAGCTGACGCTGACGAAATCATCAAGAAAGTAGAAGAAGCTGGTGGTAAAGCTAGCAAAAAATAATTAGCTTTTAGAGAAAATCTAAAGGGAGCCTCTAAAAATTGCAATTTTTAGAGGCAACTTTGCCCTAAACTAATAATTTATAGGGGATGCCTTGAAAAGCAATATTTTCACAGGTATCCCCTATCGTTGTATAACGGCATATTTTAATAAATCCCACCCGGGGTTATAAAATCAGAATTTTCTGTGCTGTACAGAGTTTCTAGTATGTAGCAGAAAGATTTCTGAACTCACTTTACAGGGGGAACTGATGTTCGCAAAAACTCGAACAGTCAACCGTCAGTATATTGGTAAAGACATCCACAGTTTTATGGATGTGCCAAATCTTATCGAAGTCCAGACAGCATCTTACGAAAGCTTTTTACAAGCAGATCGCTTAAAGAAAGGTGAACCTTTGTTAAATCAAGGTTTGCAGGACGTATTTAATTCCACATTCCCAATTGAAAGTCCGAATGGAGACATGTTACTTGAGTATGAATTTTATGAATTGGACTGGGAAAATCTTAAATTTTCAGAATTAGAGTGTAAACAAAAGGGACTTACTTATTCTGTTCCTTTGAAGGCACGTATTAATTTGAATTTCCTTCAGACTGGGGCAATCCTCCAGAAAGATATTTATATGGGAGACATTCCTCTCATGACAGACCGTGGTACTTTTGTTATTAACGGGGCTGAACGAGTTGTTGTTTCTCAGATTCACCGTTCACCTGGTGTTATCTTCTGTCACGATAAAGGTGTTTATTCTAGCCGTATCATTCCTTACCGTGGCTCTTGGCTTGAATTTGAAATTGACCAGAAAAAAGAATTGATTTTTGCAAAAATTGACCGCAAAAAGAAGATTCTTGGAACTATCTTCCTTCGTGCTCTTGGTTATTCAACTCGTGAAGAAATTATCCGCTGTTTCTATGATGTAGAAGAAGCTGATGTAAAATCTGATACAAAGTCAAAAGATGCCTTGGTAGGAAAAGTTCTCGCAGATGCTGTTCTTATCAAAGATGAAAATGGACAGGAAAAACGTCTGTTTAATGCGGGTACAAGACTTAATCCTCATGATGTTGACGGTCTTGTTGAAAACAATATCGGAAAAATCACTGTAATCCGCTTTGATACAAGAAGTAATCCTAACAACAAGGAAGAAAAAAATCTTTCTCTCAATTCTCAGATGATTATCAACTGTTTTGAACGGGAAGAGTTGAAATTTGTAA
>CAVFQN010000107.1:8967-15871 GCA_963624615.1 Treponemataceae bacterium | reverse complement strand
TTAGCTCACGTTTATTCAATTCTCCAGCCGGGAGAACCAATGACTGTTGATCAGGCTGAAAAAGATTTGAATTCTTTGTTCTTCTCTGAAAGACGTTACGATTTGGGACGTGTTGGTCGTTATAAGTTGAATAAAAAGTTCGGCTATGATGATGACGTAAAAGATTTTACTCTTATCAAAGAAGATATTATCAACACAATGAAATTCCTCATCAAAGTTTACATTGGTGATGAATTAATTGATGATATTGACCACTTGGGAAATCGTCGTATTCGTTCTGTTGGTGAATTGATGACTAATCAGCTTAAATCTGCTTTTGCCCGCATGGAAAGAATCGCAAAAGAAAGAATGAGCTTGAAAGAAACTGATACAATGAAGCCTCAGGATTTGATTTCTATCAAACCTATTGTTGCGGCTGTAAAAGAATTCTTTGGTTCTTCTCAGTTGTCTCAATTTATGGATCAGATTAACCCTCTGGCAGAACTTACACATAAACGTCGTTTGAATGCTTTGGGACCTGGTGGTCTTTCACGTGATCGTGCCGGATTTGAAGTTCGTGACGTACACTATTC
The DNA here is from genome assembly GCA_963624615.1 of Treponemataceae bacterium. Lineage (GTDB taxonomy): Bacteria > Spirochaetota > Spirochaetia > Treponematales > Treponemataceae > Treponema_D. Next base: position 15,299 of record CAVFQN010000107.1, on the reverse strand, counting down.
TCATTATGGTCGTATGTGTCCTATCGAAACTCCTGAAGGTCCAAACATTGGTCTTATTGTTTCTCTGGCAATGTACACTCGAATCAATGACTATGGTTTCCTTGAAGCTCCTTTCCGTAAGGTTGTAGACGGTAAAGTAACTGATGAAGTTGAATATCTTTCAGCTATGGATGAAGACAAATACTTTATTGGTCAGGTTGTTGAAGGAATTAAGCCGGATGGTTCATTCCCAACAGAAACAATTTCTTGCCGTAACCGTGGTAACTATACTCAGCGTTCTCCAAAAGATGTTCAGTATATCGATGTTTCTCCTCGTCAGGTAATTTCCGTTTCAGCTTCTATGATTCCTTTCCTGGAACACGACGATGCTAACCGTGCCTTGATGGGTTGTAACATGCAGCGTCAGGCTGTTCCACTTTTGTTCCCAGAGCCAGCTCACGTTGGTACTGGTATGGAAAAGAAGTGTGCTTATGATTCTGGCGTTCTTGTAAAGGCAAAACGTGCCGGTGAAGTTTCTTATGTTTCTAGTACCCTCATCAAAGTAAAAGTTGACGGTTCTAACGAAATTGACGAATATCCTTTGTTGAAATATCAGAGAACAAACAACGATACTTGTAACCACCAGAGACCTACAGTTGGCGTTGGTGAAAAAGTTCAGTTTGGTGATGTTCTTGCTGATGGACCTGCAACATTTAATGGTGAAATGGCTCTTGGTCGCAACCTTCTCGTTGGATTCGTTCCTTGGAATGGTTACAACTATGAGGATGCTGTATTGATTTCTCAGCGTGTTGTTCGTGAAGATATGTATACTTCTATTCATATCAAAGAATTCCAGATTGAAATCCGCGAGACTAAACTCGGTCCAGAGCGCATTACTCGTGATATTCCAAATACTGCCGAGAAAGCTGTGGCTAACCTCGACTCTGAAGGTATTATTCGAGTAGGTTCTAAAGTTCGTTCTGGTGATATTTTGGTTGGTAAAGTAACTCCAAAATCAGAAACAGAAACAACTCCTGAATTTAAACTTTTGAACTCAATCTTTGGTGAAAAAGCTAAGGAGGTTCGCGATTCTTCTCTTCGTGTTCCACATGGAATTGAAGGTGTTGTAATTGATATTCAGCAGATGAGTCGTGCGGAAGGTGACGATCTTCTTCCTGGCGTAGACAAGGTTATAAAAGTTCTTATCGCAAATAAACGTAAGTTGCGTGAAGGTGATAAGATGGCCGGACGCCATGGAAACAAGGGTGTTGTATCTCGTATCCTCCCAATCGAAGATATGCCATATCTGGAAGATGGTACTCCTCTTGATGTTTGTTTGAACCCTCTTGGCGTACCTTCCCGAATGAATATTGGACAGATTCTTGAATCAGAACTTGGAATTGCTGGTAAATATTTGAACCAGTTCTTCGAAGCTCCTGTTTTCCAGTCTCCATCTCAGGATCAGATTGCTGACAAACTTGAAGAAGCTGGTCTTCCAAGAAGTTGTAAGCAGATAGTTCACAGTGGACAGACAGGTGAACCTTTCATCAATCCAATTTTCGTTGGCGTTATTTACTATATGAAACTTCATCATCTGGTTGATGATAAGATGCACGCTCGTTCAACAGGACCTTATTCACTTGTTACTCAGCAGCCACTCGGTGGTAAAGCTCAGTTCGGTGGCCAGCGTCTTGGTGAAATGGAAGTTTGGGCTCTCGAAGCTTATGGTGCAGCTAACTGTCTCCAGGAAATGATGACAATTAAGTCTGATGATATGAATGGTCGTTCTAAGATTTACGAATCAATTGTAAAGGGTGATCCATCCTCTCCAATCGGAATTCCAGAAGCTTTCAATGTAATGGTTCAGGAACTTCGTGGTTTGGCACTTGATTTCACAATTTATGATGAAAAGGGTAAGCAGATTGCTCTTACAGAACGTGACCAGGAATTAATTGATAAAGCAGCTTCCGGTTTTGATAAGGAGGACACAAATGCGTGATGTACAGGATTTTGACAGCTTAAGAATTAAACTGGCTTCTCCAGAGACTATCAGATCATGGTCTTATGGTGAAGTTAAAAAGCCTGAAACAATAAATTACAGAACTCTCCGCCCAGAGAAAGATGGTTTGTTCTGTGAAAGAATTTTCGGTACAACAAAAGAATGGGAATGTTACTGTGGTAAATTCAAGTCTATTCGTTACAAGGGTGTAATTTGTGACCGCTGTGGTGTTGAAGTTACACACTTTAAGGTAAGACGAGAAAGAACTGGTCACATCGAACTTGCTGCTCCGGTTAGCCATATTTGGTATTACCGTTCAGTTCCAAGTCGTATGGGACTTTTGCTTGACCTCCAGGTTGCAGCTTTGCGTTCTGTTTTGTACTACGAAAAATATATCGTAATTGATCCGGGTGATACTGATTTGAAAAAAGGTCAGCTTCTTTCGGAAGAAGAATATCAGGATGCTTTGGAACACTATGCTGGTTCTGCATTTACTGCTGATATGGGTGCTGAAGCTATCAAAACTATGCTTGAACGCCTTGACTTGGATGCTCTTGCAGTAGAACTTCGTGCAAAAATGCGTGAAAAGGGGGCAAAATCTGATAAACGCCTTCTTCGCCGTATTGAAATCGTAGAAAATTTCCGCTCTTCTGGAAACAAAGTTTCCTGGATGATTTTGGACGTAATTCCAGTAATTCCTCCGGAGCTCCGTCCTATGGTTCAGCTTGACGGTGGACGTTTTGCTACTTCTGACTTGAATGATTTGTATCGTCGAGTAATCAACAGAAATAACCGTCTCAAGAGATTGCAGCAGTTGTCTGCTCCTGATATCATTATCAGAAACGAAAAACGTATGTTGCAGGAAGCTGTTGACGCCCTCTTTGATAACACAAAACGTAAGAGAGCTGTAAAAGGTGCTTCAAACCGTCCACTTAAATCAATTTCTGACTTGCTCAAAGGTAAGCAGGGACGTTTCCGCTTGAACTTGCTCGGTAAACGTGTTGACTACTCTGGTCGTTCTGTAATTGTCGTTGGTCCGGAATTGAAACTCTGGCAGTGTGGACTTCCTACAAAAATGGCTTTGGAATTGTTCAAACCATTCTTGATGAAAAAACTTGTTGATAAAGATGTAGTTTTCAATATCAAAAAAGCAAAAATGCTGGTTGAATCTGAATCTCCAGAAGTTTACGCAATTCTCGATGAAGTTGTAAAAGAGCACCCTGTAATGCTCAACCGTGCGCCAACTTTGCACCGTCTTGGTATTCAGGCATTTGAACCTGTTCTTGTTGAAGGAAAGGCTCTTAAACTCCATCCTCTTGCTTGTAAAGCTTTCAACGCCGACTTCGATGGTGACCAGATGGCTATCCACGTACCACTTACTCAGGCTGCTCAGATGGAATGCTGGACTTTGATGCTTTCTGCAAGAAACCTGCTTGACCCTGCAAATGGTAAAACAATCGTTGCACCTTCTCAAGATATGGTTCTTGGTATTTATTACATGACAGCAATCAAACCAACTGCAAAGGGTGGTCCAAAAGAGATTGATGGAAAAGTTCGCTACAGACGTTTTGCAAATCCTGACGAAGTTCGCATGGCTGCCGAAACAGGAGCTATTGACTGGCAGGCTTTGATTGAAGTTCCAGCTCCAAAAGATTCATTTGACGCAGCTGCCCTTAAAGTAAAAGGTGATGCTGAATTTGTTTCTGGAACTCAGACATTCAAGAAGGGTGATATTATTCAAACTTCCGCTGGACGCCTTGCATTCAACGAAGCAATGCCACCTGAGATTGATTTTGTAAACCGCCAGATGTTTGATAAATCACTCAAAGCTATGATTGAGCATGTTTATAAGACAAAAGGCTCTTGGATTACAATCAAAATGCACGATGCAATCAAAGATGTTGGTTACAAAAATGCGACTTTATACGGTGCTACTATTTGTATGGACGATATTCTCGTTCCAGACGAAAAGAAAGAAATGGTAGAAGCTGCAAACAAGGAAATTGAAAATATTGTTGATCAGTATTCTAAAGGTCAAATTACTGCAGATGAACGATACAACAACTCTTGTAACATCTGGGCTCGTACAAACGATAAACTTACAAACCTTATGATGGATAAGCTTAAGGCAGATAAAGACGGATTTAATACCATCTATATGATGGCTACATCTGGTGCCCGCGGTTCTCGTGGTCAGATTTCTCAGCTTGCCGCTATGCGTGGTTTGATGACTAAGCCTAATGGAGATATTATTGAACTTCCTATTAAAGCAAACTTTAAGGAAGGTCTTTCCGTTATCGAATACTTTATTTCAACTAACGCTGCCCGCAAAGGTCTTTCAGATACAGCTTTGAAAACAGCCGATGCTGGTTATATGACACGTCGTCTTGTTGATGTTGCCCAGGATGTAGTTGTAAATGAAGATGACTGTAAAACAATCAACGGTATTGATTATTCTGCTATTAAAGATGGTGATGATATTAAGGTTCACCTTGCAGACCGTATCGTTGGACACTTCACAATTGAACGTGTTGTTCACCCAGTAACTGGCGAACTTCTTTGTGATGTAAACCAGTACATTGATGATGAATTGGCACAGAAGATTGAAGAAGCCGAAGTTGAAAAGGTAAAAGTTAGAACTGTACTTACTTGTGAAGCAAAACACGGAATTTGTGTAAAATGTTATGGTAAAAACCTGGCTCGCAACAAGATTGTTGAAATTGGTGAAGCTGTCGGAATTGTTGCCGCTCAGTCAATTGGTCAGCCTGGTACACAGTTGACACTTCGAACATTCCACTCTGGTGGTGCTGCCGAAATGTCTACAGATGATAACCACATTGTTCTCAAATTCGATGCTTTCATGAAAGATATCGAAGGTACACACGTAGAAACAAAAGATGGAAACTGGTTGTTTACTCGTAAGGGCTTTATGACCGTTATCCGTATTTTGGATAAGATTGAAGTTGGTAAAAAAGACCAGATTCTTGTTGAAGACGGTATTAAATTGATGCGAGGAACTCCACTTGTTAATAAAGATGGAAAAGAAGTTGCATCTACCGTAAACGGAACCGTTCTTATTCGTGATGGAATCCTCTATATCGTAAGTAAAGATCAGAAGATTGAAATTGCCAACGGTTCTACAATTTATGTAAAAGCTGGTGATATTGTTAAGAAGGGTGATGCAATCGGTGAATTTGACCCATTCTCTGAGCCAATTATTGCTGAACAGAACGGATATATCCACTTTGAAGACATTATCCCTGGTTCTACTTTGGAAGAAAAAGTTGACTTGGTATCTGGAAAATCAGAAAGATTTATTTCTGATCTCCACCTTGATGTAAAACAGCCTCGTGTAATTATCACAGATGAAGCTGGTAATCCTCTTGGTAACTACTACCTTCCTGCAGGTGCTCTTCTTCTTGTTGAGGATAAATCTCCTGTCGCAGCTGGAACAACTCTTGCTAAGTTGCCAAAAGAAGCTATGAAGACAAACGATATTACTGGTGGTCTTCCACGTGTATCAGAACTCTTCGAAGCTCGTAAACCAAAGAATCCTTGTGTTCTCGCTCAGATTTCTGGAACAGTTGAATTTAAGGATATTCGCAAAGGTAAACGTGTTATTATCATCAAGGATGAATTTGGAAAGACATTTGAACATTTAGTTCCAATGACAAAGCGTATGATTGTTCGTGATGGTGATAAAGTTGAAGCTGGCGAACAGCTTTGTGCAGGTTCTCCAAATCCACAGGATATTCTTGCAATCCTTGGTGAAAATGCTTTGCAGAATTACCTTATGGACGAAATTCAGGGCGTTTACCGCGCTCAGGGTGTAGATATTAATGATAAACATATCGGAATTATTGTTCGTCAGATGCTCCGAAAAGTTGAAATTGTTTCAGTTGGTGATACAAAATTCATTTTTGGAAAGCATGTTGATAAATACAAGTTCCATGAAGAAAATGCCCGCGTAATTTCTGAAGGTGGACAGCCAGCTATCGGTCGTCCAATGTTCCAGGGTATTACAAAAGCTTCTTTGGGTGTTGATTCATTTATTTCTGCTGCTTCATTCCAGGAAACAACTCGTGTTCTTACAAATGCTGCTATTTCTGGTGCTGTCGATGAATTGCATGGTATTAAGGAAAATGTTGCTATCGGTCATATGATTCCTGCCGGAACTGGTATCAAAAATTATAAAGAAATAAAACTTTATGATGATAGTGATAAAGATCTTGATATTCAGATGCAGGAAATTCTTGAAAGAAGAAGACAGGAAGAAGAACAAGAGTCTCAACTTGAAGAACCAAACTTTGAAGTTGAAGATAATGACTAATAGAAAATTTTATTAGGATTATAT
>CAVFQN010000107.1:0-8891 GCA_963624615.1 Treponemataceae bacterium | reverse complement strand
GGGAGTGACTAAAAATCGCTCCCTTTTTTTATTAAAGGCATCTCTGAAAAATCATCTTCGATGCTTTTTCAGAGATTTTCACCGATTTTGTTGGTGAATTCTTGATGGATTTACAGGAAATTCTGTTGAATTCATTTTTTGAATTTAATATAATCGTTAAACCTATCCGTAATGGATTTTTTTTAATTGAAAATCTTCCGGGGTGCTGACCGGAATAAAATAGGAGAATAGGCGATGCCTACAATTAATCAATTAATCCGTCAGGGTCGTAAAGCGACAGCTAACAGAACCAAGTCTCCCGCACTTGATTCTTGCCCTCAGAAACGTGGCGTTTGTACACGTGTTATGACCCAGACACCAAAAAAACCAAACTCAGCTCTTCGAAAGATTGCTCGTGTTCGTTTGTCAAATGGTATTGAAGTTACTGCATATATTCCAGGTATTGGACATAACTTGCAGGAACACTCAGTTGTTTTAGTACGTGGTGGTCGTGTAAAAGACCTTCCTGGTGTACGTTATCACATTATTCGTGGTACAAAAGATACTCTTGGTGTAGAAGATCGTAAACGCGGTCGTTCTAAGTACGGTGCTAAGAGGCCTAAGGCTTAATGGAGGACTAAGATGGGAAGACATAAGAAATCAATCGAACGTCCATTATTGCCAGACGTAAAATATAATTCTAAAGTAGTTTCTAAGTTCGTATGTCGTATGATGTTGGACGGAAAGAAAGATACTTGTACTAAGATTGTCTATGAAGCTATGGACAAACTTAAGGCTAAAACTGATAAAGATCCTTTGGAAGTATTCCTTAAGGCTCTTGAAAATGTAAAACCAATGGTTGAAGTAAAATCTCGCCGTGTTGGTGGTGCTACATATCAGGTTCCAATGGAGATTCGAGAAACACGTCGCGAAGCTCTTGCAATGCGCTGGATTATTGAAGCTGCACGTAACAGAAGTGGTCATGGAATGGCTGATACATTGTCATCAGAACTTCTTGATGCTTTCAATAATACTGGTACTGCTTACAAGAAGCGTGAAGATGTTCATAAGATGGCCGAAGCTAACAAGGCTTTTGCTCATTACAGATGGTAGTTTTTTAACTGTCTGAATATATGGGAGATACTTAGGTATCTCTCATTTTTTTTTGCATTTTTTTAGTTTTTGGCTATTGAAATATTTTTTTTAAAAGTGTATAAGTATAGAACTTACGCTTTAAATTTTGGCGTAATTGGGTTCTTTGAGAGTCAGGCAAACTTGCTTTGAAAAGTTAAGTTTGGTATCACCGTAAAGTCAACCGGAAGGTTTTCAGGTGGGTACGACCCTAAATGTGGTTTTTATTACCGTTGGTAATAGATATATAGACAGCTGATTTTGGGTTTCTGACAGGTCTTGTAAAGACTAAACTCGAAAATACCAAACCAGTTGTCAGGATGATTTGATAACGATCGGTGGTGTCGGGTTAGAACATTTCGAAAATATGGAATGTTAAATGAAAATCTTATCCGAATACATCAATCATTATCTTAATCTATCAAATAGTGTGTCTGCGAATAAAATGCAGCTTTCGTGAAAGTTGTGTTTGTTCTGGCTTAAAGTGCAGCACATAAAAATAAGTATGCCAGATCAAAAAGGAATCTGGTAAAGGAGAAAAACATGGCAAAGGAGAAGTTCGTTAGAACTAAACCTCACATGAACGTTGGTACTATTGGTCACGTAGACCATGGTAAGACTACACTTTCTGCTGCTATCACTACATATTGTGGAAACAAATATGGTGATAAAGTTCTTAAGTATGATGAAATTGATAACGCTCCAGAAGAGAAGGAACGTGGTATCACAATCAACACTCGTCACTTGGAATATCAGTCAGACAAACGTCACTACGCACATATCGACTGTCCAGGACATGCTGACTATATTAAGAACATGATTACTGGTGCTGCACAGATGGATGGTTCTATTCTTGTAGTTTCTGCTCCAGACTCAGTTATGCCACAGACTCGTGAGCACTTGTTGCTCGCTCGTCAGGTAGGTGTACCAAAGATTATTGTATTCTTGAACAAAGTTGATCAGGTTGATGATCCAGATCTTCTTGAACTTGTAGTAGAAGAAGTAAAAGATACAGTTAAAGAATATGGTTTCTCTGAAGAAACACCAATTATTAAGGGATCTGCATTTAAAGCTTTGAATGACCCAACTCCAGAAAACACAGCTTGTATTGAAGAACTTCTTACAGCTATGGATACATGGTTTGATGATCCTGTTCGTGATGATGAAAAACCATTCTTGATGCCAATTGAAGATATCTTCACAATTTCAGGACGTGGTACTGTAGTAACAGGTAAAATCGAACGTGGTGTTGTAAATATGAACGATGCTGTTCAGATTGTTGGTATTCGTCCAACTGCTGATACAACTGTAACAGGTATCGAAATGTTCCAGAAAACTCTTGATCAGGGTATGGCTGGTGATAACGTTGGTATCTTGCTCCGTGGTATTGAAAAGAAAGATGTTGTACGTGGACAGGTTTTGGCAAAGCCAAATTCAATTACTCCACATACAAAGTTCGAAGCTCAGATTTACGTTCTTTCAAAAGAAGAAGGTGGACGTCACTCTCCATTCTTCACTGGATATCGCCCACAGTTCTACTTCAGAACTACAGATATTACAGGAACTATCGAACTTGAAGCTGGTACAGACATGGTAAAACCAGGCGATAACGTAAAAGTTATTGGTGATTTGATTCATCCAATCGCTATGGACGAAGGTCTTAAACTTGCTATCCGTGAAGGCGGTCACACAATCGCTTCTGGTCAGGTTACAAAAATTATTGAATAGTTTTTAATTTTTTTTCAAACGGTGGAGTTGGTATTGCTTATCAACTCCATTGTTGTGAAAAAAAGGAGTTAAATTAAAATGGCTAATGGAAAGATTCGTGTCAGACTTCGTGCATTTGATGTAGAACTGATCGACCAGAGTGCTAAAGCCATCGTGCAGACTGTACAGAAAGCAGGTGCTAAGGTTTCAGGACCTATCCCTCTTCCTACAAGAATTAATAAGGTAACTGTATTGAGATCACCACACGTAAATAAAAAATCACGTGAACAGTTCGAAATGCGTACACATAAACGCCTTATTGACATCATGAACCCATCACAGGATGTTATGGATTCTTTGATGAAACTTGAACTTCCTGCCGGTGTTGACGTAGTAATCACACAGTAGTGAATTGCCCCTTTGTAGGGTTTACCCAATGGGTATTAAAGCGTAATGCTTTTAGATACAAGGTACGGTCCCTCTGGATTTGGGATGGCGGCCTAAAATAATCGGGAGTTTTGCGAAAGTTAGTAACAAAATCCCAAATAGGAGAATATCAGAATGAAAGGTCTGATTGCTAAAAAAGTTGGCATGACACAGATATTCGATGAAAGCGGTAATCTGACACCAGTTACTGTAATCCAGGTCGAGCCTAATGTTGTTGTTGCCAAAAAAACAAAGGAAAATTGCGGTTATGATGCAGTTGTTCTTGGTTTAGAAGATATTAAAGCTTCTAAAGCTAACAAAGCATATGCCGGACAATTCCCAGAAAACATTAATCCAAAACGTCACTTGAAAGAGTTCCGTAACTTCGAAAAAGAAGTAAATATTGGAGATGTTGTTGGTCTTGAACTCTTTGATGGTACACGTTTCTTAGATGTAACTGCTACATCAAAAGGTAAAGGTTTCCAGGGTGTAATGAAGAGATGGGGTTTCCATGGTGGTCGTGCTACTCATGGTTCTAAATTCCATCGTGAACCGGGTGGTACAGGTGAATGTACAACACCAGGACACAGTTTTAAGAATATTAAATTACCTGGACATATGGGTTTCAAAAAAATTACTGTACAGAATTTGAAGATCGTAAAAGTAGATCCAGAACTCAAAGTAATTATGGTTCGTGGTGCTGTTCCTGGAAATAAGGACTGTACTCTCATCGTGAAAGCCGCAGTAAAGAAATAGGAGATAGAATATGGAAAAGAAAGTATATTCAACTTCTGGAAAAGAACTGCGTACAATCACTCTTGATGATAAAGTATTCGGTCTTCCAGTAAATGAAGACGTAATTTATTACGCAATTACAAACGAATTGGCTAATAAACGTGTTGGTACTGCTTGTACAAAAACTCGTTCTGAAGTTCATGGTTCTAACAATAAACCTTACAAACAGAAGGGTACAGGTAATGCACGTCGTGGTGATAAGAAATCTCCTATCACAGTAGGGGGTGGTACAATTTTTGGACCAAAACCAAGAGATTTTTCTTATTCAATTCCTAAAAAAGCAAAACAACTCGCTATGAAGTCTATTTTGAGTTCACATGCTCAGGGTGACAGACTTACAGTTGTTGAAGATTTTACTGTTGAAAGCGGTAAAACAAAGGATTTGGTAAAGATTCTTAGTAACTTTGCTAAAGATGAAAGAACTGTATTAATCTTGAAAGATGATGATGCTAAAATTAAGCAGGCTGCTCGTAACATTCCTAATCTTACATTCTTAGCTTATAACCGTCTTGAAGCTCATGATTTGTATTATGGACGCAAGGTTATCATTCTTGAATCAGCTGTAAAAAACTTGTCTGACTTCTATGCTGAAGATAAGGAGGCTAAATAATGAATTACGAAGATATTCTTATTAAGCCTGTTGTTTCTGAAAAAGCAAGTATGTTGCGCGAACAGAACAAATACGTTTTTATCGTTCGCCCAGACGCTACAAAAACACAGATTAAAGAAGCTGTAACTCGCTTGTTTAAGGTAAAAGTAGTTGACTGCACAACAATGAATGTGCTTGGTAAAATGAAACGACTTCGTGGTAAACCAGGTCGTACTGCATCTTACAAAAAAGCAATCGTACGTCTCGCTGAAGGCGAAACAATTGCTGCTTTTGAAGGTGTTTAAGACTGGTAGTTAATTAAGGGGATAAAAATGGCTCTTAAAGTATTTAAGCCAATGACAGCAGGTACACGTGGTCGTGTTGACTTGCGTCGTGACGAACTGACAACTGATAGACCCGAGAAAACTTTAGTGTCAGGTCGTAAGTCTAATGGTGGACGCGGAGCTGGTGGTCGTATTTCTGTACGTCATCAGGGTGGCGGTCACAAAAGACGTTATCGTGATATTGATTTCAAACGTGATAAGCACGGAATTCCAGGAACTGTCAAGACAATTGAATATGATCCAAACAGAAGTGCCAACATCGCTTTGATTTATTATGCAGACGGTGATAAACGTTATATCATCGCTCCTAAAGGTTTGCAGGTTGGCCAGAAGATTATGTCTGGTGATAATGCAACTCCTACAGTTGGAAATGCACTCCCTCTAAATGCAATTCCAGTTGGTTTTACTATTCATAACATTGAATTGACACTTGGTCAGGGTGGACAGCTTGTTCGTTCTGCTGGTGCTAGTGCAATGATCGCAGGTCGCGAAGGTGATTATGTAATCGTTCGCTTGCCTTCAAGTGAAATGAGAAAGATCAATGGAAAATGCTACGCTACAATCGGTGTTGTAGGAAACGAAGAACACATGAATGTTAAGCTTGGTAAAGCTGGTCACAGACGTTGGATGGGTATCCGTCCTACAGTTCGTGGTATGGCTATGAACCCTGTTGATCACCCGCTTGGTGGTGGTGAAGGTGCTGGTAAAGGACGCAATCCTGTTACTCCTTGGGGACAGCCTTGTAAAGGTTACCAGACTCGTAACAAGAGAAAGACTTCTAGCAATTTCATTGTTAGCCGTCGTAAGAAATAGTTGCAGAGGAGATAATCGTGTCAAGATCTGTTAAAAAGGGACCTTTCGTAGAAAAATCACTTTACAAAAAGGTTCAGGCAATGAATAAGGAAGCAGACAAGAAAATGATTAAAACATATTCTCGCTGCTCAACAATTATCCCAGAAATGGTTGGAAACACTATTTCTGTTTACAATGGTAAATCATGGATTCCTGTATATATTACAGAAAACCTTGTTGGTCACAAGCTCGGTGAATTTGCACCAACTCGTACATTCAAGGGCCATGGTGGAACAGACAAAACAGCCGGTAAGGCTTAATTATAGGTGGATATTATGGCTGAGAAAAAAGGTTATGTAGCCACTTCTAAATTCCTGATTGCATCACCAACTAAGGTTCGTCCTGTTGCTCATGTAATTAATCAGAAATCCTACACTGAAGCTATGGCTATCTTGGCAAACATGCCACAGAAGGGTGCAACATTGATTAGCGCAACTTTGAAGTCTGCTGCTTCAAATGCACTTAACCAGAACAGTAAGTTGGATGAAGATATGCTTTACGTAAAAGAAATTAGAGTTGATGAAGGTCCAAGACTCAAGAGAGTTTGGTTCCGTGCTCGTGGTCGTGCAGATCAGCTTATTAAACGTATGTGTCATATTACCGTCATCGTTGACGAGAAGGCGGGGGAATAAAGTGGGTCAGAAAGTTAATCCTATTGGTTTGCGCTTGGGCGTAAACAAAACATGGCAGTCACGCTGGTATGCAGATCCACGTGAATATGCAGATTTAGTTTTGGAAGATATAAAAATCCGAAAAATGGTTTCTGAACTTCCAGAATGTAAAAATGCAGATATAGCTGAAATTGAAATTGTACGCCATCCACAACGCGTAACAATTGTAATTCACACAGCTCGTCCTGGTGTAATTATTGGTGTAAAAGGTGCATCAATCGAAAAGATTAGTGCAGAAATTCAGGCACAGCTTACAAAGAAAGTGCAGATCAAAATTAAGGAAATCAAACGTGCAGATTTGAATGCTAATTTGATTGCTCAGAATATTGGTCGTCAGCTTGTTGGTCGTGGTTCATTCCGTAAGGCAATGAAACAGGCTGTAAGTAACGCTATGCGTGCTGGTGCTCAGGGTATTAAGGTTCGTCTTAGTGGTCGTCTTGGTGGAGCAGATATGTCTCGTACAGAAGAACACAAGGAAGGACGTGTACCACTTCACACACTTCGTGCTGATATTGACTATGGTACATTCGCAGCTCTTACTACATACGGAAAAATCGGTATTAAAGTATGGGTTTACAATGGAATGAACTATGGTATCGATCATAACGAAGATGCTGGTCAGCTTGTAAAGAAGCCAAGACGTCCTGCACGTCAGGCTGCTGAAAAGACTGATGGTGCTGAACCTGCTAAAAAGGCAAGGAGTTAGTAATGCCACTTAGTCCAAAAAGAGTAATTCACCGTAAGGTGCAGCGTGGTCGCGAAAAAGGTTTCGCAACTCGCGATAATAACATTGACTTCGGAGACATTGCTTTAGTTGCAATGGAACCAAACTGGTTGGATGCTAGAGTAATCGAAGCAGCCCGTGTTGCTATCAACCGTAAATTGGATCGTAAAGGAAATGTATGGATTCGTATTTTCCCTGATAAGCCAATCACAAAAAAACCAGCTGAAGTTCGTATGGGTAAGGGTAAAGGTGCTCCAGATCATTGGGCAGCTGTACTTAAACCAGGTATGATTTTGTTTGAAGTAGGCGGTGTAGACCTCGAATTAGCTCACAGAGCTCTCGAACTTGCTGCTGATAAACTTCCAGTAAGAACAAAGATTGCTTACAAGCCAACACGAGACTAGGAGGAATAAGATGGCTGATTCAAAGAAAAAGAATGATAAAGAACTGTCTTATAATGAACTCGTAGCAAAACGTGACGAGCTTAAGAAAGAATACATGGATCTCCGTTTTAAGATGGTAATTTCTCATGTAGATAACCCAATGCAGAAACGTACTCTTCGTCGTGAAATCGCTCGTTTGAATACGTTTATTCAGCAGAAAAAATCTGCTGGTGAGAATAAGTAGGAGCTGAACCGTGGAAGAAAATACTGTTCAGACTGTAAAGAACGCAAAACGTTCATTCGTTGGTCTCGTAACTAGCGATAAAATGGACAAAACCATTGTTGTAACAATTGCAACAAAGAAAATGGATCGTCTTTACAAGAAATATGTTACTAGAACTAAGAAATACATGGCACAGGATGATAATAATGATGCTCATGTAGGTGATACAGTTCGTATTGTTGAATGCAGACCTTTGAGCAAAAACAAATGCTGGCGTCTTGCAGAAATTGTAGAACGTGCTAAATAAGCGAAGGAGTTAGAAGTTATGATTCAAATGCAATCTTGTATGACAGTTGCTGATAACTCTGGAGCTAAAATTGCTCAGTGTATTAAAGTTATCGGCGGTTCACATCGCAGATATGCTGGTATTGGCGACATCGTAGTAGTAGCTATCAAAGATGCTATTCCTACATCAACAATCAAAAAGGGTACAATCGAAAAGGCTGTAATCGTACGTCAGGCAAAAGAATATCGTCGTCCAGATGGAACTTACATTCGTTTTGATGATAACGCTTGTGTTATCGTTGACGACAGCAAGAATCCTAAAGGAAAACGTATTTTTGGACCTGTAGCTCGTGAGCTCCGTGATATGGACTTTATGAAAATCATATCTTTGGCTCCAGAGGTTCTTTAAGGAGAAATGAAATGTTAACAAAATCAAAAATCCGTAAGAACGATACAGTTGAAGTAATTGCAGGTAAAGATAAAGGTAAACGTGGAACTGTTGTCCGCATTATCCTTAAAAAAGATGCAGTTATTGTATCTGGTGTAAACATTGTCAAAAAGGCAATGAAGAAGAGAAGTCAGCAGGACCAGGGTGGTATTGCTGAAGTAGAAGCTCCTCTTAATATTTCGAATGTAGCAATCGTATGTAAAAAATGCGGTCCTACAAAAATTGGTTATAAATTGGACGGCGACAAGAAAACTCGCGTTTGCCGTAAATGTGGAGATGTTCTGTAATGGCAAATTACGTACCTCGGCTTAAGAAAGTCTATAAAGACGAAATC
>CAVFQN010000106.1:0-9058 GCA_963624615.1 Treponemataceae bacterium | reverse complement strand
CTCAAGGGCGAATTGAAACACGAATTGAAACTGCGAAAAACTTACTTGATATGCAACTGTTACCTGAGCAAATTGCAAAAGCAACTGGTTTGTCACTAGACCAGGTTCTTGCCTTACAAAAAGAAGTTTCTGTCCCAGTTTGCTAGAAAATCTCTAAAAATTGAAATTTTTATAGGTTCTCACTAAAATATTCCTTATGTCAACTATTAAAAAACTTGTCCATGGGTTAGAAAAAAAGTATGTTGTGAATTCTTTTCTTTCCCCTGTAGTTATGATTGGCGAAGTTTTAATGGAAGTTATCATTCCTTTCGTTATGGCCAAAATTATTGATGTTGGAATTGCAAATTCAGATTTGCCTTATGTCGTAAAAACCGGACTTTTGATGATAGGCCTTGCCTGTATCTCCTTGACCTGCGGAGTTTTGGGAACTCGTTTTTCTACATATGCGGCTCAAGGTTACGGTTACAATCTCCGTAAACGCCTTTACGATAAAATCCAGTCTTTTTCATTTGCGAATATCGATAAATTCAGCACTGCCTCTTTGGTCACTCGTCTTACCACCGATGTAAATATGTCGCAAAATGTTTACCGAATGCTTATCCATATGTGTTTCCGCGGTCCTATTATGCTGATTGCCGGAACAATTATGGCTTTTAAGATTAATTCTGAATTGGCTGTCGTATTTTTGATTGCCATTCCTGTAATTGCGATTGGCATTATCACCATTTCTATGCTTGCTTATCCTCGTTTTGAAAAGATGATGCATAAGTTTGATGATATGAATGCTGCCATTCAGGAAAATCTGATTGGTATCCGAGTTGTAAAAGCCTATGTTCGTGGTGATTTTGAGGAAGAAAAATTCAATAAGGCTGCAGAAGCTGTAAAAAACGCCCAGACTCATGCCGAAAAACTTGTAATTTTCCTTATGCCACTTTTACAGCTGGTTATGTACATCACAATGATTGCTGTTATGTGGTTTGGCGGCCGTCAGGTTGTTGTCGGAACTATGCTTTCGGGCGAATTAATCAGCTTTTTTACTTATGTAACCCAGGTTCTTTCTTCTCTGATGATGTTGGGAATGCTTTTTATTTCTCTAGTTATGGTTCAGGCTTCAAATCATCGTATTTGCGAAGTTTTTGATGAAGTGCCGGATATTAAAGCTTCAGAAAATCCTCTTATGCAGGTTGCTGATGGTTCTGTTGAATTTGATCACGTTGATTTTTCTTACAATAAATCAGCTGATAACTGTGTTCTTTCTGACATCAGCTTGAAAATAAAAAGTGGCCAGGTTGTGGGGATTATCGGAGGAACTGGTTCTTCCAAAACGACCCTGGTTTCTCTTTTGCCTCGGCTTTATGATGTTTTCAAAGGCAGCGTAAAGGTTGGCGGTAGGGATGTTCGTGATTATGATTTGACTGTATTGCGTGATTCCGTTGCCATGGTTTTGCAGAAAAATGTTCTGTTCAGTGGTTCAATTAAAGAAAATCTTCGCTGGGGAAATCCTGATGCTACAGACCAGGAAATTATAGAAGCCTGTAAAGCTTCTGATGCTGATTCTTTTGTTCAAACTTTCCCAGAAAAATATGATACAGATTTGGGCCAGGGTGGGGTAAACGTTTCTGGCGGTCAAAAACAGCGTTTGTGCATTGCACGTGCCCTTTTGAAAAAGCCTAAAATTTTGATTTTGGATGATTCTACATCTGCTGTTGATACAGCTACCGAAACCCGAATTCGAGGAGCCTTAAAACAAATCGCTCCGGACACTACAAAAATTGTCATTGCTCAAAGAATTTCTTCCGTAAAAGACGCCGATGTGATTTTTGTTCTTGATGAAGGAAGACTTTCGGGTTTTGGAAGCCACGAACAGTTGTTGGAAACTAACAAAATTTACCGCGAGGTGTTTGAATCGCAGCAGCAGGGATCTGGAGATGCCGACCTTGCCGGAGATGAAAATGCCGACCAAGGAGGCCAAAACTAATGCCACCAGTAAAAACAAGAGGTTTAGCAAAACCAAAAAATACAAAAAAAACAATTTCCAGATTTATAAAATACATGGGAAAATTCAAGGCTCTCTGGCTCTTAGTTTTTCTCTGCGTAATTTTGAGTTCCGGTGCGTCTTTGACCGGCTCATACCTCATCAAGCCCGCCATCAACAACTATATTTTGCCGATGGTAAAAGCCCTGGCAGCTGGTCAGGCAATCACAGATCTTATGGCAAATTTCGCCAAACTTTTAATCGGCGTTCTTTGCATTTTCCTTTTGGGGGTTCTTGCGTCCTGGTGTAATCAGAGGCTTATGCTTTATATTTCCACAAACCTTTTGCTCAATATCCGAAAAGATTTGTTCAAACGCCTGGAAAAACTTCCGATTAAATTTTATGACCAGCACACTCACGGAGAACTCATGTCCCGCTTTACAAACGATACCGATACCCTCCGCGAAATGATGAGTCAGACAATCCCTCAACTTTTATCATCAACATTAACCGTAGTCGGAATTATGATTATGATGATAATTTTGAGTCCCATGCTCACAATCCTCGTTCTGGCAACAATGTTTTTGATTTTTCAGCTGATTAAGGTAATCGGAAAAAAATCTGCAAACGCCTTCCGCGCAAATCAAAAAAGTATTGGCGAATTGAATGGTTTTATAGAAGAAATGATTGAAGGCCAGAAAGTAATCAAAGTTTTTAATCACGAACCAAAAGCCAAGGCAGATTTTGCCCTTTTGAACGAAAATCTCCGACGGGCAGGAACTGCCGCTATGACTTATGGTGGCGTTATGGGGCCTGTCACAAACAATCTTTCCCATGCCCAGTACGCTGTCGTTGCAATTGTTGGTTCTGTTTTTATGATTGTTGGTCAGGCAAAGACCGGATTTTTGAACTTTTTCACCGGAACTTTGGATATCGGTACGATTGCAGCATTTTTGCAGTACACCAGGTCTTTTAGTCACCCGATTGGAATGATGAGCCAGCAGGCAAATTCAGTTTTGAACGCCCTTGCCGGTGCAGAAAGAATTTTTGCGATTATTGATGAAGAGGAAGAAGTTGACCAGGGGCATTTTACTTTGGTAAACGCCTACGAAGCAAAAGACAGCGACGGTCACGAAAAACTGGTTCAGTCATTTGCAAAAACCGGCCAGTGGGCCTGGAAAAATCCAGCTGATAATTCCCTCAAAGAAATGAAAGGGGAGGTCGTTTTTGACCATGTAACATTCGGTTACCGGCCAGATAAAACAGTTCTCCACGATATTAATATTCACGCAAAACCTGGTATGAAGATTGCCCTTGTCGGTTCAACTGGTTCTGGAAAAACGACAACAATCAACCTGTTGACCCGTTTTTATGATGTGCCGGATGAAAATGGAAAAATCACCTACGACGGTATTCCCCTGAACGAAATTTCAAAAGACGCCCTGAGAAAATCTCTGGGAATGGTTCAGCAGAATACCCATCTGTTTACGGGCACAATCCGCGAAAATATCCGCTACGGAAATCTGGACGCTTCTGACCAGCAGGTTTACGAGGCAGCAAAACTCGCCAACGCCGACCACTTTATCCGCCACTTAGAACATGGCTATGACACTGTAATTACCGGGGACGGGGCAAGCCTGAGCCAGGGCCAGAGACAGCTTCTTGCCATTGCCCGGGCAGCCGTTGCAAATCCCCCTGTTCTGATTTTGGACGAAGCTACATCTTCAATCGATACCCGAACCGAAAAACACATTGAAAAAGGTATGGATTCTCTGATGGCAGGAAGAACTTCATTTGTAATTGCCCACAGACTTTCAACTGTCCGCAATGCTGACGAAATCATAGTTCTGGAACATGGTCATATCATAGAGCGGGGAACTCATGACCAGCTGATTGCCGCAAAAGGCCGCTACTATTTCTTGTACACAGGAAACCGCATAGCATTAGATGACTAATATCAGAATTTACACTATAATTTTCAGCAATATTTTTAAAAACGAGGAAGACGGAAAATGAAAGCTATTGAACTTGAAAAAGCTTATGATCCTAAATCTTTTGAGGACCGTATTTACAACGAATGGGAAAGCAAAGGTTATTTTAAGCCGGTTTCTGATAAGGAAAATCCGGTTCACTGCCAGTGTGCAGATTGCAACAAAAAAACTAACACTTATTCGGTCGTCATTCCTCCTCCAAACGTAACTGGCGTTCTCCATATGGGACACGGTTTGAACAACACCCTCCAGGATATTGTAGTCCGCTATCACAGAATGAAGGGTGATAACACTCTCTGGGTAACTGGAACTGACCACGCCGGTATTGCAACTCAAAATGTTGTAGAACGCCAGCTCAAAAAAGAAGGCAAAACCCGCAACGACCTTGGTCGTGAAGCATTTTTGGAAAGAACCTGGAAGGTTAAGGAAGATCATCATAATACAATCGTAAAACAGCAGCGAAAACTTGGAAATTCAACTGACTGGGACCGCGAACGTTTTACAATGGATGAAGGACTTTCTAAAGCTGTCCGCGAAGTTTTTGTTACCTTGTATGAACGTGGACTTATTTACAAGGGACATTACCTTGTAAACTGGTGTCCTCGTTGTGGTACGGCTCTTGCTGATGATGAAGTAGATCACACAGACACAAACGGAGCAATGTATCATATTTATTATGAATATGCTGATGGTCCAGCCCCTGATGGTTCTACAAAAATTGAAATTGCAACAACTCGTCCAGAAACCCTGCTGGGAGATACCGCCGTTGCTGTAAATCCTGATGATGAAAGATATAAGGATATTGTTGGCAAAAAATTAAAATTGCCGCTTACAGACAGAGTTATTCCTATTATTGCGGATTCTTATGTTGATAGGGAATTTGGAACTGGTATGGTAAAAATCACTCCAGCCCACGACCCAAACGACTGGCAGGTTGGCCAGAGAAACAATCTCGAAGTTATAAATATTTTAAATCCAGATGGAACTCTGAACGAAAACTGTCCGGAAAAATATCGGGGCATGACTTGTGCCAAAGCCCGCGGACTTATCATCGAAGATTTGACAGCCCTGGGACTTTTCAAAGAAGAAGAAAAAATTGTTCACTCGGTTGGTCACTGTTACCGTTGTGGAACTGTTGTTGAACCATATTTGAGCTGGCAGTGGTTTGTAAAAATGAAGCCACTTGCAGACAAGGCTCTCAAAGCCTGGAAAGACGGCGAAATCCAGTTCTTCCCTAAAAAATGGGAAAATACTTACGAACACTGGCTTACAGGAATTCGTGACTGGTGTATCAGCCGCCAGCTCTGGTGGGGCCACAGAATTCCGGCTTGGACTTGTTCTTCTTGTGGCAATGTGATTGTTGCCCGAGAAGATCCTTGCACTTGTCCAAAATGTGGGGCAGACTCAGATAAGTTAGTTCAGGATCCAGATGTTCTCGATACCTGGTTTTCTTCATGGCTCTGGCCATTTTCGACCCTGGGCTGGCCGGAAAAAACTCCTGATTTGGAAACTTTCTACCCGACAACTGCCCTCGTTACCGCCTACGATATTATTTTCTTCTGGGTTAGCCGTATGATTATGGCAGGCCTTGAATTTACCGGCAAGGCTCCATTCCACGACATCTACATTCACGGACTTGTTCGCGATAAACAGGGTCGCAAAATGTCAAAATCTTTGGGAAATGGAATTGACCCTCTGGAAATTATCGATATGTACGGTTCTGACGCCCTCAAATTTACACTCGCATTTATGTGTGCTCAGGGCCAGGATATTCTTGTTGATAAAGATTCTTTCAAACTTGGTTCACGTTTCTGTAATAAAGTTTGGAACGCTTCCCGCTATTTGCTGGGTAATCTGGAAGGCCGCAACCTTATTCCTGTTACTGATGATGATTTGACAGAACTGGATAAATGGATTTACAGCCGTTTGAACCACGCTGCAAAAACTGCCCGCGAAGCTCTGGATTCTTACCGCTACAATGATGCCGCTTCTGCCATGATGGAATATTTCTGGAATGAATTCTGTGACTGGTATGTCGAAGCCACAAAGATCAACTTTAAAAATGGTGATGATAGAGAAAAAGACCGCCAGGCTTCCGTTTTGATGAATATTCTGGAAGAAAATCTCCGTCTTTTGCATCCTTATCTTCCTTTTGTAACCGAAGAAATTTATGCAAAACTTCCACTCCAGGAACTTGTTGCAGAACGCAAAAAGGCTGGCAATCAGAAAATTGCTTCAAATTCTGATTACACCGGTATGCTTATCAATGCACCTTACCCAGACTTTGTAAAAGACCGCGAAAATGCCCAGATTAATGCCCGCTTTGATGTTTTAAAAGATTTGATTGGTAAAGTCCGAGCTCTCCGCGTGGAATGTGGAATTGACCCTGCCGAAAAAATCAACATTGCAATTCAGATTTCAAAAGGCTCTGCTGCCGAAGTTTGCCGCGAAAAAGTTGAAATGATTCAGCTTCTGGCCGGCGTAAAAAAGATTGATTTTGTTGATGTAAAACCTGCAAGTTCAATCGGAACTGTTGGCACAGATTTTGAAGCCTTTATCATCGTTGACGAAAACATTAATAAAGAGCAATTACTTGCCCGCTTCCAGAAAACACTGGAAAAAGAGCAGGGCTATGCTAAAATGAGTGAAAATAAATTGAACGGTAACTTTGCAAAACATGCTCCAGCTAACCTGGTTGAAGAAGAAAAGCAGAGACTTGCCGAAAGTCAAAGGAAGATTACAACCCTGCAATCTTACATTGAAAGTTTGTAGGATTTACTGGGGTGGGGTAAGGAGTAAAAGACTATGGCAAAGCAAAAGTATGAAATGAAAATTGAGAGATCTGATAAAATGGATTCTCAGCACATGCAGCAGCTAGGCGATATTCGACTTGCCCCTTATATGCAGCTTGCTACCGGTTTGATTGGCAAAGCCCGCCATGCCGGTGGCAATATGTTCCGCCACCAGATGGACACCCTGGCAATCCTCATTGATTATGGTTATATAGATTCAGTTTTGCTCAAGGCTTCTGTGGTTCATGATACAGTGGAAGATATTCCCGGTTTTGATAAAAATCTGATTGTAAATGCTGATAAAGAAGGCCAAAAAGTTTTAGATTTGGTTCTTGAAGTTACCCGTCGTGATGATGAAGATAAAAGACAGTTTCTTCATCGCATTCTTGATACAGGGAGCCAAAAGGCCAAAATCTTGAAATGTGCAGACCGCATTTCAAATATGATTTCTTTGGGCTATGTCACAGATCCTAAATTTATTGAAAGATATTGTGATGAAACAGAATTTTTTCTTTTGCCAATGGCTCTGGAAATTGATTTTAATATGTACCAGGAATTAATCAATCTGATTATGACCCGCCGCCGTTATCTGGAAGAAGGGGGCTATTTTGATAACCGCCACAAAGATTCTTCCAGCGAAAAATTGCAAAAATAAAAATACAGCCCTTAATTTACTTTCAATTTGTACTGCAAAAGTAAAACCCGCAGGGCTTCCCGGTTTTTTACTCCGAAAGCTTTACAACAAGAGGACATTTCCTTTTTTACGACAGAAACACTGATGTAATTTGCCTGGGAAATTTCTTCGTAAGTCATACCTTCATTTATACAAAGCATTAAAAATTTAATCTGACGTTTTGTAAGACCGAAATCAGAAAGAGCAAGTTCGGAACCTGGTGGCGGAAGTTTTTCTATATTTGAAGTAACCTGATTTTTGGGCAGGAGATAAGAAAGTTTGTCGCGAAGTTTATCATAAGTTACCATCATCATAGTGATATAGAAAAATGTGAGGGCGATTGCAAAAAGAAAGGCCCTGAGTTTAAAAGCCGGATAAACTCCAATCAGCACTAAAGCCCACCAGACAGTCATTACCGAAATCTTCAATCTGAATTTTGTCTTAAAAAATCCGTCTGTAAATAGAGAAAGAACTAAAAACATTAAAAGCATAGTCCCAATTCCTGCAAAACCAATCAAAGTGGTGAGACTTGCTTGTACTGCAAAAACTGCATATTCAAGTTTTTTTAATTTGGGATTAAAGACCAGAAGCAGGCATAAAATAGCACAAAGGCTGTTAAAAAATGCTTCAACATATTTTGTATGTGGGATAATACTTCTGAAGGCAATTGTCGTCCTCAGATTCATGATTGTTGCAATTACAAGGACTATAGAACCACAAAAAAACATCAACCTTTCGGCGGTAAAAAATTTTTTTGACATATTCAAAATATACCACACAAAAAATGGACTGTCAGATAAAAAAACGTTAAAAAAAGGTTAAGAACTTTGGTTCTTTTTTCGTCAAAAGCCTTTATTTTTAGGGAAAATCTCTTATCATAATACCAAGTTTGAAAAAAACTAAAAAAAACTAAAGGGCATCTCTAAAAATTGCAATTTTTAGAGATGCCCTAAAATCAAAGGAGCCAAAAATGATGAAAAAAAGTGATTTTTCTAATTCAAATGAAAAGGCTTGCATTTTTCAGACTAATCAGTCTTTTGCTTCCTTTGATAATTCTTTTGTAACCCCTGCAGATGAAGATATCAAACTCACAAAATGTGAGTATGATATTCTTCGTCTGCTTTCTTTAGGCGGTTCTTATGCCAATATTTCGGATTCCTGTGGTATCAGCATAAATACAGTTCGTTTCCATATCAAAAATATTTATTCAAAAATGAATGTGAATTCTTCATTAAAGGCTTTGTCTAAAGCCAGGGCAATTGGTCTGATTTAGAGCCAACCTATTTTTTTTATAACTTCAAGGAAAACGGCACCAGGCGTGGAGCCCCTGCGTAGCAGTCGACCGCAACGCCACGAAGTGGCGTGAGGACGATGAGCGTTAGCGAAGGGCGGAAGGCTGCTTGTAAGGAAAATTTTGCTGAAAAATATAAGAGCATCTCTAAAAAATCATCTTCGATGCTTTTTCAGAGATGCTCTTGAATTGATAACTCCTTTTTTTCTTTTACTTTACTATTTCAATAAAATTCATTATTTTATACTCATAAATTTCTAATCTAATTTTTTAGGAGATATAAGATGGCAGATGTAAAAGTTGCTATTAATGGTTTCGGCCGTATTGGTCGTTTGG
>CAVFQN010000105.1:0-2578 GCA_963624615.1 Treponemataceae bacterium | reverse complement strand
AAACAGATATTTTCTTAATATTAGCCTTAGTTTCAGGAATTTTGACTTTTTCAAACAGGTTTACACGCTGTGTTGTCGTCCTCAATTCCTTAGAAAGCAGGCGGACTTGCTCATCAAGTACTTCTGCTTCCAAATCTAAAGATAAAGCTTTTTCCATACGGTCAGCTGCCATATCAATCCAGAGCGGAGTTTCATACAAATCATAATCTCCACGTCCGAAATCAGCACCTTCGTAAACAGGAATTGTCACACCTGCAATATTTCCAATGCCCTTTTTGATATTTTTTACAGTAACCATATCTGGTTTAAAGGCTTCTCTTTCTCCAAATACGGCAATCCATTCATCAAATTCTTTTTCAAGTTGAACTCTGGCTTGCCGTACTTCTTTTGCCTTGGCGTCAATTGTGCGGATTTCAGTTTGAAGCTGTTGTTTTTTAAGCAAAAGAGTCGGCAGATAACGATTGTACATTTTCAAAGCGTCTTTCTGGACTTTCTGCTCATTTTTTGTCAGCTTAATTTTTGCCATTCACACAACTCCTAGTTCTTTGGCCAATACTGTTCAATAAGAGAAGTTTTCAGGCCTGTTTCTTCTGGATCAAAACATTCAGAAAGAATTTTCCATCCTAAATCCAAAGCATCTTCCAAAGAAATATTTTTAGACAAATCCATCATATTATCTTCGAATTTTGCCCCATAATTCAAAAGTTTTTCGTCCCATTTACTCATATTGAAACCCATTGATTTTTTTTCAAGGGTATCTTTATAAGATGAATAAAGACGAATCATACCATCCATCAAAGCCCGGTGATCTGGTCGGGTTGAACCGTTTACGTTCTGTTTAAGTCGAGACAGGGAACCAAATGGCTCAATACGGCCACCTTTGAGGTAATACTGTCCTTCTGTGATGTAACCTGTGTTATCTGGAACCGGGTGAGTTACGTCATCACCAGGCATTGTAGTTACAGCAAGAATTGTTACAGAACCAGCCCCTTCAAAGTCAACGGCTTTTTCGTAACGGCTAGCCAGCTGAGAATACAAATCTCCAGGATAACCTCGGTTAGAAGGAACCTGTTCCTGGGTAATGGCAATTTCCTTCATTGAGTCAGCAAAGTTTGTCATATCTGTAAGGAGGACAAGAACGTCTTTACCTTTCAAGGCAAACTGTTCTGCAACCGCAAGTGACAAATCCGGGATTTTCTGACATTCTACAGTAGGATCTGCCGCGGTGTGCATAAACATTACTGTTTTTGAAAGAGCCCCACCATCTTCCAATGTTTTTTTGAAATACAAATAATCATCATATTTCAAGCCCATACCACCAAGTACAATTACGTCAACTTCTGCCTGCATGGCAATGCGAGCCAAAAGCTGGTTATAAGGTTCTCCGGAAATAGAGAAGATTGGCAGTTTTTGAGATACAACTAATGTATTGAACATATCAATCATTGGAATACCGGTACGAATCATACGTTTTGCCATGATACGTTTTGTAGGATTTACAGAAGGGCCCCCGATTGTTACCAGGGAATCTGCAAGGGCTGGACCATTGTCGCGAGGCTGGGCAGAACCGTTAAAAATACGGCCAAGCAAATCATCAGAAAAAGAAACTTCCATCTGATGCCCTAAGAATTTGATGTGGTCACCAGTAGAAATACCTCGTCCGCCAGCAAAAACCTGTAATGAAACAACATCGCCGTCAATTTTATTGACTTCGGCAAGGGATTTTCCAAAACGTGTTTCAATTTCGGCAAGTTCACCATAAGCAACATTGTCAGCTTTTACTGTAATTACACTACCAACGATGGATTCAATTTTACTATAAACTTTGTTCATAATTATTCACCATCCTTTAACAAAACTGCAACTTCATCACGAATCTTGCCTTTTTTAGATTCATAATGCGAATCAACAGATTTTTCATTTTCAATAAATTTATCAGACTGCCACTGTGAATAGTTCCAGTCAATAAATTTCTGTCTAAGCTGATTGAAAAAGTTTCGTGCAGTATCTTTATCTTCCAGGTCAAAATCAGACCCCAGAATTGTCAAAACTTTGTTGAAAACATATTTTTGACGTTCAACACTCACAGAACCATCAACTTCATCAAAAGAGTTCTGCTGCATATAAACAGCATCCAAAAAATCACTTTTAAGATATTCGATATAATCCTCGGTTGTAGTACCTTCTTCACCAACAACTTTCATCATCTGATTAACTTCTACCCCGGCAAGGAAAACCTTACGAGCATAAGTTACCCAAGATTCTGGCAAAACTGATTTATATTTTGACCAGGAAATAATAGGGTCAATTGCAGGATATTTTCGGGCATCGGAACGTTCGCGGGAAAGACCATGGAAAGCCCCGACAACTTTCAAAGTTGCCTGAGTAACAGGTTCTTCAAAGTTACCACCAGCAGGAGAAACTGTACCACCAATTGTTACAGAGCCCAAAGAACCATCTCTCATTCTTACGTAACCAGCTCTTTCATAGAAAGCCGAAATATAAGATTCAAGATAAGCTGGGAATGCTTCTTCGCCAGGAATCTCTTCCAGACGGCCAGACATTTCACGCAAAGCCT
>CAVFQN010000104.1:0-11082 GCA_963624615.1 Treponemataceae bacterium | reverse complement strand
ACAATATACCGTGAAAAAGTTCAAGAAAAAAAAGGGAAAGGGAGGGGGACCAATTTATGAAAGCTGTAAATGATGCCCACGAATTGGAGTACGGTTGTAAACCCGAAATTGTTGTAAAAGCCCCAGGACGTTTTCACCTTTTGGGTGAACATTCCTGGTTTTTTAAAGATAAAACCATGTCTATGGCAGTAGATTTGCCAGTTTATGTTTCTATTTCAAAAAGAGATGATTCCTATCTAAAATTTTATTTTCATCAGATTGACGAAAGAAAAAAATCTAGTCTTACGACACTAAAATTCAAAAAAGAAGACCGGTGGGCAAATGCCATAAAAGCCATGATTTATGGTTTTACTTCGGCAGGTTTTGATTTGTGCGGTATGAATATCACTATTTATAGTAAGATTCAACCTTCAGCAGGTTTTGGAATTACAACAGCTATAAAAGTTGCTTCAACTTATGCAATCAAAAATCTTTTAAATCTGAATTGTTCTGATCTGGAACTTTTACAGGTGATTGAAAGAGGAAATAAACGATTTTTGCAGACTGAAAATTATTTATCAGATAATTTTTCTACAATGTTTTCCAAAAAAGGCAATCTTTTAATCACTGACCATTTTAGAAATACCTGGGATTATGTTCCTTTTAATTTTGAAGATAAAAAAATATTTTTGCTGGATACAAAAGTTCCTAGAATTGACGTTTGGGATCGAAGTTCTCTTCATGAACCTCAATATGCCCTGCTTCTAGGGGATTTGCGTGAGCGGAAGGCCAATGTTTACGGGGGCTGGCAATATATCAACAATATCACAGATATTAATGAAGAATTGCAGGTTGTGAGCGAAGATGTAAAGCGCAGACTTATGGCTATCATAAATGAGCATAATGATTTGCTTGCGGCTCGCGAAGGAATTGAAAAAGGTGATTTTTTTGCTTTTGCCCGGGCTATAAATCACAGTCATCAGACTATGCAGGAAATGTACAATATTTCTTGTCCGGAAATTGACTGGATCTTGAAAAGGGTAAAAGACCTGGAACCAAATCTGGACTTTATCAGAAATCCTGTTACTTGTGGCCGTATTACTGGAAAAGGTTTTGGACGCTGTCTTTATGCGATTATGAGAGATGGGGATGTGGATAATTTTAAGGCAAGAATTGCTGAGTTTGAAAAAATCTTTGGTTTTCATCCGGCTGTTTTTGAAGTTTCGCCTTCTGATGGGGTTACAATCGTAAAAGATTGATTTTGACAGAATTGTTCGTTAAAATCTTTGATGAAATTTCTTGATAGGGTGGGAAAATTGCAAGAAAACGATGTTTTAGACGAAGGTAAAGATCTTTATAAAAATAAGGAATATGCTCAGGCTCTGGCTTTTTTTCTGGCTCTTCCAGCTGATTCTGGCGTAGATAAAATTGATTTAGCATATTACCTGGGACTTTGTTATACAAAACTCGAAAAATATGATGATGCGCTTTTGTTCCTGGAACAGGTTGTAACTTCTGGAACTCAGATTGAGCGGGTTTTGCAGTGCCGTTTTCTTCTTGCAGTTATTTATGCAATTTCCGGACGCAAACGTCTGGCTGATTTTGAACTAAATAAACTTTTGGAAACAGGTTTTATGACAGATTCTGTTTATGCAGCTATTGCTTTTGTGGCCTGGGAACAGCAGGATACAGAAAGATGTATGTCTTACTACGAAAAATCCCTGCAAAAAAATCCTGATAATGTTACTTCTTTGAATGGCTTGGGCTATGTGCTTGCCTGCCAGGAAAAGGATTTGACCAGGGCTCTTTCATTGTGTAAGCAGGCTGTAAAAGTTCAGCCAAAATCTGCCGCTTGTCTGGATTCTCTTGGCTGGGTTTATTATAAACTGGGGCTATATGATGACGCCCTGCAATATCTGGAAAAAGCTGAAAAATATGATACTGATAATGTTGAAATTGCAGATCATATTAAGTCTGTGAGAATAAGAGCTAAAAAATAGGGCAAAATCTTAATGAAAAAAATACTTTCGTCTGCATTTTTATTTTTACTTTTCGTTTCTATGTCATTTGGTCAGGTTACAAGTGATACTGCCGGATTGACTGTAAAGGAAGATAGAATTCGTACTGGGAACGAAGGTATGGCTTCGGAAGAATTCAGACGAGGAGTTCAGGCCTATTACAAGGGGGCTTTTAATGAAGCAATCGTTCAGTTTGAAAAAGCCCTTTCTTATCTTCCAAATGATAATTTAATTTTGGACTGGCTGGGAAAAACTTACTACAAAACTGGGCTTGAAGGTTCTGCCCTGTCTTATTGGCAGACTGCCAGCGATAATGGTTACGGAGGCCTGCTTTTACAAAATAAAATTGAAATTGTAAGGGAAAGGCGGGTAACCGGAGATTCTACTGATAAACTTATGCGTTTGTCTGAAGCAGGTTCTTTTCCTGGGGAATTTCAGGGAAATCTGATTTATTCAGGACCTGTTTCTGTACAGCCAAATTATGATGGAACACTCTGGCTTTTGGCTTACAATTCCAATGAACTTCTTCTACTAAATCAAAATGGAAAAGTGATTGACCGCATTACAGGGCCGGTAAATGGTTTTGACCGTCCTAGTGATATTATCAAACTGCATGACGGAAAACTTCTGATGAGCGAAAATGCAGGGGACAGGCTTTCTCTTTTGTCTTCTAACGGTCATTTTGAAAAATATATTGGTTCTAAAGGGCGGGGTCTTGGCCAGATGGTTGGGCCTTTGTATCTTGCCCAGGACTATCTGGAAAGAATTTACGTGACAGATTATGGCAACCGCCGTATTGATGTTTTTGATAAAGATGGCCAGGCTTTATTTTTCTTTGGGGGCAGGCATGGAGATTTTGCCGGCTTAAAAGGGCCGACAGGAATTGCAATCATAGAAGAAAATGTTTTTGTTGCCGATGACCAGACTGGTGGAGTTTATGAATTTGACAGGGCTGGAAACTTTGTCCGGGAACTGTGCGAAAAAGGAACTTTTAAAAAGCCGGAAGCTATAAAATATTGGAATGGAAGTCTGATAATCTGTGATTCAAACCGCCTTGTTTCGATTGATTGCGAAACCGGAGCCTTGTTTGAATATGCGAGAACCGGAAATGCTCCGACCAGGGTGACAGTTGCAAATCCTGATGTAAATGGAAATGTGATTGTTTCTGATTTTACTGCAAACGAAGTTTACGTTATGTCCAAAGTTCAGGAACTGGTTGGTGGGCTTTTTGTTCAGATTGAACAGATTGATGCTTCTAAATTTCCGCAGATAACCCTTGAAGTGAGGGTAGAAAACAGGCACAGACAGCCAGTTGTTGGCCTGCAAAAAGAAAATTTTTATCTTTCTGAAAATCAGAGGCCGGTGAGTAATTTGACTTTTTTGGGGGCGGCTTCAAATAATACCGAGGCTGACATCACAATTGTAGTCGACAGGTCTGCTTTTGCTGCAAATTACAAAGAAGAAATTCAGACGGCTGTAAAAGAAATTTCCGGGGCAATGAATGGCCAGGGAGTTTTGAGGGTCGTTTCGGCAGGGGCAATTCCTGTCACCGAATATATTGGCCGCCCTGATATGATTGGTGATTTTAATACCGACGCTTTGAAAAATCCTGTAAATAATCAGATTTCTGTTGATTTAGCCCTTCGCCTGGCTTCTAACGATTTAATTAATGCCGCAAAAAAGCGTGGAATAGTGCTGATTACTTCTGGCGATGAAAATTTCCTTACTTTCAATAAATATAATCTGGCGGAATTGACTTCTTACATGAATAATAATTCTATTTCCTTTTCTGTAGTCCAAATTTCGCAGCAGGGAATGTGCCAGGAACTTGCCTATATTTCTGATAATACCCAGGGAAATTCTTATTATGTTTATCGTCCGCAAGGACTTTCTGATGTCGTAAAAGATATAATTGAAATTCCGCAGGGGATTTATCAGTTATCTTATACTTCCGCTTTGACTACGAATTTTGGAATGACTTATCTTCCGCTTGAAAGTGAAGTTTATTTATTGAACAGAAGTGGTCGTGACGAAACAGGTTATTTTGCTCCGCTGGAATAATCCCTAAATCTCAATTATCAAAATTCTGCTTTTCCACCAATTGTTGCTGTAAATCCTAGGGACGATGTAGAATTTTCTGTGTAAGTAAAACTTGCTCCAAGTCCTGTTGTGACTGTGAAATATTGCAAAAATCCAAAATCTACAGAATGCTGGTAATTGTATTTTTGGTTGGCAGAACTATCACTTTTAGAAATTTCAATGTTCAGACTGTCTTTTCGGGTAATTTCAAAAGTTTGATTTTTTGCCGGCGGAATAATTATTTTTGCAAATTCTGTGATTAAGCTGGATTTTCCAGGTCTTGAATAAATAAGGCTAGCATGTGTGGCCCAGGTTAAATCCGTTTCAAAGGAAGCGTCAAATGCTGTTGTCAGCCTTGCTTTGTTGGCTATAAAAAAGAGGATTTGCAGGTAGGCGGTAAGCTGATAAGTGGTATTTTCCGGCAAATCTGTAGGAATTTTGATGATTCCAGTGATATTTGAGATGATTTCTTCCTGCTTGAACCAGAAAAAATATTTTCCCAGGCTGTTTGAACCAAAATTGTTCAGAGAATTATTGGTGATGACGGTTTTTATCTGATAAAGATCACTGTATTTTGCGTCATTGTTAAACTGGCGGACAAGGGCAAAACTTGCGACGGACGGAATATAAAGGTCTTTCATATTATTAAAAAGTCTTCGTTTGTAAGAAAATTCGTATTTTGCAGCATAATCATCGCAAATCTGCTTTGCAAGATTTTTGTCAAAAAGTTCGTAAAATGGAATTGAAGTGTAAAGTTCTGTCCTGTTTTTTTGCAGGTCAAAAAGTGCCTGGCTGTCTGAAATATAAGTTCCGCCGGTATTTACATTCTGGCTTCCACCGGCTTTTCGCCCCAGCGTAAAGGAAAGATTGTTTGCCTTGAATGTAAATGGCAGGCTCAGGGTCAAATCTCCGCTATCCTTAAAAATTGACTCTTTGGAATTTGAATAGGAGGCAGTCAAATTGTATTCAATTGCAGGCTTAAAGTTAAACTGGGGAAAAATCCCCTGGACTTTTGTCGAAAAATTTGTATTTCGCAGGGATGCATTTTCCTGTCCTAAAGAAAATTCCAGGCTGGAAATATCCTGCCAGCCTTTAAAATAATTATCCGTATCAAAAACCCGGTCAGAATTTTTGGCAGTTTTGATTTTTTGCTTAGCATTCAGAGAAAAATCCCAATTCAACCCGTAATTTTTCCCAAAATCCAGATTTAATGCAGATTTTCCCTGAAAATTCTGATTTCTGACGGCAAATTCTTCCTGGCCATTAGCCGAAAGTGAAAGTTTTAGCGGAATTTTTATTTTTTCCAGGCTGATTTCGACCTTGTCCTCTTTGTTTAAGCTTGAGTCTGAATGGCTGAAACGATAATTTTCTTCGAGACTTAAGACGCCAAAGATTTTGTTTTGACTTTTGAAGGAATGGCCCGCGTTGGTGAAGTCTGCATTTTGCAGGGCAGCGTCCGCCTGCAAGCTGATTCCTGCCAGAGTAATTCCAGTTTTTGCATTTGAATTTACCGAAAAATCAAAATCAGACAAATTTTTGGATAATTTTCCTGTACTTTGTGTTGACTGGGCTTCTACAGAAAAATCTTTGACCAGAGAATAATTTCCAAAAGTCAAAATATCTCCATCTTTTTTATAAGAGGCTTGAATTTGGTTTTGCAGGTTGGCGTAAAATTGGCTGTCAGAAAATGTCAAATCGTTGAGATAAAAAGTTCCGCTTTTGTAAAAATTTTCTCCCTGCAAGGTATTAATCACAATTTTTTGCCTGGTTGGAAGAATTTCAGGATTTATATAAATGGTGTAGTTTTGATTTTCAAGAGGATTTTGATCAATGCTGGCAGTTTTTTCTTTTAAATTTATTCCAAGTGTGTGATAAGTAAGATTATCATCATAAAAATCAGAAATATTTTTAATCTGGATTTTGAGGGCGATATTTCCATCTTCCTGGTAGTCAGACGCGGCGTCATCAAGAATTAAAGTAAAAGCGTAGTTGTCATCAGCCTGGATAGTGGCAAGCCTTGTTGTCAAAGATTCTGTCTGGTCTGGAGACGTTTCCAGGGCTTTGGCATTTATTGCAAATTTAAGATTAATAGTCTGGTAGGAAGAAAAATCAGCGGCATCAAAATAAGAAAGTCCTGTGATTTTTGTGTCCTGGATATTTTCTATCTGGCTGGTGGAAGAAATATTCCAATTCAAAATTGCAGAATAATTTTCATCTCCATTGTAAATGCTGGTGGTCGTTACTGTGTAATTATCATCATAAAAAACATTCAGACTTTTTGTGATTGGCTCGTAAGGACCAAAATAAATACAACCTTTGTCGTCAGTTCCAGTAATTTTTTTTCCAGTGATAATCAGTCTTGCATCGTAAGCGGACACCAGGCGGGCCCGGTCTTTGTCGTCCAGGTAAATTGAAAGAGTCTGCCAGTCAGATTTTGAAAAATCAAAATTTTCGATTTTCCAGGTTGGAATATTTTGGGAATCTTCGCCGTAAAAATCAGAAGAAGCATTCACCCCTAACTGGAGATAAATCTGGTAATTTTCTTTATCACTAGTTCCATCTCCGCTTCCATTAGTTTTTCCATCATATTTCAAGGCGAAATTCAACTGGCTGGAATTTTTGAGCAAATTTCCTGCTCCCAATTTTATATCAACTGCAGCCCAAAACTGATAATCAGAATTTTGACTTAAATTTGCTTTCTGGTTCAGACTTGAAAAATCCCACTGCAGGGGAATTTTATAGCCTGTAATCTGGGAATCGGAAAGGCCTGTGTGATTCGTTATCGTTGCGTTGGCAGTTTGGGAAAGTTCAATCTGATCATCATCAAGATTTAAAACAGGATTTGCTTTTGTGATATAGCCAGAAGATGAATCTAAATAATAGGTTTCGGGGCTTGAATCAGCCTGGGAAGAAACAAGAAGAGCGGAGGCGGCGTTATCTTTTTGAAGGGAGATGGCCGTTTTGTTTGAAAAATTAAAATTTTGGCTGGAATATTCAATTCCTGTTGTCAGGGCAAAAAATCCTCGCTGGAGATTATCAACCGTGGAATAATTTTGACTGATTGCTAAAGGCCAGCGGGCTGAAAAAAAGGCATCGCCTGTAAGATTTTCTGTAAAATGATATTTTAGTCCGCCACCTCCAGTTAAGGCTCCGCCAGAAAAATCCTCAGAATCTTCCTGCCAGATAATGTAAATTTTATCTGTGGAAGATGGGCTTGAACCCAAAGTAACGACGCCCGTAGAAGAATCATATTTTGCAGTCGGGTCAATCACATTATTTTTGTAAACGAGGACACTTCCTGCCGCCGCATTTGTTCCAATCTGATATTCGCTAACCTGGCTATAAGTTCTGAACAAAATGGCAATATCAGAATTATTTGCAAGATTCAGGTAAATTTCTGGGGCCAGGCTTGCAAAAGGATAAAGTGAATCCGGATTTTCTGCATTTGTAATGGTGGCGTAAATATGTTTTTCGTTAAAAAAATCTTCATACAAGGAGGCAAAAGATAAATCGCATTCTTCACCTATGTATTGCTTGAGGCTAATGTCTGTGGAATTTTTTACAACTAAAATGTCTGCCTCTGTGGAAAGTCCGCCGTCGTAGGTGTCGGGGCAGAGGTAGGGGGAAAATCCGCTTGATGATTGGATTACGAGGGCGGAGTCTTCGTTGATTTTTCTGGAAAGTGGGGCGGTGAAATCTGCAAGGTTGTAAGTTTTTGCGGTGGATGTTTCATTTGTTTCCCTGTCTGTCGCCGAAAATTCTGCCTGGATTTTTCCTGCAAAAGATGATGAATCAGAATAAGAGCCTGTCGCATTTATGATTTTTTCTGTGGTGGCAGGGGTTGAAAATGTGACTAAAACTGTTGGAATTTTTGAATCCTGCTTGCCGGCATTTGCTGTAACAGATAAATAAAGCCTGTTTGTCGAAGTCTGGTAGGTGTAGTCGTTTGCTGATAATTTTTTATATTTCCGACCATTTTCGTCGGAATAAGAGCCTTGGGCGGATTCAACGTAAATTTCTTTTATTTGACCTAGAAAATCTTCTGTATTTTCTGGAAATCTGTAGGAATAGCCGTATAAAAAATTTTCTGGTGATATTTTTAAATCCTGAACGCTGTTCATTCCGTAAAAACTTGCAGATTTTGTTGTGGTCATGTCGTAGCGGAGGAGGAAATCCATTTCCAGTTTTTCATCTGGGGACTGCAGGTAGCTGGAAAAACCTGGTGCCTGATTTTTTCCACCTTTTAAACCAAATCCGAAACTTTCTGCTGAATAAGAATTTTCCAAAGATATTCCGCGGTTTGCAAGCCTGGCGGACTTTAGAAATCCTTGCCCCTGGTAGCCTAAGGCCAGGGTATTTTTTTTGAATTCGTCAGCAAAATCTGCCTGAAAATACCAGGTTTTGTTTAAAAATACCCAGGCGGATAATTCAACTTCCTGTTTGAAAATAGGACTTCCCCAGGAACTTGTAAAATTTGTGCCGTTTCCAAAAGTTGCCAGAATTGTTTCTGATAAAGCTGTCTGCCAGTAGCCGGAAAGTAGAAATTCTACCTTGTTTTTTTCATTTATGTTCCAGTCAAAAAGAGAGGAGGAGGATTCTTCTGATGAGGAAGCTGTGGCGGAATCCCCCTGGGGGAGAGCATTTTCCTGGGAGGTGGCGGATTGCCCCTGGCTGGTGTCTGCATTTTCCTGGTCGGCGGATTGCACCTGACGGGTGTCATTTCCCTGATCGGTGTCAAAATCCCCTGGGGGGGCAAAATCTTCCGTCTGTTCTGGTTCATAAAAAGTGGAAGGAGAGGCACTTGCCGCCCCCTGCTGGTCTATCTGTTCTTCCGCATTTGCCTTGTTTCCTGGAAAAAATGTCAAAAGTAAAAAGAAAATTACCGCCTTGAGAGTTCTTGCTTTATTTATTTTGATTTCGGGATGCTTTTTTTGCAATTTCAAAATCGCTTTTTCAACTGCCTGTTTTTTTTCATCCCCATTATCAAAAAGAGTTTGCTGATAAGGCTTTTCTTCTTTTTCTATATTTTCAAAACCAACGCCCAAAAGCCTTATTCCCCGGCCTTCCTGATATTTTTTTTCAAAAAGTCCTTTTATCACTTCGAAAAATGAATCCAAAGTGATGATATTTCTATCCAAAGTTTCTTGAACTGTGCAGGTAGAAAAATCATCATAACGGATTTTGATAAAAGCAGTTCTGGAAAAAGAATTTTCCTTCAAAAGCCTGAAAAAAACAGAATGGCAAAGTTCCAGAAGTTCTGTTTCTATCATGTAGACATCGGTTAAATCATAAGGAAAAGTTGTTTCGTTACTGAGAGAATGGGATTTTGTCTTTCTGGTAAAAGATTCTTTTTCCTGCCCCCGCACAACTGCATATAAAAAACTTGCCATGTTTTTTCCAAACAAAAATTCCAGATTTTCGTATGGCTGGTCAAAAATATCCCTGGTTGTTTTAATCCCCTTCGACCTAAGTAAATCCAGGGATTTCGGTCCCAAGCCCCAAACTTTATTCAAAGGCAGGCTCAGCATAAATTTTTCTTCATCGCCCTTGTGAATATAGTAAAAACCGTCGGGCTTTGAAAATCCGGAAGCAATTTTTGCTAGATATTTTGTGGGGGCAAGGCCAACAGAAACGGTGAGGCCGGTCTGATTTTTTACATCAGCTTTAATTTTCTTTGCAGTTTCTTCCGGCGGACCAAAAAGTTTTTCAGTGCCTGTCAAATCAATGAAAGCTTCGTCAATAGACATCTGGTCTACATCCGGTGAATAATTCCGGAAAATATTCATAATCTGGTAGGAAAGTTCTGCATAACGCTCCATTCTTGGATAAACGTAAATTCCCTGGGGGCAAAGTTTATAAGCCTGGAAAGTCGGCATGGCAGAATGAACTCCGTATTTTCTAGCCTCGTAAGATGCCGTCGAAACAACACTCCGCCTGTCAGTCGGTTTTCCACCCACAATCAGAGGTTTACCCCGATATTGAGGATTGTCCAGGGCTTCCACCGAAGCAAAAAAAGCGTCTAAATCAACATGCAGATACCAGTGCGAAATCTCTCCCATTTATTCTCCCAACCTTATTGATTTTGTGACCAACTTGTATTGTGCAGGGGAGGTGGCCATTTTTTTGCCCTGGTGGGGATTTTTTGTAGCGTCGTCATCAGGGAAAATTGCCGTTATGGTGATTGTACTTTCTGCCTGGTTTGCCCCGTAACTGAATGTCATATTTGCAGGAGGATTGGAGGGGATTTTAAAAAATGCCGTATTTTGTGATGAAATTTCAAAATCATTATCAGTATATAAAATAGGATTTCCATTTTTGCAGAAAATTCTCACGTCGCACTGCAGAGGTTCTTCTTTCAAATCAATATTTATAGTCCGAATTACATCATCAAAAATCGCTTTGTCGCTGTATGAAAAATCTATTAAATTTTCCGATGATTTTTTGATTAAAATCTGATCATTTTGTGCATCTTTGTTAAATCCATTTACCCTGATTAGTGAGGTTGTTGTCACAATCAAAATTAAAAGCAAAACAGAAAGTCCTTGAATTATAAAAAGGGATTTTTTCTGTTTTAAATATTTTCTGAAGGAAGTGAGAACTCTGAGGTAAACAATATAGGTCGGGTACAAAATAAAAGAAAAAGCCAACAAAACAAAATTATTAGTCAAAAGATACTGCCTCAAACCTATAAAATTTCCCAGCGAAATAATGCAGTGGGCGTAAGAAATAAAAGGCAGCAACATGGTGATAAAAATCCCAATATGAATACCATTGTTTTTTGTGATTAAAGCCAAAATCGAAAGAAGGCAGATAAGCATAAAAATTGGGAAAAGAGAAATATCCACCAGAATAAACAAAGACTGGTTTATAAAGCAGGCAAAAGTAATCAGATAATCAACAGAAGTCGGTTCAAAATAGGGATTAAATTTTAAAACCAGGCTGTAAAAAATGTTAATCATAAAAAAACTGAGAGAAAGTTGAATAGACACCAGAGAATAAATTTTTC
>CAVFQN010000103.1:0-3761 GCA_963624615.1 Treponemataceae bacterium | reverse complement strand
CTCTATGATATAGGGGATATAACCTAGTGTCAAGTTATTTTTCTATTTTCTCTCCAATTTTTTTTCAACGGCTGAATCTCTTTCGATTACTTTTCCCAAAATAATTTTTTTACCCAGTTGTACAAAAGGATCTTGAATCTTTACAACTATACTTTCAGTTGCCATTCTGGCCATTTCATCATAATCAATACTAAAAGTAGTGAGCTTTGGAATTCCAAAATCAGCATAAATACCATCATCAAAAGCGACAACCGCAATATCGTCTGGAACTTCATATTCCAGCCCTTCCAGGAGATGAATCAATTTGTAGGCAACTCGACAATCATTACAAACAAAGGCGTCTGGCATAACTTCCGGCAGAAAAAGAGCCTGTTCTTCGCCATATTCGGTTACATCATGAATAACATTGTCCTTTTGATAAGGAAGATTATTTTTCAGTAAAGCCTTGTGGAAGCCCAAATATCTATCCATAACACTATCATCAAAATGAGGGTTTCCCATAAAAGCAATATTTTTGTAGCCTTTGTTGAGCAGGAACTGGGTGAGGGTGTAGCCAAAATAAACATTATCGCAAACAATTCCGCCGTCAGTTTCGTCAGAAAATTCAAAAGTCATCAGAACTTTAGGAAGATTGATTTTTTTCAGCATATTCAGATAGGCTGGTTCCATCTGGCCCAAAATAATAAAGCCGTCAACTTTTTTTTCTTTAATCAATCTTGGCTCAAGAATCAGATGTTCGGCTTCTTCAGAAATAATTTCTGTTAATCCGTAGTAATCAACCTGCAAAAGTTGAGAAATTAGAGATTGCTGAATGGACATAAATGTTGCACTTGCATTTAAAGAGCGGGCGGTAACAAGAATACCTATGTTTTTTGACGCAGTATCTCTCGCAGCAAGGCTTTTTTTGTAACCAATTTCATCAGCTTTGGCTAAAATTTTTTTGCGTAATTCTTCACTAACCCCTTCTTTTCCAGAAAGCGCTTTTGATACGGACATAACTGTAATATCCAGCTGGTCAGCTATGTCTTTCATTGTTGGTATAGTTTTCATTAACTTTAATAGTAGCATTATTGTAAAGTTAATTCAATGATTAATTCAGTTCCGAAATGCCGGCTTTTAGTTTGTAATGTCGGTTTTTAGAGCTTCCCATTTATCAATATCAGATTTTTCTGTAAAATAATGACTTATGACTTATTTTTTTGAAACATACGGATGTGAAATGAATATTGCAGAATCTGCGGCGGTGGAACAGCTTTTAATTACCCGAGGCTGGACTAAAGCGACTTCTGCCCAGGTTGCAGATCTTGCCGTTATAAATACATGCTCTGTTCGTGAAACGGCTGAAAACAGAATTATGGGGCGGTTGGGCTGGTATTCTGGCCTCAAGGCTGTGCGAGAATGTCGGCTTGGTGCCAAAACTAAAATGCTGGAAGAAGCCGTTGAATATGTTAAAAATGGTCCTAAACCTTTGACTCTGGTTGTTATGGGCTGTATGGCAGAAAGGCTTTTGAAAGAGTTTCAGAAAAATTATCCTTTTATCGATTATGTAGTTGGGACTTATGCCAAGCATTATTTTGGCCAAATTGTTGAGGCGATTGAAGAAGGTCGTAAGCCTTTTGAAGTTGACGATACGGAAAAATACAAATTTGCGGCTGTTTCGGCAGAGCCTGGAGCTTTTTCGACCTTTCTTCCAATAATGCATGGTTGTAATAATTTTTGTACATATTGTATTGTGCCTTATGTCCGAGGGCGGGAACTTAGCCGTCCCCTTGATGAAATTTTGAATGAACTGGATGTTCTGGCAAAAATGCGGGTTAGGGAAGTTACTTTGATAGGCCAGAATGTAAACTCTTATCACGGAATTTCCAGCAAGGGTAAGGATGATGATATAAATTTTGCCCAGCTTTTGCAGATTATCGCTGACCACCTGCGGGAAACAAAATCACCAATAAAATGGGTTCGTTTTATGTCTTCCCATCCTAAAGATTTGTCTGACCAGGTGATTGATGTAATTGCAAAAGAAGATGTTCTTTGCCGTCATATCCATCTTCCTGTTCAGCATGGTTCAAATGATGTTTTAAAGAGAATGAACCGTTGTTATACCCGAGAGCATTATCTTGAACTTGTAAATAAAATCAAAGCAAAAATCCCAGATGTTTCTTTGACAACTGATATTATGATGGGTTTTCCTGGCGAAACGGAAGAAGATGTTGAATTGACCTTGGATTTAATGCGTCAGGTGAAATACGAATCGGCAATGATGTATTATTATAATCCTAGAAGCGGAACTCCGGCTGCAAAATGGGAGCAAATCCCGGAAGAAGAGCGTAAGGCCCGCTTGCAGAGGGTGATTGATTTACAACTGGAGCATACTCATGAGCAGATGAATAAAAGGGTTGGTAGAACTGTTACTGTCCTGGTAGAAAAAGTCAGTCGTGATAATAAAGATGAACTTTTGGGCCAGACCGAACAGCACGAAAAAATTGCTTTTAAGGCGCCAAAATCTTACATTGGAACTTTTGCTCAGGTCCGCATAACAGAGTTGAGCGGAAATACTTTTAGAGGAGAAATAGTGAATTAATATGGTAGGAACGTTAATTGTAATTTTAGTTGTCGTAGTTTTTATGGCCTTTTTTATTGGAAAAAATCTTTCAAATGTCTGTACATTCTGGCTTTTCCACACTTTTTCTGATATTCAGGTTTCAGTTTTAATTTTGCTGGCTTTTGCCGCAGGGATTATTTTTTCGCTTCTGGCACTTTTGATTTACAAGTTAAAACATTCTTCTGATTCAAGTCAAAAACAGAATGCAAGGGCTCAAGAAAGTAAGCAGCAGGAAAATAATCAGCAAAAAAAAGCAAAAAACAATCGTAAAGGTTTGCGTAATAAAAAATCAAAAGATGATGATGATAAGGTAAGCCAGGGGGAAGAAAAATCTGATTCAAAAGAAAATCCTGCTGCAAGTGAAAATTCAAACGAAAATTCCGGTGAAAAGGCAAGCGAGAACTAGGGGAAGTCTAAAGGGGCAGCAAAATTTCTGCCGATAAAAAATTATGAAAAAAATAATTTCGATTTTGATTTGTGCCAGTCTTTTTTCTTCTCTTTTTGGGGCAGAACTTACTGCTAAATTTGTAACTCGGGAAGCGGCAAAAAAAGATACCGTAGAAGAATCACTTTCATATCTGAAATCTCAAGTTTCAAAAATGACTCTGCCTGCAGAAAAACGTGCAGTTTATGTTTTTATGGCTTCGCTGGAAGAGCAGATGGCCCTTTATGATGATGCCCAAAAATCCTATGTTCAGGCAGCTGGAATTGCAGCCGGCGATGCCGAGGGAATGCCAAAAAAAACAAATGAACAGATAGTTTTGGACGCTGTCCGTTGTGCTTTGAGTTCTGGTGATTATTCCACGGCGGATTCTTATCTTAATTCTGCTGTAAGAAATTCAAAAAACGAAAAAATCCAAGCTTATATAAAACTTTATACCCAGTGGAGTGCCTTGTGTAAGGCAGAAAATCTGGATGAAATTCAAGAACCTCTTGTAATGCTTCAAGCTTACACAAAAGTTGATTCTATGGAAGTTGTAAAACCTGCAATTTACCTTACCCTCTGGTACATTACCGGGGAAAAATCATATTCAAAAGAAATCACTTCAAAATATCCAAATTCAATTGAAGCAGCAGTGGTCAAGGGTGATGTTCAGTTATTGCCGACCCCATTCTGGTTTTTTGTTCCAAAGGCTGGAGAGGCAGAACTGGGAACAGG
>CAVFQN010000102.1:0-2021 GCA_963624615.1 Treponemataceae bacterium | reverse complement strand
TCACCATTCTGCTCGGTATTTTTCCAAACCCTACAGCGGATATTCCGCATAAGCATAAGCATTGTGATTGTGAATACTTTCATCAGTTTCGGCTTCTACACTAAACCATTCAAATCCCTGTTTTTTTAATCCCAAATAAACTTCGCGGACAAGGTCTTCCACAAACCTAGGATTATCATAGGCGTGTTCTGTCACATATTTTTCGTCCTGGCGTTTTAGCAGGGTGTAAAGAGGAGTTGAAGCAGAATCTTCTATTATCTTTATAATATCTTCTATCCAGAAAAAATCCTTATAAAGCACTTTGATTTTTACAAGCCCCCGCTGATTGTGGGCTCCGTAATCACTAATGGCCTTTGAACATGGACACAAGGTCGCAATAGGAACTTTTATTGAAACAAAAAACTTTTTGCCACCGGTCAAAGAAGTTTCGCCCTCGTAAGTACAAATATATTGCATAATTCCAGGGGATTTTGTGACAGGAGCCTCTTTCTCGATAAAATAAGGAAATGTAATCCTGCCAAAAGCTTTCTCGGCATCCAGTTTAGTCCGGATTTCTTCCAGCATATCAAGAAAATTATTCATAGAAATATCTTCGTGGTATTTATGAAAAACTTCGATAAAACGGCTCATATGAGTACCCTTAAATTTATGGGGCAGATTTACAAAAAGATTTACGGTCGCAGTCGTGTTCTGGATTTTTTTATTTTTATCCAAAACCTGCACCGGGTACTTTACATTTTTAACACCAACTTTTTGCAAAGGAACTTCGCGTGTGTCTTCTTCGTTTTGAATATCTCGCATAGTCTTTTAAACTCTTTTTTCTGCAACTTTTTGAGCACTTTCCAGGGTGTTTTGCATGAGCATGGCAATGGTCATTGGTCCTACCCCGCCAGGAACAGGCGTAATAAATGAAGTTTTTTCTTTCAAATCATCAAAATCACAATCCCCCACCAATCGGAAGCCTGATTTTTTACTGGCATCTGGAATGCGGTTTACCCCAACATCAATTACAACAGCCCCATCTTTTATCATATTTCCAGTTAAAGTATGAGGATGACCAGAGGCTACAATGAGAATGTCCGCCTGGCGGGTAAGTTCAGGAAGATTTTTTGTCCCGGTATGACACATGGTAACTGTGCAGTTTACGTCTTTTCGAGCCAGGAGGATAGAAACAGGTTTTCCGACAATATTGGAACGTCCAATTACCAGGGCGTGCTTTCCGGAAGTTTCAATTCCAGCTTTTTGCAGGAGGACAATAATACCATGTGGTGTGCAAGGCAAAAAACCCGGTCTGCCAATCATCAAATTTCCGACGCTCACTGGATGAAAACCGTCCACATCTTTTGAAGGATCAATGGCCATAATAACTTTATCTTCGTCAATATGCTTTGGAAGTGGCAGCTGAACCAAAATCCCGTGAACTGAATCATCATGATTTAATTCTTCTATTAATTTAAGCAAATCTTCCTCTCTTGTTGATTCTGGCAATTTTACAGACCGGTCAATCATCCCCACTTCTGACAAAGCCTTTTGCTTACCAGTCACATAAGAAACCGAGGCAGGATTTTCTCCAACCAAAATAACTGCAAGGCAGGGAGCAATTCCTTTTTCCTTCAGTTCTGCAACTTTTTTTGCAACATCGGCACGAACATCAGCCGCAACCTGTTTTCCATCAATAATCACTGCACTCATGTAACTTTAATCTCCTCTTTTGGTTTTATTGATAAAGAAGAATAAAAAATGTATATTTTATGGCGTCTCTAAAAATCATCAAAATCAAGTTTTAGAGATGTTCACAACATATAAAAAAATATACAAGATTAAAAAAAAGGTCGCAATATGAAACGATTTATTTCACTTTTTATGATTATCTGCCTTAGTACTGCAGCTATTTTTGCCGACGAGCCTGGTGATGAATATGACGATGGCTTTATTTACGAACAAAATGGAGCTGGCGACCAGTATCTTAGAATTGACATTTTGGGACAATTCCCCTTGAATTTTGACGGACAGCTTTATAC
>CAVFQN010000101.1:0-6520 GCA_963624615.1 Treponemataceae bacterium | reverse complement strand
TATAAAATAAGGGTAAAAAACAAAAAAGGCGGAAGAATAAAAAAATCTTCCGCCTGTTTTCTATAAAGGATTGTGTTACAAAATCATAATCAAAACTTTAGAAACAATTACGACTGAAACAAGTGCAAACGGATAAGTTGCAGCATATGCAGCAGAAACTTCGTCTGTACCGGCAGTTGCAATCAAAGTTCCAAGAGCTGGTGTAGAAGTCATGCCTCCAGTAATAGAACCAAGGTTGTTCAAAAGACTCAGTTTAAATACAAACTTTGCAAGAATGAATCCTACAATCATAGGAACAGTTGTCATAATTGCACCGTAAATAAAATATGTCCAGCGGAATTTGTCAATAAAGTTTACACCGCCCGGAACACCAGCACCAATCAAGAAGAGAACAAGTCCTAGTTCACGCATAAAGTTCAAAGTCTGTTTTGAAACACGACAGTCAATTTTTCCAATGTGAGCAAAGTGACCAATAATAAGACCGCCAATCAGACATCCGCCGGAATTTCCAAGTGAAAAGTTAATTCCAGGAATTTTAATTGCACCAATCAAACAGCCTAAAGCAACAGCAAGGATGAACGGGAAAAATCCGAATGGATCAAGAGAGGCAAGTTTTCCTTTCGGTTCTGGAATCTGAATCTGATTTGCAGCCTGGAAAGTTTCAACTTCCTTTTTCATATCAACTTTTAAGATTTTTGGAACAATCTGAACAAAAAGAACAACACCAAGAACACCAAATGTATATGCAATTCCATAACCTGCAGTAACGTCAGCTTCAAATGTCGAAGGGATTTCGACTGCTTTGTTTGCTTCATCTAAAGCCATTGCAACTTCTTTTCCGGCACTAAAACCAGGAGTTGAAGTAAGACCGCCGGTAAGAAGTCCGACAGCCATAGATGTTGAACAGTTTTTATCAAGAAGTGCAATTAAAGCGGCAGTAACAGCGCCAATCAAAATAATAATTACACCAATCAAAATGTAAGATAATGTGCTTTTATTAAACGAACGGAAGAATTTAGGTCCTGCTATAAGACCGACAGCAGTAACGAAAAGTGCTGTTCCGATATTAGAAACTATATTAAAATTTGATTTAATTTTATCACTAAAAAGGAGAATTTCTCTTTCACCAATCTTAAATGCCGGAACAAAATT
The DNA here is from genome assembly GCA_963624615.1 of Treponemataceae bacterium. Taxonomy (GTDB): domain Bacteria; phylum Spirochaetota; class Spirochaetia; order Treponematales; family Treponemataceae; genus Treponema_D. The sequence continues at coordinate 5,368 of CAVFQN010000101.1, read as the reverse complement.
AATGATAATTCCCCAAATCAAAGCCACAAGCAGAACACCTGCGGTTCCCAATTCAATACCCTTGATTTTAATTGCACCAACAAGGTATCCGATTGCACCAATGGCAAAAACAACAAAGATGAATGATAGAGCTGATGCTACAACTCCACCCAAATAGGCAGTCATTATTTAACCTCTTATAAATAAAAAATTTACTAAAATTATATTGTTTAATAGTAATTTTAGCAATAAAACGCAAAATCCTGAAAAATGTAAAAAAAAAGAGCACCCCGTTTATAGAGTGCCCTTTTCTTAAAAAATCAACTCTTATTTACTAGCTCCAGGAATTGCTTTTCCTTCAAATTCAGGATTTCCATGATGATATGTTGGAAGCAATTTTGGTGAAACGAGGTCTGAATTAATTCCAGCGTCTTTTCTTTCTTTTTCGAAAGCTGTTACGTGGTCAAGATTCATTTTTGTAGTGTCGGTTGTTTTGATGTCTTTGAAGATTTTTCCAGCTTCAATTCCAGCTTCGCGACCAAAAACAACTACGTCAAGCAAAGAGTTTCCCATCAAGCGGTTTGTTCCATGAACACCACCTGAAGCTTCTCCTGCAACCAGGAGATTTGGAACGTTTGTATGGCAAGTCTTGTTGATTTCAACACCACCATTCTGATAGTGGAGGGTTGGATATACAAGAATTGGTTCCTTACGAATATCAATTCCGTATTTGATGAACATATTGTACATAGCAGGAATTGATTTGAGGATTGTGCCTTCTCCATGAATCATATCAATCATCGGAGTATCGAGCCAAACTGCGTCCTGAACATCGTTGTGAACTCCGCGGCCTTCACGAACTTCTCGGATAATTCCAGAAGCGTTTACGTCACGAGTTTCAAGAGGATGAATGTAAACTTCGCCGTTTTTGTTGATGAGTTTTGCACCAAGTGAACGAACTTTTTCTGTAACGAGTTTACCCAAAATCTGTGTAGGGTAAGCGGCTCCCGTTGGGTGATACTGCAATGAATCCTGATAAAGGAGTTTTGCTCCTGCACGGTATGCCATTACAAGACCATCAGCTGTTGCTCCGTAGTGGTTAGAAGTCGGGAAGCCCTGATAGTGCATACGTCCGGCACCACCAGTTGCAATAATTACAACTTTTGCTTTTGCAATGTAAAGTTCGCCTGTTTCAATGTTCAAAAGAACTGCACCGCAAGCTTCGCCTTTGTCGTTTTTGATGATTTCGGTGGCTGCTGTAAAATCTACAACTATAATGTCATCTTTGCGGTTGAAAGTTTCGTCGCGGAGGGTACGCATGATTTCGGCACCTGAATAGTCTTTACAAGCGTGCATTCTCTTGCGACTGGTTCCGCCACCATGAGTTGTAACCATAGTTCCGTCTGGCATTTTGTCAAATTCAACACCAAGGTCGTTCAACCATTTAATTACAGATGGAGCTTTGTTTACGAGTGTAGAAACCAATTCTGGTTTTCCGTCAAAGTGTCCGCCACCAAAAGCGTCAAGATAGTGCTGGGCAGGTGAGTCATTTGGCTTATCAGCTGCCTGAATACCACCTTCTGCCATCATTGTGTTTGCGTCGCCTACACGGAGTTTTGTTACCAAAAGAACTTTTGCACCAGCTTCTGAAGCCATGATTGCAGCAGATGTTCCAGCCCCTCCGCCACCGATTACCAGAACATCAGATTCGTAATCAACGTGATTAAGATCAATTTGTGAAGGTTCAAAGCGTGGTTTTGCCTGGAGCATTGCAGCCAGTTCGATTGGAGCTTTCTGTCCTTTGTTTGGACCAATCTTCAATTCTTCAAACTGACTCTTAATGCGGTCTGGGTGGAATTTCAAGAGCAAGTCATCTTTTTCTTCTGCAGTAAGACGAGCATGTTCAAATTTAAGGTTTTCTTCACGTTTTTCAGCTACGATTTTAGCTGCATCATCAAGATAATTTCCGTACATATTCGTCTCCTACTTTTCGATTTCTCGAGTATTATAAAGATTTTTGATTTCGTCTAAAGGTTTGTTCATCATTTCTTCCAGAGCAGCCTGACACTTTCCTTCGTTGATTTCGTTTACACGGTCAATGAGGTGCTGTGTCTGTGGCTGAATATATTTTCCGTTAAGACGGCGGGCAAGTTCTGCAACCTGAGGATGAGAAATACCAGCTGGACAACGAGAAGAACAACATCCGCACATTACACAGTCAAATGACAAATCAGCACATTTTGCAAAATCACCACGCTGGGCATAAGCAATGTACTGCATTGTGTTCAAAGACTGAGGGCAGGCTCGTGTACAAGCGTTACATCCAACACAAGAATAAATCTCTGGGTAAAGCTGCATCATAAGTGCCTGTTCTGGTTTTACTTTATTGATGTCATAAATCTGTTTTACCAATGGGAAGAATGGAAGGGTAGCAATGTACATATCCGGTTCAACTTTTTTAGAACAAGCAAGACATGTCTGCAACTGATTCTGCCCTTTGATACGATAAATTGTAGCACAAGCTCCACAGAAACCGTTTCTACATCCACAGCCACGTTTCAGCTGATAGCCAGCGTACTCCATAGCATTCATAATTGTTAATTCAGCAGGTACATCATATTTTTTGCCAAAAATATAGATTGTTGCCATTTCTTTATCTGCCATTTTTTGCTCCTAATTAATATTCAGGTGGAAGTTCACCTAACTGATCAAAACTGAATACCGGACCGTCTTTACAAACGAATTTATCACCAATATTACAGCGTCCGCATTTACCAATACCACACTTCATGCGCATTTCCATTGTTGTGAAAACCTGTTCATCTTTAAATCCTAATTTTTTAAGATTATCAAGCGAAAGGTGAATGAGGATTGGAGGTCCACACATGATTACGGTCATACCTGGATCTGGATTAAGTTCTGTTACATAAGGAGGTACAAATCCAACGTGGCCGTCCCAGCCTTCTTCTGCCCGGTCAATTGTCAAATCGATTGAACAGTTAGGCTGTTTCATCCAAACGTTCTTCATTTCATCAAGGCGAACCAAGTCAGCTACAGAACGTGAACCGTAAATTACCTGGATTTTTCCGTAATCTGAACGGTGATCCATCATGTAATTAACTACAGAATGAACTGGAGCAATACCAATACCACCGGCAATTACCAGAATATCTTTACCTTTGAGTTTTGTATCAACAGGGAAGCCGTTTCCGATTGGGCCACGAAGGCAAATCTCCTGGCCAACTTCGGCATTGTGAAGCCATTCTGTTACACAACCACATTTTTTGATAGAAAATTCCATGTGAGTTTCGAGGGTTGGGGAAGATGTAATAGAAATCATTGATTCACCAACGCCAGGAACAATGAGCATAGCACACTGTCCAGGAATATGATTGAATAATTTTTTTCCATCAAGTCCAACTACACTGAAAGTTTTTACATCAGGAGTTTCCTGTTTAATATCAATAATTTTTCCTATATAAGGAATAAAGCTTTCGTTGTTTTCCATTTCCGTCTCCTATTCCTTAAATATCATCACTTTCGTTTACAAAGTTTACAACTTTGACAACGTTCATGTGTACTGGACAAGATTCCAGACAACGTCCGCAACCTACGCAGCCAAAAAGTCCTTCGTGAGCCATTGGGTAATACATCAATTTGTGCATAAATCGCTGGCGAGAACGTTCTTTTTGTGTAAGACGAGGATTTGCAGCTGCCATCTGAGTAAAATCAGAATACATACATGAATCCCAGCAACGAACCTGTTTAATTCCGTTTCCTGTATCAAAGTCGCGTACATCAAAGCACATACAGGTAGGGCAGACATAAGTACAAGTTCCGCAGCCTACGCATGGTTCTGCAACTTTTTCCCAGATTTTGGAATTAAAAATCTTAAGCATATCTTTGCCCTGGAACTTAGACAAGCTCAACTGAGCAAATGGTGTAGCTTTAGCCTTAGCAGAAATATCATTTTTAACAGAAGCAACTTCTTTATCATCAACTTCTGCTAAAAGTGTTTTTGCGTTTTCAATGAATGTTTTACCCTTTTCTGTATTAGCCTGGAAATAATAACTTCCATCACTAAGCCAGCAACTTACGTCTCCAGCAGAAGCATTTTTGTTTTCTGATAATGATGGGTCAATTCCGTATGCTGCACAGAAACAAGTTTTTGCAGGCTGATTACAAGCCAGAGTGATAACTGTTCCATGTTCACGACGATTCTTGTAATAAGAATCTACAGGATTCATTTTAAGGTAAACATTGTCGATTACTGTAAATCCGACTGCATCACAAGCTCTTACACCAAAAACTACAAAGTCTTCGACTTGTTTTCTTGGATCGTCTACAGAAATTTCTTTACCATTCATCTTGTAAGAAACCATGTGTTCTGCTTTTGGAAAGAAGAAATCTTTTGCAGAACGTACGGTTTTCAAATTTTCTGAAAGTTTTTTGCCTTTTTCCCATTTCTGGAAATCAGCTTTACCTGCACTATTGTCTACAGGCAAGTACAAAGGCTGTTTTGAACCAATGAGCTCAAATAATGAATCAATCTTATCTTTTGAAATAGAAAACATTATTCTTCACCTCCGTCTTTAGATCTTGCATAAACAATAGTTGTTTCTGGGTCACTTTCTTCGAAGCGGAGCATTGCTGGTTTAGATTCCATATCAGCTCCAGCCTGATATTCCCCATAAATCTCATTAATATCTTTGATAAACTTGCGGTTGAGCAGGTAAAGTGGGATATTCTGAGGACAAACTCTTGAACATTCTCCACAGTCTGTACAGCGACCGGCAACGTGCCAGGCTCTGACAATGTGGAAAAGATCTTCTTCAAAGCTTGTCTGAGCTACTTTTTGTGAGGTGTAAAGATTGTTGTTATCGAATACACATTTTTCACAAGTACAAGCAGGACATACATTACGACAAGCATTACAACGGATACAGCGAGAGAACTGTTCTTGCCAGAATTCGTAGCGTTCTTGAGAAGTCATTGCTTCAAGTTTTGCAACTTCTTCCATACGCTTTGTATTTGGCTGTAAATTTTCTTCTGCTGCCTGGTCAACGCCAATTAATTCATCGCAGGAAACGTGCTTTTTGCCTTCACAGGTTTCGCAAACATCTCCACCATCAAGAGTATCCTGGCAAGGAACTCCGATTGCGTAAACATCGCCACGAGTAATGCGATTTTCTTTTAACAACTGGGTGAATGAATAAGAGTCGTTTGGCTTTAAGAAAACCAGAACAACTTCCTGTGGAATTGGCTTATCCTGGGCATTTGGATCACGCTGTTTAGCCATTGTGTTATTCATTCGAGTTGTTGATTTTTGAATTTCAATATCTTTTGTAATTTTTACAAGATATTTTGAAAGATTTGCCTTGCAATATTT
>CAVFQN010000100.1:0-2977 GCA_963624615.1 Treponemataceae bacterium | reverse complement strand
TATCATTATCATCAGAAAAATAAGAATCGCTGGCATTTATAAGACAAGATATATATTCTTCAGAAAAAACAAAAGGCGTAATTTCATATTTAAAAAGTTCCGGCATTTCTTCGGGAGTGCAAAGGCTCAAGAGCAGGATTTTTGTTTTAATTCCGGCATTTCTAAGTTCAATTCCTTCATCAACAGTAGCAACCGCCAGATAATCAAAAGAAAGGCTTTCCGCAATTTTCGCAGTCAAAACAGCATTATGACCATAAGCATCAGCTTTTACAGACAGGCAGATTTTTACCTCTGGATTTACATATTTTCTGATTTCTTCAAGGTTATATTTTATATTATCCTTATAAATAAAGGCTTTTGTAGACCGATTCATTTTTTCCTCACCCTTCTATCATCGTATGCTAGTTTTAAACTTATAATAATTTTTTGGCAATATCCCATTGTAAAAAAGGCATTTTATTAATAAAATGGATAAAATATTGTTGAGAGTGGGATATTTATGAAAGTAAATAATTTTTTTTCAAAAAGTACAATATCAGTTTTATTGATTGGTGCGGCAATTACAGCGCTCACAGCTTGTGCTTCTACAAGCGAGGCAAAATCTGCAAATCAGAACAAAATCACAGAACAAACTGCAACAAAACCAGTTGCAAAGGAAAAGGAATCTTTTCTGGACACTTCTGATGATAATTCTGATGTCGATAATTCTCTTACCGAAGAAATCAAAGAAAATCAGGAAAATGAAAAATCTCAAGATGATATTTTTATAGAATCTCTTGAAGGTCTTTCATTTACTTTTACGGCAAGTCCAAAAATCACAAATATAAAAAGAGCTTTTTCTTCAAATTACACTTTTATCGCAAAAGATAAAGATGGAAATCCTCTGGCAAATTATCCTGTAACAATTTCTTATCCGAATGGTAAGGAAGATGGAGAACTTACATACAAAGAAATTGATGTTTTAACCGACCAAAATGGCTCTTATACTTATGAGCCGGCAGTCCCGACTTTTTCAGCAAACACAACCCTGGCTGTTTACCCAACTCCAATAAATAATTCTGACAAAGTTTTTGACGCAGCCATAAATCATCGCTCAGAAGCTGATTGGAAAGTTCGCTCTGATATAATCACAAAGGGGGCGGTTTTATTTATCTGGGATTTTAACGAAAAAGGTAAAGCCATAAATAATTCTTATGAAATTCTTTCAGAATTCAGAACCCGCGGAATGACTATGGTTGGAAATGCCCCTGTAAACGAAACATCTTATATTGGAAAGCCACTTTCGACCCTTTACAAAGAAAATTATGAGATTATCGAAAATTCTTACGGTTATCTGATTGTGGGAACTGTAAAATTTACAAAACCTGTTGAAGCAACTGATGACGGCAAATATCTTTGTTCTCTCGTTGCGGAAATTCAGGCAGTGACAATGAAAGATGGAAAAAAGTTTTATTCATCAACCTTTACCCACGAAGCAAAAGGTAAAAATTGGAATGCCTGCGTTACAAAAGCAAAATCTGAACTTGCAGAAGAAATTGTAGACGCCCTGGTTTATGGGCTTTAAGATTAATAGGAGAAAATATATGATTTACACAGACACAAGAGACAGTTCTGTCAAAGTTGATTTTAAAACTGCCGTAATGGGCGGTATGAACCAGAAAACTGGAGGCTTATACATTCCAGTTTCTTTTCCTAAATTGGATAAATCATTGTTAAACAAAGATCCTGCTCCATCTTTTAGAGATGTGGCTTTTAATATGGCAAAACCTTACGTTGAAGGGGAAATTCCAGACAACGATTTGGCTGCAATTATCCAGGATGCTTATCCTTTCCAACCAAAAATTGTACCTTTGGATTCTGTTTCTTATGTAATGGAACTTTTCCACGGTCCAACATGTGCTTTCAAAGACTTTGGTGCGCGTTTTATGGCCCGAGTTATGTCATATTTCAACAGAAATGAAGCAACTCCGCTACATATTCTAGTTGCTACATCTGGTGATACAGGGTCGGCTGTCGGTTCTGCCTTCCATGGAGTTCCGGGGCTGGACGTTACAATTTTGTACCCTGATGGAAAAATCTCACCACTGCAGGAAAAACAGCTTTCTACATTTACAGGAAATGTCCGAGCCCTCAAAGTTAAAGGTACTTTTGATGACTGCCAGAAACTTGTAAAAACGGCATTTACTGATACAGACCTCCGAGAAAGCTTGCGTTTATCTTCTGCAAATTCAATCAATATTGCCCGACTTCTACCACAGTCTTTCTACTATATGTACACAGCCTTGACCGTAAGAAACCGCTGCTCTATTGATAACAAAATTACAGACCCTGCAATAATTATGACAGTTCCTTCTGGAAATTTTGGAAACCTGACATCTGGTTTAATTGCCCGCGAAATGGGAGCTCCAATTGCAGGTTTTACAGCCGCAACAAATTCAAACCGAACAATTCCAGATTGGATTGCGACAGGTGATTATCAGGCTAGACCTTCCGTTGAAACTTACGCAAATGCAATGGACGTTGGTGCGCCAAGTAATTACGAACGCATTAAAGCTATGTATACTTTGGATCAGGTTCGCCTGATGTTTGCTTCTTACTGGCAGAATAATGACGGAATTATTCAGGCTATCAAAGATTGTTATTCAAAAACAGGATATACAATCGATCCTCATGGAGCTATCGGTTATGCAGCCTGGGAATGTATCAAAAACGGCGGTATGGCTGATTTGATGAATGGCAATAAAAATGATTTCAAAAACCCGGGACTTACACCTAACGTTCCTGACTGGGCTCAAAAAGTCCTTGACAAAAAAGCTGTCGGGGTGATTTTGGAAACAGCTTCACCTGCTAAATTTGGTCAGATTGTAACTGATGCAATTGGAAAAGAACCACCAATGCCTTCTAGACTTGAAGAAGTTATGAGACTTCCAGACCAGGCTATTCCAATGGAAAATGATTACGGCAAGTTTAAGGATTG
>CAVFQN010000099.1:0-5378 GCA_963624615.1 Treponemataceae bacterium | reverse complement strand
CCCTGGAACCACGCGTGATTTTGCACAGCGACATGGAAAATTTTTTGGCAATTTCCCGCTGGGTCATTCCCTTGTCAATTTCCTTTACGAGAAGCCAGCGGTTAGCCATATCTTTTAGTTCGGGTTTAGTAAAAAGACAGGAAAAAAAATCAAAAAGGAGTTTTTCGTCGCAAGTTTTCGCAAGCAAATGGCAAAGTTCACCAATTGTTTCATTCACCTGATCTTCAGAAAGCCCTTTCTGTTCTTTTTCTTCGATGTTCTGACTCATTTCAAAAGTCCTTCAACCGTTTTCGCAGCTCCGTCCAATTCTGGCATTTCTATGCTTTCGACATCTCCAGAATCCACTGCAAGACTCGTAGACTCCTTCATAGGGAGTCTGGCCAAAACTGGCAGATTAAAGTTTTTGGCAATTTCGTCAATATTTGATTTTCCAAAAACAGTGATTTTTTTGCCACAGTCAGGACATTCAACATAGCTCATATTTTCGACAATTCCCAAAATAGGAATATTCATCATATTTGCCATGTTTACGGCTTTTTCTACAATTACGCGGACAAGCTGCTGAGGAGAAGAAACAACGATAATTCCATCAACAGGAAGAGATTGGAAAACTGTAAGCGGAACATCCCCAGTTCCTGGAGGCATATCCACAAACATAAAATCAACATTATCCCAGATAACATCTGTCCAAAACTGTTTTACAGCCCCACCAATTACAGGTCCACGCCAGATTACAGGGTCATTAGGATTTTGCAAAAGAAAATTCATAGACATAAGCTGAATACCAGAGTCTGTGATAACAGGCTTTAAAGCATCCTCACCCTCGACAGTTTCTGCCCTTAAATTGTCAGCCCCAAAAGATTCCGGAATAGAAGGCCCAGTAATATCAGCATCCAAAATAGCAGTTCTAAAACCATCTTTATTAACTTTTGAAGCCAAAAGGCTGGTAACCAGGGATTTTCCAACCCCACCCTTGCCACTTACAATGCCAATTACTTTTTTAACAGAACTTCCTTTATGAAGATAAGCCCTAAAATCTCTTTCGGAACAATTTTCGCCGCAAGAACCACAGTTGTGTGAACATTCAGCCATAAAAACCTCTGTAAATATGAAAAATATGTACATTAAATATAGGAAGAAAAATCTGAAAAGGCAAGGGAAAATACTTTTATAGGCTCCCTTTATTCTTATAAAAATTTTCATTATAATTGTATAAATTTATTAAGGTGGTTTCATTTATGACAGCACAAATTGTAGCCAAGATTATTGCTTTTGTTCTTTATCTGGCTGGTATGCTTTACATCGGTTTTGCAAGTGCAAACAAAAACAACACTTCTGCCGATTTCTTTTTGGGTGGACGAAAAACTGGTCCTTGGGTAACAGCTCTTTCTGCAGAAGCTTCTGACTCTTCTGCCTGGCTTTTGATGGGCTTGCCCGGACTTTGCTACCTTGGCGGAGTAAAAGAAACATTCTGGACGGCAATGGGACTTATCATCGGAACATATTTGAGCTGGCTTTTTGTTGCAAAACCTTTGCGTAAATGTTCTATTTCTTTCGGAGATTCAATCACAATTCCTGAATTCCTTACAAATAGATTTAAAGATAAATCACATCTTCTTTCTATCATTTCTGTTATCTTTATTGTTTTGTTCTTTACAATTTACACAGCTTCGGGATTAGTTGCCTGTGCAAAACTTTTTACTTCGGTTTTCAATCTTCCTTACCATTGGGGACTTATCATAGGTCTTGCAGTAATTTTGGGTTACACAATTACAGGTGGCTATGTTGCCGTTTGTACAACAGACTTTTTCCAGGGTATGCTGATTGTAATTGCCTTTATCTTCTCTGCAGTAATCGCAGTGGTTTCTCTGGGCGGACTTCCAAGTGCCATTTCTCAGGTTCAGGGCTTTCAGGCTGATGCGATCGCCGGAAAATTCGGCGAAACAATGAAAAATGCTTTCTTTGCAAATCAAAACTACAAGCCTATGAGCATTATTTCGGCTTTGGCTTGGGGATTGGGATACTTTGGAATGCCACATATCATCGTTCGCTTTATGGGAATCCGTTCTAACACAGAAATCAAAAAGGCTCGCCGAATTGGTATGTCTTGGATGGTAATTTCTTACTTGGGAACATTTATCATCGGAACTTTGGGAACCGTTTATCTCTTGAAACATGGAATTCTTTTGGGAACTGGGGCAGATACCGCAATTGCCGGTGTTACTTCTTTCGGAGACGCCGAGACAGTTTTCTCTGCAACAATGCAAAATATGTACCCGGCCTTTATTGCAGGTATTTTCCTTTGTGCAATTCTTGCCGCTTCTATGTCTACTGCCGACTCTCAGCTTTTGGCAGCCGCTTCTGCAGTTAGCCAGGATATTTACAAAGGTTTGATTAAGAAGGATGCCAGCGAAAAACAGGTTTTGGCTACAAGCCGAATTGTTGTTACAGTAATTTCTCTTGTTGCCCTCCTCCTTTCACTCAATCCTAATTCTTCAATTTTTGGACTTGTTTCTTTTGCATGGTCAGGATTTGGTGGAACTTTCGGACCTCTGGTTTTGCTGGCCCTCTACTGGAAACGCACAACTGCAGCAGGTGCAATTGCCGGTTTAATTTCTGGCGGAATTGTTGATGTTGTCTGGCATTATCTTCCAGCAAGCCTTTGCCCTATTTTTGGACTTTACGAAATTCTTCCAGCCTTTGTAGTTTGTCTTCTTGTTACTGTGATTGTTTCTTTGTGTACAAAACAGGATGATGAAGTTGCAAAGAAGTTTGATGAATATAAAGCTTTGGCTGACTAATTTGATTTTTACAAGGGGCTTCTTTTTTAAGGAGCCCTTTTTTTTCGAGAAAATTTATGAAATTTACTTTTAAACAATTTATTGTACCGAATTTCAAAAAAAGACTTTTTTTTATGTTGCCGGCAGTCCTTTTTATGGGATTTTTTGTTTCCATTTTGATTGAAATTGGCTGGGGAACTGACCCCGCAAGTTTTATGAATCTGAACATAGCAAATACTTTGGGTTTGGGACTAGGAACTACCGAAATAATTGTTTACGGCCTTATGCTGATTTTGACCTTTATTTTTGGATCGGAAATGATAGGGTTCGGGACAATCGCAAATATGGTTCTGATTGGTTATGTTGCAGATTTTTTCAAATGGCTGTGGGCAAAAAACGGCTTTCACGATTTTATAAATACGACAGGCAGCCTTGGTCAAATTATCCCGATTTTCATTTTGACAATCACAGGCTTTATCATTGTTGCTGCAATTTACATGAATGCACAAATGGGAGTTGCCCCTTATGACGCCCTCCCTGCAATCATCACAAACGGAATCAAAAAAGTTCCATATTTTCTTGTCCGAATTATTTATGATTTTTTGGCAATGGGAATTGGTATTTTTGCCGCAAGTTTTAATCCTGATGGAATTCAAGGCTCAATCATAGGGTCTGTAGTTATTTCAATTTTCCTGGGTCCTGTGGTCCAATTGGTGGGAAAACCTTTGAAAAAGATTTTGTAGAGAAAAACCTGCACAGCAGAAAAAAACATCTCAGTAACTTCTAAAAATTGCAATTTTTAGAAGTTACTGTGAAAACTACAAAGTAAATTCTCCAATCTGTCTTGCTAGTTTATCCACATCACTTTGATTTATTTTGGATGTTTGCGAAACTTTATCAACAGAAGTTGTAATTTCAGAAACACTGGAAGACATTTCATCCATCTGAACATTAATTCTTCTTGTAACTTCTGAAAGGTTTTTCATTTCGGAAATAATCTGTTCACCACCAGAAAGCATTTCAGTGGAACCATCTGTAACATTCGATGTAGAAGACCTGATGTTCTGCATTGCTTCCAGAACCTGCTTATTTCCTTCATTTTGTTCAGTCATAGCGTTCATAATAACACTTTCCTGATTTTTTACAGTCTGGGCTAAATCATAAATAACGTCAAATTTTTCCTGAACTTCTTTTGTGTTATCAGAAACAGAAAGAATCGAAGCAGAAAGATTTTTCAAACTTTCATTAATAGCCTTACTCTGCATACTAGACTGTTCTGCAAGTTTTCTAATTTCATCAGCAACAACAGCAAAACCTTTTCCAGCCTCACCTGCATGGGCAGATTCAATTGCAGCGTTCATTGCAAGCAGGTTTGTTTGAGAAGCAATTGTCTGAATAATTGACGTTGCTTCCAAAAGCGAAGTTGATTGATTAATAATCTGCTGGGAAATATCCACTGCATTTTTTACAGAATGGCGGCCATCATCAGAGGCCTGAGTAAGCAAAAGAACTGACTGACTATTTTTTTCAAGGATTTGGGTGACAGAATTAATATTTGCGACCATTTCTTCAACTGCAGCAGAAGATTGAGTTACGGCGGCAACTTGAGATTCAATACTTTCATTCAAAACTCTGGTTCTACTGATAATTTGATTTACAGAAGCACTAGATTCTTCAACCCCTGCAGACTGATTTATCATTTCACCGCTAACAAGTTTTACGCCTTCAATAATCGAATTAATTTCACCCTTTACAGAATCCATTTCGGTCTGCAGGTCATTTGCTCCGTTTGTTGTATCACTAATTGAATCCTTAAAGTTTAAGAACAACTGCCTTGTTGTATCCTGAAAATCATTCAGCGAATTTGCAAGTTCTCCAAGTTCACATCGAATCAAAACCGGGATTTTTTCAGTCTGATAATTTTTTGCAGCCAAATCTCCGGCGAATTTTTTAACACTATTGATAACATAATTTACATCTGCAAGCTGGATATAAACATCACACAAGCCACAAATTGCAATAAAAATAGCAAAAGGTGTTAATCGCCTTGCAAAAAGAGTCGTTAAAGGCAACTCCTGATTTGCTGGAACATCATAAACTGCTTCAAAAAATAAAACCATCCCAACCAATACAAAAAGGATAATCAAAATACTGCGGGCCAAAAACGCAAAAGTCTGATATTTTCTTTCGTAAGGAAGCCATTTTACAAATTTTTCGGTATTGGAAACAACAAGAACGTAAGCCGAAACAGAAAATACAGACAAGCTTCCAAATATCATACAGAAAGTATAATAAGCAAATGACTGAGCCCCCTCATCCGTTTCAAAAGCGATAGGAGCAAAACCTTTACTCATCATAAAAAAAATAATCGCAATAGGATAGATAACGGCTATAGAAACAGGCAGGGCCCAGCTTCCAAATACAACTCTTTTTACACCTTTATTTACCGCAAGGATTGACTCTTGAGAGCCATCGTACTTTTCTATCAATTTACCCATTGCAACATAAGTAAAAATTGGACAAATCAAAGAAATCAAAATAAAAATAAAAGATATTGGGTTTAATAAAACTGAAGCAGCTTCGCTAACTGTAAAACCG
>CAVFQN010000098.1:0-2749 GCA_963624615.1 Treponemataceae bacterium | reverse complement strand
ATATAAGAGAGCCAGGCTTCAGTATCTTCCTGGTCCATAACTTCCTGGAGTTCCGAAATTATTCTTAAAATTTCAGCCTTATCATCAGTAAATTCTTCTTTTGTGACAGTTTCTTCTGATGAAAGATTGTTTGTAGAACGAATATATTCTTCATCTTCAAGTTCAGCTTCAGATATTACATCGATAACTTCTTCATCAACATCCACAACTTCATCATCAAAATTCTGAGGTTCTTCAACAACTGCTTCCTCAACAACTTCAACAACAACTTCATCTTCTACCGTTGTTTCATTTTTTGGAACAGAGCCACAAGAGATAAAAATCAATCCGAGAATGCAAATAAAAGTTAAGTAAATAAAATTTTTCATGGCTGCAATTTTATCTCTATTGTTAGTTTTCGTCAAATAAGATAGATTTCTGTCTATGGTAAAAGCTGTATTTGCTGGATCTTTCGATCCTCCTACAAATGGTCATTTAGATATTATAAAAAGAGCAGCCCTGCTTTTTGATACAATAGATGTTGTCGTTTCGGTAAATCCTGATAAAAATTATATGTTTACCCAGGATCAACGCCTTGCAATGCTAAAAGAACTGACAAAAGATTATAAAAATGTTTCAGTTCACGCTTATGAAGGTTTAATCGTAAATTATGCCAGAAAAGTTGATGCAAAAGTTTTGGTTAGGGGAGTTCGGTCTTCAAATGATTTTGGATATGAATTTGAACTGGCCCAAATGAATCAGAATTTAAATCCTGGAATTGAAACTGTTTTTTTGCAGTCAAAGGGGCAGTTTACAATTGTAAAATCATCATCAATAAAAGAATTGGCAAAATTTGGTGGTGATATTTCCAGAATGGTTCCAAAAATTGTAGAAAAGGCACTGAGAGAAAAATACGGAAGCCAGTAAAAATGCTAAAGAAGTGTTCCAAAATGACAAAAAATGAAATTTTGTTTGACAAACTCCTATTTTTTGTTATAATGGATTGACACTCTGATTGGAACTGTTGTAATATATTTCTCAGTTATATCAGAATTTATATAGTGAGGTTATATACAAATGGCAGTACCAAGAAGTAAAACATCTAAGGCCGTAACAAAAAGACGTCAGAGCATCAACATGAAACTTACAGCTCCACAGTTGGTAGAATGTAACAACTGCGGAAACCTTGTTCAGTCACATCATGTATGTCCAAAATGCGGATTCTACCGCGGACGTCAGGTTATTACACCTGAAACAAAAGCATAATTCTTAGGAGAAAAAAAGAATGGACGAATTGTTTGAAAAAATCCAGAAGCTTATTGCTGACAAATTGGAAATCGATGAAAGCAAGATTACATTAGATTCTTCTTTCAGAAATGATCTTGGAGCTGATAGCCTTGATACATACGAATTAGTATACGCTATCGAAGAAGAATTGGGTGTTAGTATCCCTGATGAAAAAGCTAATGAATTTGAAACAGTTCGTGATGCTTATGATTTTATTAAATCTGCACAGAGCAAATAAATCATTTTAATCAGAAACTACGGAAAAGCACAAGTTTTGGGACTTGTGCTTTTTTTTTAGAATTATTTTTTTACTATGAGAACAGACTTATCATTATCATCAGAAAGAAAAAACGCACTCATTAATTTTTGTAAAAGTGTGAATATTAGATTCAAAAATCTGGAATTATTGGACCAGGCTTTTCATCATCGTTCTATTACAAACGAAATTAAGCATATAAAAAATAACGAACGCCTGGAGTTTTTGGGCGATTCTGTTTTGGGACTTGTGACTGCATCATACCTATATAGAAATTTTGATAACCCGGAAGGGGATTTAGCCAAAATAAAATCATCAGTTGTTTCTGAAAAAACTCTTTGCGAAGTTGCTCACCGCCTGGGAATTGATAAACTTTTAATTTTGGGGCATGGAGAAGAAATGAGCGGGGGCAGGGAAAAGCCGGCAATTTTGGCAGACTGCATGGAAGCTATTATCGGCTCTTATTATCTGGATAGCGGCTATAAGGCGGCAGAAGAATATGTCCTGTCATTTATCATTGACGAAATAAAAAAAGTTTACACTAGCGGTTTAAAAGATTATAAAACTTTGCTCCAGGAAAAATATCAGAAAATCTATAAAGAATGTCCTAGGTATGAACTTTTGTCCAAAACCGGCCCTGAACACGACCAGCTTTTTAATGTAAATGTGCATTTGGGAGATAAAGTTTTTGGCCCAGCCAGCGGAAAATCCAAAAAAGAAGCAGAACAGCTTGCTGCAAAAATCGCTCTAGAAAATTACCCTTTTTAAGTCTTTTCTGATATAATATCAGAATGAAAAAGAAGAGTTTACTTGTTACATTTATTATTAAAATTACTGTTGTAATTGTTTTTGGCGTTTTTTTATTTATCAATTTATTTGAAAAACTTGATTACCGACTTTATGATGCTATGTTTCATCTTAGAAAAGAGCCGGTCAAAAATGAGAAAATTTTACTGGTAAATATTGATGACCCGTCAATTTTGGCTTTGGGTGAATGGCCCTGGAGTCGCGATGTTATTGCAGATGCCCTGCTTAGAATGCGGGAACTTGGTGCCGATACAACAATCTTCGATATTGAGTATATTTCGCCATCTAAAAACGGAATTTCTCCGTCTGCAGAAGAAAAAATTGCTGATAATCTTTATTCTACAAATGATAATATCAACGAATTAATCAATCAGTTTTCAAAAGCAGTCACTTTGGGCTATTACAGAGATGATGAAATTC